>JAWVZH010000015.1:0-32064 GCA_033722295.1 Saprospiraceae bacterium
TAGCAGTATAGGGGAGGTTTACTTAGAACAGAAGGAATATACGGCTGCTCTGGAGTACCAGAGGCGCTCTTTGGCCTTGTATAATGAGGTTAACGACCAGGCCTATGCGACATATCCCCTATTGGGTTTGGGTAAGATTCATTTGGCGAGAAAGCAGTTTACCAAAGCTATTCGTTATTTAAATGAGGCTCTCCAAATTGCTCAGGAACGAGGTAAGAATGATGTGGCGAGAGATGCTACCAAACAGCTCGCTCTAGCCTATGAGGGCGCCGGGAACTATAGAGAAGCTTACAAAAGCTTGAGGCTTTACAAAACCATCGCAGACTCCCTGAATAATCAAGAGGTGGCAAGAAAGATCACTGCCCAGTCCATGCAGTTTGAGTTCGATAAGAAACAGGCAGTTGCTAAAGCGGAGGCGGAAAAAAAGGAACTGGTGTACCAGCAGGAACTTGAGCGGCAGGGTTATTATACCAAGGCGGCAATTGGAGGTGTGCTAGCCTCGCTGATTATAGCGGGGCTGATTTTCGGTTACTATCAGCAAAAACGAAGGGATAACCGACTGCTTGCCAAGCAAAACGAGGAAATCAGACTTCAGTCGAAAAAGATCGCCGCTCAAAGAGATAGTATAGAAGAGGAAAGGCATCGTTCTGAAAAACTATTGCTCAATATTCTGCCGAGGGAGACTGCCCAAGAACTTAAGAAAATGGGCAGAGCAAGTCCGAAAACATATGAGAAAGTGACTGTCTTATTCACTGACTTCATAGATTTTACCAAGATCTCCGAAGAGATAAGCGATGAGGAAATTGTGGCTAATCTGGATTATTGCTTTAAGGCTTTCGACCGCATTGTTAAGAAGCACAAACTCGAGAAGGTCAAGACCATTGGCGATGCTTACATGTGTGCAGGAGGCATTCCTACCCCTAATGATACTAACCCTGTTGATGCCCTGATTGCTGCTCAGGAGATGATCGCTTTCATGCGACAGTGGGCAGTTGAAAAAAGGGCTAGGGGAGAGGAAGTATGGGAATTGCGTTTAGGAATTCACACAGGTAAGGTTGTAGCAGGTGTAGTGGGCGAGGATAAATTCGCATATGACATTTGGGGAGATACTGTGAATATTGCATCGAGAATGGAAAGTTGTGGAGAACCGAATAAAATCAATATCTCAGGAGACACCTATGAGATGGTGAAAGATCAATTCCATTGTGAATTCCGAGGCCGGATTGCTGCCAAGAATAAAGGGGAAGTGGACATGTATTTTGTGGAGAGTAGACATGAGAGCAAAAAAGAAAGTTAAGATAAGTATTTCTAAAATATACGTGTGCTCATAATCCAAGAACACATGTTGGTATATAGAAAATCAGGTAATAAGGATAAGAGTCACAAATGCGCAATTATTCAGTGCAGATATCATTATCAGAAGTGAAATATCTAAAAGGTATGGATAATTGATCTTCAAATAGTTGTTTTAGAAAGATGACATTACCGCTCTGATTACTGGTGGTCAGATTCTTGAATAAAACTACTGCCTAAATAATAGATAAGCACCTCAATCTTTCCTGAGATCCGGGTTGAAGACCAGAGCGAATTGCAAATAATTCTTTCCGAAGGCATTTACGGTCTGTCGCAGGTATCCCACCTGCAATTGCGTACTTTTATTAAACTGGTACCCCACAGCGCCATATAATCGGTTCCTGTCGAAAAATACCTGTTCCGTATTCATAAAGATCTCGTCGTAAAGGCCCAGGAAGATTGTTCCGCTCGTCATTTCAGGCTTGTTTAGCGGGAGGAAGAGCATCAGGCGATACCTGAGGCGATTGCTGTATTCGTCATTCACCCATCTTTGCTCAACCCGGTAGCGATGCTCGAATTTCAAACGGCTCACCTTGTTGGTCAGAATGAACTGTTGGAAAATTCGATGCTCTGTCGATTCGGGTTCTTTTTGCTCGCTTTCATAATCATGAGTGGCGACATAGGCATAACCCAGCGTCACCATGGCGTTTTTTGAAAGGTGGTGGTTCAGACCTGTGCGAAGAAGCAGTTGTTCTATATTCACTGGTTCGACCGTATGATTACGGTACTGGACTTCGGAATGTATGCTCCAATCGTCAGATATGCGATTCAGGCCGAAATACATCAGCCAGTTGCCCACGATATCCTCTTGAGACTGTAATGGACCGGACATCATGGCCAGACATAACACGAAAGTATTGATGAGGCTGCTTCTTGACATTTTTCGAATTTGTTCTGTTCCGGCCCCTCAGATTAGGCTCGCTCTATCCTCTACAAAAAACAGAAATAAAGCGAAATCAGCCCTAGACCGATCTTTCAGAATTGTGAAATGATACCGCGCCCGAATTTACATCATACATTGCTCCGGCGATATCGATCTCGCCATTATCATACATTTCCTTGAGAACAGGACTTTTCTTTTTGATCTCCTCGATCGTCAGTTCGACATTTTTACGTGCCACGCGATTGACGAATTCGATATTACCTGAACTTCTGTCTTCACCAGGAGAGGTTTCCACCGCATCTACCGCTGGCATGATCTTGTCAAGCATCTGGGTAAGGTTACCCAGCTTGGCATGGTCACAGGCACCTTTGACTGCACCGCAAGAGGTATGACCCATTACGACGATCACTTTTGAACCGGCCAATTTGCATGCAAATTCAAGGCTGCCAAGTATATCTTCGTTAACAAAATTTCCAGCTATCCTGGCATTGAAAATATCTCCGATTCCCTGGTCAAAAACGATCTCGGTAGGAATGCGTGAGTCGATGCAACTTACTATAGAGGCAAAAGGATATTGACCCGAAGAGGTCTGCTTCACCTGTTCGTGCAGGTCACGATCGGCGGTATCGCCTTTGACAAACCTGTCATTTCCCTCCTTTAGCATTTGGACGGCCTTGCCGGGGGAGATGGCGGCCTGGGATTCTGCTGTTTGAGCTTTGTTTATATTCATCATTACTGGATTTACAATAAGGAAAAAATAAAAGAATTTAAAGTATCACGCCGGAATTCAAGTTAATTTTTAGGTCAGGTGGATACATCACCACCTACCGATTTATACAGTTCAGATTTTGGCGTTAGTGTGAGAAACTCCAGATAACTCGATGGATTCTCTACCGTTCCTTTTTCCGAAATAAGTTTTATGGTGATATTCCTGAGTTTGGCCTTATAAGAAAAATCATCCAGGATCTCGATGATGTCGTTATCCAGGTAACGCGTATTTCTCACGTCGAGCTCGAGGTAGGAGTTCTCAGGAAGGTTGTCCAGCTCTTTGAGTATCGCTCCCTTGTTGAAAAAGGTCACTTCCTCAGCGAGGGTCATTTTTATCTTACCGTCATCCACATTCTCCCCTTCTATATGCAGGAAATGGGAGTTCTGGTAACTCTTGATTAGTACGACCACCAGACCAACCATAAGACCAAGGGCGAGTCCGACGAGCAGGTCGGTAAATATGATGCCAACAACAGTTACTACAAAAGGCAGGAACTGTTTCCATCCCAGGTCATAAAGGGTTTTGAAGAGTGAAGGTTTGGCAAGCTTATACCCGACCATGAACAGGATCGCAGCCAGGACAGAAAGCGGTATCATATTCAAAAAGGCCGGTATCAGTATCACTGAGATCAGCAATAAGAATCCATGGATGATCGCCGACATCTTGGTCTTGTTGCGAGATTGGATATTTGCAGAACTACGGACGATGACCTGAGTGATAGGCAGTCCCCCTATAAGCCCGGAAAGTATATTTCCGGTGCCCTGGGCAAACAACTCACGGTTGGTTGGAGTCACTCTCTTTTCCGGGTCCAGCCGGTCTGTTGCTTCTACACAAAGCAACGTTTCGAGACTGGCGACCAGAGCGATGGTAAAGGCAACAACCCAGATCTCTGTACTTGCAATGGCTCCGAAGTTGGGAAAGCTGAACTGGGCAAGGAAAGAGGCGGTATCTTCCGGGATCGGCACGCTGACCAATTGTTCCGGATCCATGCCCAGATTGGAGTTGCCCTGGGTGAATGCGTGAAAAATAATACCGACAACTACAGCAACTAGCGGGCCCTGGATCAACTGAAAGATCTTCGCCTTTTTGGACAATACGTTATTCCATAGGATCAGTATAGCAAGTGATACCATGGCTATAATGGTCGGACCTGCACTTATGTAATTAATCGAGTTCACGATCTCTGAAAATGTGTTCTCCCCATCTATCTGGAAAAAGGCAAAGTCTCCCTCAGGATCTGCATCATATCCAAAGAAATGTGGGATCTGTTTCAGGATGATTATGATCCCGATACCGGTGAGCATACCCTTGATGACAGAGGACGGAAAGTAGTAGGCGATGATACCAGCCCTGAGTACGCCGAACAATAGCTGTAACACACCGCCCAATACAACCGCCAACAGGAAATTCTCATAACTGCCCAGGCTTGCTATAGCGGCAAGTACGATGGCGGCCAGTCCGGCCGCGGGACCACTTACACCCACCTGTGAACCACTTATTGATCCCACGACAATACCTCCCACAATACCGGCTATCAATCCGGAGAATAAAGGAGCGCCACTAGCCAGGGCTATACCAAGACATAGTGGGATCGCCACAAAGAATACGACGATACTGGCAGGAATATCGTGTTTCAGATTATTAAGAAGACTTTGGCTGCTAGCTTGAGACATTTTTTTCACACATTTTAAAAGGAAGAATCGCTGTCATCACCCTGTTTGAGCCATCACCTGTAAACTTCTGGATCAGAAGATCTGCTAACCAAGAGGAGAGGCTCAGCCAGACAACAAAGACGCGAATATAAATACTTTATATTATAATAGCAAAACTATTATAGACATATATTTTGCTGTTATGATGGGCTGTATGACTTTTTTTCTAATTTTGTGCAGACCTGCAAATGCATGTTTCTGAATGCCAGATTTATGTTGTAGGCCCATTAGTGCTCAGAATGAAAGCTTAAGATTTATGGCGATAGGTATCAAGATCACGATGAACAAGGGGCTTTACCAAAGAGACCCCCAGGAAACATTGCTCGGGCAGAGGATCATAAAGCACAGTATTCTCCTGATCGATGAGATCGGTTTCGAGGCATTCAATTTCAAGAAACTTGCTAACCGGATGAAGTCAACTGAGGCCTCGGTCTATCGCTATTTTGAAAATAAACATATGCTTCTGCTCTACCTGGTGTCCTGGTACTGGGAGTGGGTGGGCTATCTGATCGACATCAACACAAGGAACATCGAAGATCCCAGGGAACGTCTCAAGATCATAATTGATACACTCGTCTATGCTTCAAAAGAAAACCCTTCTGTCGACTATGTCAACGAGAGTGTTCTACACAGAATTATCATTTCTGAAGGGACGAAAGCCTATCATACTAAATCGGTGGACGAAGAAAATACCGAAGGCTTCTTTATTAACTATAAAATGTTATCTGAAAAGGTGGCTGGAGTGATAAGCGAGGTGAACCCCAGATTTCCATATCCCAGGGCATTGGCCAGCAATCTTTTTGAAATGGCCAACAACCATATATATTTTGCTCAACACTTGCCGCGCCTCACAGAAGTGAAGGTGGATGATGAGAATTTTGACGAAGTAGAGCAAATGCTGGAATATTTTGCATTTGCTCTGCTGGAGAAATGAGTGATAACTGTCGGTCTTACGCTGTCAGATCCCTCAGCATTTTTGCGAAAGACTCGATGCTCTGGGCACCCAGGTCACCTTCGCCCTGCTTTCTGACGGCGACCGTGTTACTTTCAGATTCCTTTTCACCTACAATCAGAAGATAGGGTATCTTCTTCAGCTCGTTATCGCGGATCTTTCTTCCTATACTTTCTGTCCTGTCATCAATGAAGCCTCTGAGATCGTGGGCTTGCAATTCCCTTAGTACCTTATTGGCGTGATCCAGATATTTATCGCTGATCGGGAGTACGACAAATTGTTCAGGGGTCAACCACAATGGAAACTTACCGGCACAATGTTCTGTGAGGACCCCAATGAATCGTTCCATGGATCCAAACGGAGCGCGATGTATCATGACCGGTCGGTGAGGCTGATTATCGGCGCCGACATACTCCAGTTCAAATCGATCCGGCAGGTTGTAATCTACCTGGATTGTACCCAATTGCCAACTTCTGCCCAGGGCATCTCTCACCATAAAATCGAGTTTGGGTCCATAAAAAGCGGCCTCACCCAAAACGGTGGTGGTGTTCAGAGCGGCTTCCTGAGTTGCTTCGATGATCGCTCGTTCGGCCATTTCCCAATTGCGATCGGTTCCGATATATTTTTCTTTGTCTTCCGGATCCCTCAATGAGATCTGCGCAGTATAATCATCAAAGCCAAGCTTGTCGAGGACATGTGTGGTCAGATCGAGTACATTGAGAAATTCATCTTTCACCTGTTCGGAAGTACAGAAGATGTGTGCGTCATCCTGGGTAAAACCCCTTACTCTTGTCAGCCCGTGCAATTCACCGCTTTGCTCATACCGGTAGACCGTGCCGAACTCCGCCAATCTTACAGGCAATTCCCTGTATGATTTTGGCTTCCAGGCAAAGATCTCACAGTGATGAGGGCAGTTCATCGGTTTGAGCATGAATTCCTCACCTTCCCTGGGGGTCTCGATCGGCCGGAAACTGTCTTCACCATATTTTTCATAATGACCGGAAGTCTTGTAGAGGTCGGTCTTGCCGATATGTGGTGTTACGACGGGCGTATAGCCCCTCTTTATCTGTTCATTCTTCATGAATGTCTCAAGGCGATTTCGGAGGGCGGCTCCTTTGGGCAACCAGATGGGCAGACCCGGTCCGACCTTTTCGGAGAACATGAACAACTCGAGTTCCTGGCCCAATTTCCGGTGGTCACGGAGCTTGGCTTCTTCCAGTCTTTCGAGATACTCAGTCAGTTCTTTTTGCTTGGGGAAGGTGATGCCGTAAATGCGTGTCATCTGCTGACGATTCTCATCACCTCTCCAGTAGGCTCCCGCCACGTTGAGCAATTTTATAGCTTTGATGCCGCCTGTGTGTGGAATGTGAGGACCTTTACACAGGTCTGTAAAATTACCCTGATGATAAAAGGTGATGGTGCCATCCTCGAGTTCCGAGATCAGTTCCAGCTTGTATTCGTCGCCTTTCTCCCTGTAATATTCCAGGGCTTCATTCTTTGATATTTCCTGACGCTGAAACTCACTTTTCTTTTTTGCGAGCTCCTTCATCTTGGCTTCTATTTGGGGAAGGTCATCCACAGATATCGTCCTGTCACCTACATCCACATCGTAATAAAACCCATGTTCTATCGGAGGGCCGATCCCCAGCTTTATTCCCGGATATAGTTCTTCCAGGGCCTCTGCCATCAAATGCGCACTGGAATGCCAGAACGTAGTTTTGCCCTCGTCATCTCTCCAGGTCAGGATCTTCACTTCAGCATCCCTTTCGATAGGCCGAAATGAATCCCATACTTCATCATCTACTTTGACGGCCAGCGTATTACGGGCCAGACCTTCGGATATAGATCTGGCGATATCCATACCGGTGACTCCCGATTCGAATTGCTTCACAGTACCGTCCGGCAATGTAATATTGATCATGGTCTTAATTTAAGAAGGTCAAAGTTAGGCTAAAAAAATATTGGGCCCCACCTGAGAAAAGCTTTTTTAATAGCAAGAGCTCAGTATCGCACGAGAAAAATCACCACACCATCACTTGTTGAACGCGTGATTTTCCCTCATCGTTCTTAATGATCACAACAATATTCCCAGACTTCCTGGTTTCCAGATGAAACGTATTATAATGACGAGCGCACATTGCTTCCTTCCCCGAAGGATCAAAAATGAGGACTTCTTGTTCGTCATCGATTCCTTCGATGGTGAAAACGCCATATTCCAGAGTGATGACCCCCGGGGTTGATTTTGTAGTTCATATTTGCATTGAAACAAATATTATTATAAGTGATTGATAATCAAATACATGTGTTTAAAATGTGAGTGAATGTTTAAGATGTAAAAAGTTAAAAAGTGTTAAGGTCGACCCCCGGGGTCGCTTTAACACTCTCACTTCATCCGACTCGTCATCTTCTGCACCACCTTGAACTCACTCAGGAAGACCTTGGCAATCACTCTGAATGCTGTGTATCCCGGAATAGCCAGCACCATGCCGAGTATGCCCCCCAGCTTGGCGCCGATCAGGATAACGATAAATATCTCCAGGGGGTGCGCCTTGACACTGTTGGAAAAGATGAAGGGCTGAAGAAGGAAATTATCGATCATTTGCATGGCAGCAAAGACGGCGACGACTTTCAATAACAGTGGAAGTGTTTGATTATAAAAGTCGAGGTCCAACCCAGAACTGATCGTCACCGCTACAGCGAAGGTCGCACCTATGATAGGACCTACGTACGGGATCACATTGATGACAGCAGCGAAAAAGGCGATCAACAGGGCGTACTCGACTCCAAGAATTGAAAGGCCAAGGAATACAAGTATGGTAATAATGCTGATCTGGATAACGATACCGCCGAAATATCTTGTGAGCAAGTAGCTCATTTCATCGATCGCATGTACGGTCTTGGCCTCATATTCTGTTGGAACTAATGCTTTCATGGCATTGCTGAAGAGCCCCTTTTCCTTTAAGAAGAAAAAGGTGATGAAGAGGATTGAAAAGACACTTATCACCGCATTGCCTGCAAACCCGACAAGTGAACCAAAGGCGTTCTTCAGCTCGTCCGCACCAAACCATTCGTTGAAAGATTCGGTGATCTGCCTCGCCGGTTCATTGATATCATCGATGAGACCCCAGCTGTATAAGGTTTGACTCAACCTGCGCAGCGGCTCTTCCAGGTTTTGAGCAAGAGCAGAATAATCGATAGTGCTCAGATTCCTTGCCTGTTCGACGATGAGTGGAACAAAAACAGAGAACAGCGTGACAACCGCCAGTATGAAAATGATAAGCGTCAAAAAGGCACTGAGGATCGATCCATACTTGAGATGGCGAAACCGGGCCTTTTCAAGGAAAAGGTCCATAAAGGGCGCGCCGATCATAGATATGACCCATGCGATCAATACATAGCTCACAATGTCACTGAAGAAGTGAATGAGGTAGCCTACGACGACAAGTGTGATGATGATCGCTATGAGTCTGCTGATTTTCACGGACTTGAAGTTAACCATTTTCTGAATCCCATCTACAGGTTGCATTTGACTATCTTGGTCTTTGAAAGTATATATCCATGTTGTCCATCATCATACCTGTATATAATGAGTTTGGTAATCTGCAGACACTATATGGCAGGTTGAACAGCACCTTACCGGAACAGGTAGAGTTTATATTCGTCAATGATGGGAGTACTGACGACAGCTTGAACCTCATCAAGTCCCTGGCCCGCGATGACGACAGGGTCAGATACATCAACTTTAGCCGGAACTTCGGGCATCAGTTAGCCGTAATGGCCGGACTTGATCACTGTAATGGAGAGGCCGCCGTGATCATAGATGCAGACCTTCAGGATCCTCCAGAGATCATCTCTGAAATGATCGAAAAATGGAGATCGGGCTATGAGGTCGTATATGCTCAACGCGTCAAGCGTAAAGGTGAGACATGGTGGAAACGATGGACAGCCAAATGGTTCTATCGCATACTCAAAAGGCTGACAGATATAGACATCCCCCTCGATACGGGAGATTTCAGGCTGATAGACCGAAAGATCATAGATCTTCTGAAAGAGATGCCCGAAAAGCATAAATTTCTCAGGGGACAGATCGCGTGGTTAGGTTTCAATCAGACAAAAATTACCTATGAGCGTGACGAAAGGGGATGGGGCGAGCCCGGATACTCCTTTGCCAAGTCTTTCCGACTTGCCATTGACGGGATCACGTCCTTTAGTGCGTTGCCCTTGAAATTGCTGACGCTGTTTGGATTCATTTGTGCGATCGTCGCATTTCTCGTTATGGTGTATGCACTTTATTCGAAATATGCATGGGAAGATACTGTTCCGGGGTGGGCCTCCCTAATGACAAGTGTCCTGTTCCTGGGAGGCGTTCAGATGATCGGTCTGGGTATTGTAGGTGAATACCTAAGCCGGGTTCATGACAATGTCAGGCGGCGTCCGGACTATGTGATACGTGAAAAGAATTTTGATTGACGAAGGCTATTCTCCATTATGATCTATGATAATACGCTTTCTGTATAAAAGCAGGACAATTATAGCACACACCAGGAACAAAGACAGGATCAAAAAAGCATAGATGATGTTTCGTCCCTGTTGAAAGAACGGTAGACTGAAGCATGCCAAAAAGACGATTCTGAACAATATATTTCCCATATTGAAAACACTGTTCACCCTGCCATAAACTTCATTTGGAACCCGGCTGAAAAGATAGGTCACCCTCTGTATTCGTATCCCGCTGTTGCATAATCCCAGAACGAAGCCCAGCACATAGAATAGCACAAAGGACTGGGTGAGAAAGAGGATCATAAATAAAGCCATCACCGCGGTAGTCATCAAAATGATGGAATCAGTCAGATGAATTCTTCTGAAGATGTATTGTACTGTAAATCCTGCGAGAAAGGCTCCCATCGAATAGGTCATCTCTCCAGCCGCATAAACATTGGCACCGGCTTCAAGGTGTTCAGAAACATAAGGGGCTAGCAAATAGAAACGCTCTATCAGAACCGAGACGAAAACAGCATATGATGCCAGACCAAAAATGGTGATATAGGGATGACTGGCCAGAAAGTTGAGTCCTGTCCGGATCCTTGACCTCAGGGTGCCAAAGTTCGATTCCCTGTTGCCGGATGGGCGATATTTGATCATTGTAAGGATGATCAATCCCAGAAAATAGGTAATACCATCAACAATGAATATCTCATGTATGTCCCACGCTTCGATCTCTGGCAGATTTTCGATCATGTATCCGAACAGTTCGACGCCACCTCCTGTAGTCCCCGAAAGCAGTATGGCAGCGATAGCGCCAGCCGAGATCATGGCTGTTTGCCCCTGGATCTCTATGACCGACGCAATGCGACCGTAATATTTCAATTCTGTCATCTCCTGAACCAGAGCATAGAGCGTTGGGAAATGGATATTATAGTTGAGAAAGGTCAGGACGAATACTGAGGCTACCACAAGCCACGGTAGCCCATCCAGTTTTATTCCGAGCAACCCCACAGATAAAATAATGGCGCCGAGGATACCCATGACCACCATGAGAATTTTTCTTCGTTCGAACCGATCTGTCAATAATCCCGAATATGGCACCCAGAAAAAGGCCATTACGTTGGTAAGCACGTAGATCCATCCAAATTGTGCCATCCCATCTATACTGGTAAAATACCAGGGAATAGCGATCATGCTCATCCCCTGGCTCACCGCGGAAATGAAATTGGCCAGTAGCAAGAGCAGTATGGAATGCCTGTTCTTCAACGAGGGGTATTCGATTATTTAGTTGAGGAGGTCTTAATGTGAGACTAACTCAGAACTCTTCCATTTGTTCCATCAAAGTCCGAAAAGCTACATACTTTCCTTCGTAGCGTTCCGTATGCTCAGACTGTAACCTTGAAGCGTGTTCATTTTGATATTTTTCCAGATCTGTCATAGACCGACATCGATACTGGATAGAGTAGGTGATCCCGTCATCTTCATCGATCAGTAATCTCCTCAATTGGGCATCTGTAAAACAATTTGTGGCTATGACATCGGGAATATGTACCCTCTTCATCCAGGTTTCCCAGTCTTCACGGATGGCGGGCTCTATTTTAACTGTGACATTATAGATGATCATTCAGCAACTTAATTATTGTACTACGTCTCCACGTAATTTTCTGAAACGCTTTCGGGCTTCCACGGCCAATATACTGCCGGAGTAATCGATGAATAATTTCTCATATAGCTCCATGGCTTTGTCGTCCTTATCGAGATATTCATCATAGATGATCGCAAGGTTGAAAATGGCATTGTCGGCACGGATCTCATCCGGATACTGCTCGAATATATTCTGATACATCATTATGGCCTTATCCCATTCTTTTCGTTTTTCGAAAACACCGGCTTTCAGATACCAGATATCGTCCTCCAGTTGATGGCCTGGAAATCTCATTGGAATGCTGTCGAGGGTCCTGAAGGCTTCGTCATATTTATTCTGAAAGGCTTGCAGTTCTGCTTTGGAATAGAGTTGAAGTGGAACGGCCGTGGTATCGAGGCCAAGATTGTCCATTATAAAAACAGACTGATCTATGGCATCATTGGAAATCAGCCTTGAGGTAGCAGATTTGAGGATGTCGAACTGAGCCTGAGCCCACTCAAAATCCCCATTGAAGTATGAAAGCCTTGCGTTCTTATATCTGGCGATCTCTCCGAGATAATCTTCCCGAAATTCCTTGTCGACCTGACTGTACAATAAAGTGGCTTCCCAGATCTCACCCTTGATGAGATAGTAGTCCCCAAGATCCAGTTTGGCATTGTTGAGAACGAAACGATTGACTGTTGGCAGATCGATAATATCATTGAGCAGTTCAATCGCCCGATCAACATCATTCATATAAAGTGCTTCCAATTCCGCCCAGTCGGCAAGAACATCTGCCGATCGTGCATTTTTCCCTACATCGCGAATGAAATCAGAATAGGCTTTCTGTAGTTGCGCCAAATCGGCAGTAGTTGCCCTCTTGTTGTACATGACCTTTCTCCTGAGAACGGACAACTTCTCTTTTCTGGCATCGAGGTAGTATGGTGACGCCGGTCCAATATCGGTGATGAGATAATCGAATGCAGCGAGGGCAGCATCATAATCACGTGCATTGGCGGCCACAGTAGCCAGATTGTAAACGCGGATTCCCTGACCTCCGGAGCGCTTGTCGATAGCTTTGGCCTGACGAAGGGCATTGCTATAATCCTTTTGCTGGATGAACACCCACTCGAGTAATTCCAGAAACTTCAGCTCATCGGGATACTCCTGGATACTCATATAAAGTTGAGCCTGCAACTCACCGTACTCATCCTTTTCCAGGTAGCGGGACAAAAGTTTCTGAGCGGTATTGATGTCGATCCTTTCGGTATGGAGACTGGCGAGATAATACTCTACCATCTTGGATTGATCGCCAATCCGTCGATACAGGTCTGCCATCTGATAAGCGAAAAGACGGTTGGAATTGGTGATGTCCTCACCACGCTCATACGTGCTAATGGCTAATTCAAGCTTATTAAGTCGAGAGAAAGCAGTGGCCAGGCGATTGACCATGATCTGATCATCGTAAAGTTTGTCAATAGCCTTCTCGTATTGTTTTTGAGCCTTTTCTACCTTGCCCTGTTTTTCATAAACATTTCCCAGGTGAACATAATTTCTCAGATCCTGTGGCCTTCTTTTTATCTGTTGGCGAACGAGATCCTCAGCTTCTTCGAAGTCATCCATGGCGAGGAGACACTCGAGGTATCTGGAAAAATAATGGTCTGATGTGCCCCCTCTGTTCTCCATCAGTTTTTGATAAAGGACAGCAGCCTTTTCATACTCACCATCTCTAAAATACTGGTTGGCGAGGTTATGGCTCTGACCCATTAGAGCGCCACACACCAAAAGGGTTATGATCAAACTTGATAGTTTCTTTGTCATAGTCATCACGCTTTTCAAACGCCTCGGGTCTTGTTAAAGTTGTATCCTTCCCTTTGCAAAAATAGCCATCCTGAAAACCCAGGATGGCTATTTATAGGAAGCATTATAGCTTTTTATACCTATTGAAGCTGAAACTTCACAGGCAAAGTAAACTGTACTCTCACGGGTCGGCCCCTTTGCTTTCCGGGTGTCCATCTTTTGCCTTCTGAGTTCATCAAATTGACAACTCTTTTGGCTTCTTCCCCACATCCGGCGCCTATGTCCCTAACGACATTAACGTCCGTAACCTTTCCGTTCTTTTCAACAACGAACTGTACAACCACGGTCCCTTCTACTCCATTTTCTCTCGCTATCGCTGGATACTTTATGTTGGCATAGATGAACTCCAGCAGTTTCTGTTGGGCGCACTGATCCTTTTCAGCCTTGGACCCTTTGTTTTCACAGCCCGGGAAACGAGGCATTTGTTCCACTATTCTGAATATTTCCTCCGGTTCCTCTTTGGGTGGAGGAGGTGGAGGAGGTGGAGGCGTTTCTTCTATAGGTTCCGGTTCAAGAATAGTTTCCTCTTCGATATCCTGATCCAGGAATTCTGGTTCTTCCTCTATCATTTCTTCATCCGGCACCTCTTCGATGACGGGAGGCGGAGGCGGAGGAGGTGGAGGAGGTGGTTCTGCCGTTCTTGGCGGCTCAATTTCTATCTCTTCTTCGAGAAACAAAGCATCTTCCGGGATAAAGATCTCGTCGTCGTAACTCGTCCAGTTGAATGCCAGCAAAATAAGGCCCAGGGAAAGCAACAGGCCGATTTGCCAAAATGAACCACTCATATTGAGGATATCCACATCGGGATATTTATTTCTCGCTTTGAGAGGAGAAGACCACTCTTTTTCCTTATATCTCTCTGTTAGCGTTCCATCATTCTTATTGGAAAGATAACGTCTGTAAAGGATTATGAGCGCTGCAATGACCACTACGATCCCGCCAACGATCAGAACGAGTGGCAACCCGGGAATGGCTATTTCAAATAGTACCATAACTTAACATTTATTTGTTCAACAGGCCCGTGATACCAAGGGCGATCAACAGGCCGATAATATTAGCAATTAAATCTAACACATCAAAATGGCGTCCGAGATACATATAGCTTTGCAATAACTCGAGGATCACCCCGTACATCGCTGCTCCGGCCGCAAATAACGGATAATACTTCCTTTTATCATCCTGAGCTGATCTGGATTGATAGTGAAGAACATAAAACACACCGTAGAAGATGGCGTGTCCGACCTTATCAAGTCCGATCAGGTGAGACCAGCTGAACGACGCGAAGTTGTCAGAGGGCAGAAGTGAAAGTACAGCTATCAGAACAAACCAAATATACCCGGCGACTGCCCATACTCTTGCTAATATGATGTGTTTTTCAGACACCGATGCGTTTCGTCATCCTGGTCATATCAATGGTAATTGCTTTCAACACCATTTAATGATAAGATGCAAGTCAGGCTAGTTTTGGTGTTTGAGGTTTGTGGATCATCCGGTAAATCCCTTATAAGCCTCGGCGTCCATAAGTTCGTCCAGCTCTGAAGAATCCGTCAATTCGATCTTGACTATCCACCCTTCGCCGTAAGGATCTGAGTTGAGCAATGTGGGATCATCGCCCTCATTTTCATCAATTTGGGAATTGAATTCAACCACCTTGCCACTCACAGGCATAAAAAGATCAGAGGTAGTCTTAACGGCTTCAACTGTGCCGAATACCTCATCTTTCTCGATCGTTTCGCCTACGGTTTCCACTTCCACGTACACTATTTCTCCCAATTCGCCCTGAGCAAAATCCGTTATGCCTACATAGGCTGTATTACCATCAACACGTATCCATTCGTGTTCTTTACTGTATTTTAATCCGCTGGGAACTTCCATTTGTTTTCAATTATGATTTGATGTATTCTTTCAACCAGTCCGAGGTTACAGATTTAGGTCTTTCCAAAGGAAGACCCAAGGCTCTCGACCAGCACATCGATGCCATGACGCCAAGGGCGCGGGACACACCGAACAGGACGGTGTAGAACTGGTACTCGTCCATGCCGTAATGAACCAAAAGTGCGCCTGAGTGAGCATCTACATTTGGCCAGGGGTTTTTCACCTTGCCAAGTGACTGCAGGATCGGAGGCACTACATCGAATATATTCCAAACTGTTTTTACAATAGGATCATTCTTGATATTGGCCTCGGCAAAGACCTTCTGAGCAGTGAATCGTGGGTCGGGTTGTCTGAGAACGGCATGTCCGTAGCCGGGAACGACCTTGCCCTCATCCAAAGTTTTATGTACATAATCCTTTATCTGATCCTTCGATGGTTCCGTCGTGCCAAGCTCATCCGTCATTTCAAAGATCCACTTGATCACTTCCTGATTGGCAAGTCCATGCAGAGGGCCGGCGAGGGCATTGATCGCGCTGGCGAAGGACAGGTAACAATCACTGAGAGTGGATCCAACCAAATGCGCCGTATGAGCGGAAGCATTGCCTCCCTCGTGATCAGCATGGATGGTCAGGTATAATCGCATGAGACTCTTAAAGTCTTCATTCTCCTTGCCCAGCATATGGGCAAAATTAGCCGCCCAGTCGAGATCTTCCCGTGCTTCTATATGGTCGTTGTCGTAATAGTTCCTTCTATAGATAAATGCTGCCAGACGGGGGAGTCGGGCTACGAGATTCATAGCATCTTCATAAGTGGCATCCCAGTAATCTGACTTGTTCATCCCTTCGGCATATCTCTGAGCAAAGACACTCGTGCTTTGCATGGAAGTAATGCCTATGGAAAATTGTGTCATGGGATGTGTTCCATCCGGGAGGCTGTTCAATACGTTATATGTCTCTTCCGGCAGTTCAGCGCGATTTGCCCATTCCTTACTCAACCAGGACACTTCTTCGTGAGAAGGTAGCTCATTGACAAGCATCAACCAGAACAACCCCTCTGGTAAAGGTTCTTTCCCTCCTTCGATCTTAGGGAGTTTTTCTCTCAGTTGCGGAATGCTGTATCCTCTGAATCTGATACCCTCCTGTGGATCAAGGGCACTGGTTTCCCATAGCATACTTTTGATGCCCCGCATGCCACCAGTCACTTGCGACAGTTTGACAGTATCTATCTGGGCATCTGCATTTTCTTTGATAAAACTTTTTAATTCATCTCTTTTTGATCCGGAGGTTTCCTGGAACTTTTTCTTCAAGGGATCGTTCATTGACTTATTCTTTTCCGCATTTTAATTTAAAAAATAATATTTGGTCATTCCCCTCCCAAATCGCGGCCTAAATTACAAATAACGTAATATTCTGAAGCCTTTTTGGGAACCGTTTTCAAGAGGCTGACATTATATACTACATTTGAATTCCTAAGAGTGTTCTTATATGCTCCTGATTAATGACAAAATCGTAAGTCTGGATATCCTCGGTGAGGCATTTGCCTGCAATCTGGATGCCTGCAAGGGCGCCTGCTGCTGGGAGGGTGATTACGGTGCCACACTCGCGCCTGGTGAGGAAGAGATCCTCGAATCCATCCGTGAGGATATCAAGCCCTTCATGACCAAGGAGGGCATCGCACACATGGAGGCTCACGGTGTTTCTCAGTATTACGAGGAGCCGAAATTTACTGGAACACCCATTTTGGATAACGGGGCTTGTATATATCTCAACTACACAGAAGATGGTATCGGGTTATGTGCGATAGAACAGGCGTACCGCGCTGGGGAGGTCGACTTTATCAAGCCCATATCCTGCCACCTGTATCCGGTACGTATCAAAAAGGATCATGATGCGGGATTCGAAAAACTCGAATATTACCGGTGGGATATCTGTGATCCAGCATGTGTAAGGGGCAAAAAAGAGGGTATTCCTGTCTATGCCTTCCTCAAGGATGCGCTGATCAGAAAGTATGGGGAGGAATTCTACGAAACCCTGGACGATGCCGCACAAAATCTTGACGTGGATTGAGCGCTTGTCTTTTTGCCTGAAAGCCTTACCTTTGCGTGTTCTAAAATCAAACATCAAGGAACCTATAATCTATAATTAATTTTAAATGGCTTTAATAACAAAAATTCGCCGAAATCTGTGGTTGGTTCTCATCCTTCTGGGTCTGGCCCTTGCTGCTTTCATTCTTATGGATATGACGTCTTCCCAAAATCTGGGAGGTGGGCAGCAGTTCAACGTTGGCGAAGTAGGTGACGAGACCATAAGCTGGAATGATTTTCAAAATGCTGAAAGCGTACTATATGCCGGTAGCTCGGGTAATGTTTACTCACGAAGGAATACCCTGTGGAATTATTTGGTGAGGGCGTCCATAGTCGAGCAAGAGGCAGAGGAGATCGGCGTTGCCGTTACCGAGGAGGAGATGCAGGAGCTGCAATTTGGAAATAATATAAGTCCCGTGATCCAGAGGAATTTTGCGGATCCGAATACGGGACGCCTAAATATGGAGGCACTCAATAATTTCAGGGAGGCTCTGAATGCCGGCACCTTGCCTCAGCAATCTTTAGCCTTCTGGAACTTCCAGGAAGGTCAGGTAAAATCCGAGGCCTTGCAATCCAAGATCAATACGTTGGTGGTCAAAGGAATGTACATGCCTGGATGGAATGTCACAAAGCGGCATTATGAGAATAACAACAAGGTAGACTTTGACTACGTCAAGGTTTCATATGATGAGGTGGAAGATGCGGAAGTGACGGTAACTGACGAGGACCTGCAGGCCTACATTGAAGCCAATGCAGGTGAATATGAAAGCGATGAAGAAACGCGAAGTGTGGCATACGTAGAATTTGAAGTGACGCCCACATCAGAAGATACGGCCATGATCCTCGAAAAGATCAATGAGCTCAAGTCAGATCTGGAACAAGTCGAGGACGACAGTCTCTTCATCACTAATAATTATGGTATCTACGAAACAAAGTACTTTAAGGCCGGCGAATTGAGTCCTGAGATCATGGATACGGTGACCACTATGGAAGAAGGGGACATCTATGGTCCTTACCGCGATGGTGGTGAGTACAGGGTGGCCAAGCTTGTTGACAAAAAGGTGATCCCTGATTCGGTTCAGGTGAGACATATCCTGAGAAGTGTTACGGATCAGCCTTCTTTGGCTGCAGCAAGCAGTTTGATCGACAGTTTGAAAAACGTGATCGAATCGGGAGAGGCGACTTTTGATTCCCTGGCCATGCAATTTAGTCAGGATGGCAGTGCCGCCCAGGGCGGTGACCTTGGCATTACAGCACCAGGAAGAATGGTACAGCCTTTTAATGACCTGATTTTTTATAGGGCGGAAGAAGGTAAATTGTATACCGTTGCTACTCAATTCGGCTTGCATCTTGTGGAGGTCACAGATCAGGTTTTCCTGGATGATGAGCCGAGTTACAGGATGGCCTATTTGAAGGAAGCGATCATCCCTTCTGAAGAGACCCAGAATGTCAGGTATGATGAAGTTGTGGAGTTTATTAGTGAGAACAGGTCATATGAAGACCTCCAGGCCTCTGTAAATAATGATGAAGAGCTTGAGTTCCTGGTGGGCAATGGTCTCACGGAAAACTCTTTTGTGATCGGTGATCTTGGTCCTGAACAAGCATCGCGCGATATCGTAAAGTGGGCCTTTTCCGGTGATGTGGAGCCCGGTGATGTGTCTCCGGAGGTCTACGTTTATGAGGATGCCGTCAATTACTTCAATAGTAAATATGTGGTCGTATCCCTTACTGCGATCAATCCACCGGGTCTTATGTCAGTAGCTTCTGTAAGAGATGAGATCGAGCCGAAGGTCAGGAACGAAAAGAAGGGCCAACTGATCGCTTCCCGGATCTCTACGGACGATCTTGGTGCCATCGCAGATCAATTCAATACGACGGTTGATACAGCAGTGGGTGCGGTCTTTATTTCCGGATTCGTGCCAGGAGTTGGAAGTGAACCCGAGGTGATTGGATCAGCGTTTTCCCTGGAAGAGGGTGAATCAGCGGGCCCCATCATCGGTAATAGTGGTGTATACTATATACGTACCACGAGAAAAGAAGAAGCCTTGCCACCAAATAATATTGCCCAGCTTAGAAAGGTCAATACGTCACAATATCCGACAAGGGTGAGCAACGGCCTTATGGATGCGATGAAGAAAATGATCGATATAGAGGATCAGAGGTCCACTTATTACTAGTATCAAGGAACATGGACAATAGAGAATGGATAATGGATAATGGACCATGGCTAATGAATTAAGCATAATAGAGAATGGATTAAAGAGCACACTTCTTACCTGGTTATTTACCAGAGTAGTATGAGAAAGACTGGCTACAGTCAGTCCATTGTCCATCATCATCCACCTTCCATTTTCCATCTGCTATTCTCCATTCTCCAAGCTAGTTCTCCGTCTTGACATGTACTGCGTATCTTTATTTTCATAAACTGAAACCATGCGGATAGAACCCTTTCAGGCTGTGTATCCCAACTTTGATCTGATAGCATCAACCGATGCTTTCTTCGATTCGGTCAAGTATGATTATCCGGATTTTAAGAAAGACGGGTTTTTCAATAAAACAGAAACAGCGGCATTGTATGTCTTTGAGATCGAATCCCCAAACAGGCATCACAGAGGTATTATTGCAAGCGTCAATATAGAGGACTACATCGACGGTAAGATAGTGAAGCATGAAAAAACATTGCCATCAAAGGAGCAGTCGATGACAAATTTACTGCTCCACAGGAAGGCCATGATCAAGCCAGTCTTGTTGACCTACCCCCGAATGGAGGAGCTGGATAAAATTATGGATGAGTATACATCCGGGCCTCCTTTGTACTCTATTCACTTCGCAGAACGAAATGAGGAGCACAGGACCTGGAAGATCCGCGAAACTGAACGTATTGAGAAGCTCAAAGAGGTTTTCAGCAAAATGAAGAACGTCTACATTGCTGACGGACATCACAGGTGTTCTACTTCATCCAAACTATATCAAACACAGAATAACAGAGATCTCGACCTGGATTTTTCCCTGCTCCTGAGTGCTTTCTTATCATTCGATGACCTGATCATCCATGAATATAATCGTGTTATTAACTATAAGAAAAAGATCAGCGCGCTCAACCTGCTTGCCGAACTTTCGAAATATTGTCTGATAAAAAGGATGAAAGGCCCTTTTCAACCTGATCGCAAGCATGAATTGTCCATGTTTCTAGATAAAGAGTGGTTCCGTTTGAGATGGAAAAAGAAGGTCTTGAGCAAATATGAGGATGAGCCTGTCGTTCTTGACACAACGATACTAACGGATATAGTGATCAAAAAGATACTGAAGATCAAAAAGGTACGGTCCAACAAGAGGATCAATTATGTGGAAGGCACACTGGGGCCACAGGGTTTTGTCACAGCATGCAAGAAGAAAAAGAAGAATGTTGGATTTGGATTGTTTCCTGTAAACATGCATGAAATAAAAAAGATGTCTGACCTGGGAAAGACTCTTCCACCGAAGAGCACCTGGTTCGAACCAAGGATGAAGAACGGATTGATCTCCCAGGAATTTTAAGATATGAGAAGGATTTCGGCGAATTTTATTATTGACGGGCGAGGGAATCGGCTCTTCAATAAGACCATCATTCTTGATAGAGATGCTGTCATTCAGGATATCGTGGATACAGATACCCTTGATCCCGGTTCTGTTGAGTATTTGGATGGATGCATAGTGCCCGGATTTGTCAATGCCCACTGTCACCTGGAGCTGTCCCACATGAAGGGACTCGTTCCATCCGGAACAGGATTGATCCCATTTATTAAGACGGTGGTTAGCCAGCGGGATTTTGAACTCGAAAGGATCCTTGAAGCCATTGAGAAAGCCGATCAGGAAATGCAGGAGGCCGGCATTGTGGCTGTAGGGGATATATCCAATATGACCCACACCATAGAGGTGAAAAAGAAAAGTCCGATCCTCTATTACAACTTCATAGAAAATTTTGACTTGCTTCAGGAGGAGGGTGCGGAAAAGCAATTCGATAATTATGAGCAGGTTTATGATGACTTTATATCGGCAGGTCTTACTCGAGCCAGCATGGTGCCACATGCCCCATACTCGGTCTCTCGTAAGATGTTCGATTTACTCCGTTCCCGAGCACCACAGGAGGGCACTGTCAGCATACACAATCAGGAAACACCCAGAGAAAATGATCTATTTCTCAGCAAGACAGGCGATCTGATCGAATTTTACGATTTTGTCAAGATTCCCCTGGATGATTTTTCACCAACAGGAGGTAACAGTATCGAGTATGCCCTTCCGATGATGAATCCAGACCGACGAACGCTCCTGGTCCATAATACGATTTCTACTGAGCGGGACATTACATTTGCCCACGGGTGGAGTGAGCATGTCTTTTGGTGCTCCTGTCCCAACGCCAATCTTTATATAGAGAATCGGCTGCCGGATTATAAACTATTCATGGAATCAAAAGCTAAAATGTGTCTGGGCACGGACAGCCTGTCAAGCAATTGGCAGTTGTCTCTTTTGGAAGAGATGAAATCCATATCCAGGTTACAGTCCTTTATTCCACCAGAGGTGCTCGTCACCTGGGCTACCCTCCATGGTGCAGAGGCACTCGGGATCGATGATAAATATGGCAGTATTGAAAAAGGTAAAGCACCGGGACTGAATCTTATCGATCTGGATCCGGAAAAAGATGTTATATCACAAAGTAGTAAGGTTACCAAAATTGTATAGACTATGAATTCTTCGCTCCCCGGGGATCCTTCACTGGTGTCTCCGGAATCCACCATAGAAAAGCTTATAGAGACCGGATCTTCAGAGCATGACCTCCCTGTAGAGCTGTTTTTTAAATTGCCTGAAAAGGCCAATTACCAGATATCCAGAGATGGTACTTACTACGCCTACCTTGCACCCTGGAAGCGCCGTATGAACATCTTTGTGGAGCCCTTGACAGGAGGCACACCGATCCGTATCACAGAAGTTGAGGATCGCAGCATTTCCGGATTTTCATGGGTCAACAATAAAGATCTTGTCTTTCTCAAGGATGTGGACGGTGACGAGAATTACCATCTGTGGGTGACCGACTTGCAGTCACATACTGCACGTGATCTGACACCCTTTGATAATGTCCGGGCAGAGATCATAGATATGCTTATCGAGGATGATGACCATATCATTATCTCCCTCAACAAGAACAATCCTCAGGTCTTTGACCCGTACCGGCTCAATGTAAAGACCGGCGAGCTCAACCAACTGGCCGAGAACAATCATCCAGAATCTCCGATCATGGCCTGGCTCACCGATCACCAGGGAAGGTTGAGAATAGCCGTCCAGCTAGTAGAAGGAGTGACCAGTGTTCTGCTATACCGTGAAAGCGAAGATGAGGCTTTCAATGAAGTGCTTCGCACGGATTATAAAACCGAGGTAAGTCCCCTTTTCTTCGATTTTAATCAAGATCATATCGTCTGGGCATCTTCAAATCTGGATCGAGATAAGGCAGCATTGGTGAAGTTGAATATGCGCACGGGGGAGGAGGTTGGTGAGGTGATCTTTGAGCATCCGGTGGTTGATATAAGCAGTGCGGGTTATTCAAGGGTCAGGAGATGTCCGACGATGGTGACCTATATCACTGATAAGCGGCACTATCACTTCCTTGACGAAAAAAGGGCAAAACTACAGGAAAGGATCGAACGTGAAGTTCCCGGTATGGAAGCCGTGATCATAAGTGCAAGCAAGGATGAAAAGAAAGGCATTATAAGGGCTTATAGCGACATCTCGATGGGGTCCTATTATGCATATGATGGCGATCATGACGAGATCGTCAAACTGAGCGAGGTCAGTCCCTGGCTCGATAATGAGAAGATGTCTCCTCAGAAGGCGATCCAGTACAGATCGCGAGACGGTTTGACGATACATGGGTATCTCACCATGCCAAGGGATGTCACCGGTCCCATCCCATTTGTGATCAATCCACATGGCGGACCGTGGCACCGGGATACATGGGGATTCAATCCCGAAGTTCAATTGTTTGCCAGCCGCGGGTATGGCGTATTACAGATTAATTTTCGAGGAAGTACAGGCTACGGGCGAGATTTCTGGACCGCTGGTTTTAAGGAATGGGGGCAAAGTATGCAGGATGATATCACAGACGGTGTGAAATGGCTCATAGATCAGGATCTGGCCGACGCTGACAAGATCGCCATATATGGTGGCAGTTATGGAGGATATGCCACTCTTGCCGGTGTCTGTTACACGCCTGACCTTTATGCCTGTGCCATCGACTACGTTGGAGTTTCCAACTTGTTCACGTTCATGGAAACCGTTCCTCCTTATTGGGAACCGTACCTCAAAATGATGTACGAGATGGTTGGACATCCGGAAAAGGACAAAGAGATGATGAAGGCTTACTCGCCAGCACTCAATGCAGACAAGATCGAAGTGCCGCTATTCGTCATCCAGGGGGCACATGACCCCAGGGTAAATATCGACGAGTCGGATCAGATCGTAAGAAACCTGAGATCGAGAGGTATCGATGTGCCCTACATGGTGAAATATGATGAAGGACATGGTTTTCACAATGAAGAGAATAAATTTGAAGTTTATAAGGCCATGATGGGATTTCTGGCCAAGCACCTTTCCTAGGCTATGCATGGCTACTTGCTTCAAATGACTGCCTTGCGGTCAGGGTGTTTTATGCCGACTTTTGTATAAAGTCACTGGTATTCGCGTCAGATACCAGACCCAGTTGATGCATCTTTTTCGAGAGAAAATAAAGTCCCAGGTCGAAGGCTTTCTGCACATAGAAGTGGCGTGCTGAAACTTCCAGCACATCCCCGGAATACAACTCCACGACCAGTTCCACACCGTAGATAGAGAACTGGTTCCTCATTCTACAGAAACAGGATTTGACATTTTTGTCGCCGAGCGCTTTTGTAAGCCTTTTCCTGCAATATGTTTTAACGGCATTAGGCCTTACCACTCCGGAGGTAATAATGAGCTGATTCATATCCATTATTCTTGAATTGACGCTAATCCTTTTCTATTCTGTTCCTGCAACGACCAATCATCAGTGGCTGAAGTCTGTAACCATATCTTGTTAGACCTGCGGAATATTTGAACATTAAGACCCAATTGTTTGTCAAATTGACTTTCCAACTCTCCCACGGCCATTGCGGGATCCACAATTATCACCTGGGTATCACTCACAGAACGGATATCTCCTATCTTCTTATCTCCTTCTATCTGGTCCTCCGCCCTTGATGCCTCGTGTTCCTCATGGCTGGATTTGTAGAATTCTATTTTCAAGCCCGGGAATAACTTGCTGAAGGCCTGCTGCACATCACGGATCGTCATGCTGTCTTCAATTACCATCGTATTAGGATTTTTACAAATATTAAATATAATAAATCATCGCCCAATGACAGTTATCAATTGAGAAATTGACCCAGATCACATCATTTTCTGCTATAATCTGCGATAACGTGAGTGAAGATACAAGCTTTCACCGTATGACTCTCTCATATTTTCAGAGGGTCTTTCTACTTTCTCTTTTTGTAATATTGCAGGATTGGTGCACCCGATCATTACTTGATGGAGCAAGAAGGTAGTCTCGAGATATCAATACAGAAGGAGCGTATGGTCTTGCTTCCCAATGGAGGACTGTTTTGGCCTTCTAAAGGTGCTTTGTTCATTGCTGACCTTCACCTGGGCAAGGCCAATCATTTCAGAAAAGCCGGAATCCCGATACCTCTCAAAGTACAGGAACAGAACCTGATGAGATTGAAGATGTCTATGCGTGAGACCGGATGTGACCAGGTTTTTTTTCTTGGGGATCTTTTCCATAGTGAATGGAATACCACATGGGATCTGTTTGCGGATATAGTGTCAGAGACTACCGACATAGGTTTTCATCTTGTCGAGGGCAATCATGATATATTGGAAGAGGAGAGGTATAAAGCCGCCGGTTTGACGGTGTATGAAGAAGGCTTGATCATGGGTCCCTTCCAACTCAATCATCATCCCAGAGAGGAGGGTGAGGCCTTTCGTCTGTGTGGTCATGTTCACCCTTCTGTCAAGCTTCGTGGAAGGGGCCGGCAGACGCTCCGTCTTCCTTGCTTCATTAAATCTGTGGACCAGATGATCCTTCCGGCATTTGGCGGCTTCACGGGACAGGCAAGCCTGAAGCCTAAAGAGGCAGATCAGGTATTTGTCCTTTCAGATGGCAAGGTGATCAGGGTTTAGTTCCTGGGTGCCGTAATGAATACTTTCCTAATACTTATCTTGTCGGTAATAAACACCTTTATCAATGGCCGATGATCGAAAATCCTCCAGGATGTCCTGGTTTTTGCCATTACTCGCTGGCGCACTGCTCACTGGAGTTGCCAATCAGGTGACCCTTTATTTTCAGGAGAAGGACAAACGACGTGATGAGCATATCAGGCGTGCTATCGATAACTATGAACACATTTCTGAACAAACAAGTGAATTGTACTACGTCACAAAGAACCTTATCGGTGAACTTCAAAAACCAGACAGTTATCAAATAGAAGTCCTCAAGGCTGAATACAGGGGCATGCTTGAAAATCTTAATATCAATTTTCTCAAGGACTACAGCCTTATCAAATATCATATCAGCCCTGAAATGGCGAATACGTATGAGAATAAAATCGTGAGGCCGCTGATGCGGTACAACAAGGTTATAGAACCTGCGATATTTGATAGTGAATCAATTGACATTGATACGATCAGATTTGACGAACTCCGAGAGATAAAAATGGAGATCATACGATTCAATGAACATTTTATAGAGCATATTGAGGAATTGAGCCGAGGTAAGTGAGGGATAATAGACCTGAATTGAATATGAATGCCTATTTTAAGAGTGAGAAGTCGCTCAAAGCACTAGATGAAATATCAGGAATTCAAAAAGTATATCCTTGCTGAACTGGATGAGAACCTGCCTTCAGATCTTTACTATCACTCCTATGATCATATCCTCGATGTCTACAATGCATCCCGGCGGCTGGCGGAGTCTGAGGGAGTAAGTCCAGAGGACCGATCAATACTTTATACTGCTGTATTTCTTCATGATAGTGGGTTTATGGAGACCACCCACAAGGGACACGAAAAGAGAAGTTGCGATATCGCACGCCGCATCCTTCCTGATTATGATTATACAGAAGCACAAATAGATCACATCTGCGATATGATCATGGCTACAAAGATCCCCCAATCACCTAAAGACGAGCTGGGGCAGATCATCTGTGATGCAGACCTGGATTACCTTGGTCGTGATGATTTCGATAAGATATCTCATCAACTGTATCTTGAGATGAAGGCCTATGACCTTGTCAGCAATATCCAGGAGTGGAATAAGATCCAGGTGAATTTTTTTCATGATCATCATTACTTTACTGATACGGCAAAATCGACCCGTGCTGCAAAAAAGGCAGAACACCTGAAGGAACTCGAGGATATAGTAGCGAGTTATGGGCACTCTCAATAGCCCGGAAAACTCAGGCTCGTCGTGATTCAATTGGCCTGCGACATGAATTGTCATACGGTTATCACAAGTTTCGATACGGTTGTTACATTTCACATGACTCACGGATGATCCATCCATAGATTTGGATCATCAACAAACAAAAAACAGAGTCATGAAAAATTCTTTACTTCTCGCAGCAATTTTTAGTGTCCTTATTATTTCTCAGTCCTTTGGACAGACCAGGTATACCAGGATAGGCATTATGGGGTATGAAAAAATGCAACAGGAGATCAATACTCCGGAAGGTATCAGCGCAGATCCCAAATGGATCGTTCCTCCTTTATTCCTTGAATCGGAAAGACGATTCTTGAAATTCTTTACCCTTGGTACTGAGATCAATTTTAGCAAATATGGCGTGGACATCCAGAGCTATGGCCATTCTCAGAAATTCAGTACGACCAACCTTGGAATGGAAGTACAGGGGAAACTTAGTATTCCCGTTGCTCAGATCTTTGAAGTCTATGGTCAATTGGGCATCGGTTACTCACACAGTTTTATAAAGAACTCTTATTCGCTCAATGGTACGCAGTACGATCAGAATTTTGGCATAGGATACATCATGCGTACGACATCAATTGGGGGTTCTATCATTTTTGGCGAATCTATAGGACTGTTCATTGAGACAGGCATCATCAAGGGAAGATCTGTCAAAACCAATAGTGAGATCTATGATGATTCGTTAGCAGGATCAGGTTTCAATACACCACGTGTGGACCTCGGCCCTATAGGAGATGAACATGCAACAGGACAGTCGCCTTTCGTCAAGATAGGTGTGGTCTTTCAGATCGAAAAGGATTAGTTGAGAGATATGCTGAACGACCTGAAATGGGCCGGATGATGCGTAAGTTTATATCTTTAAAAAGAATAAGCCCAAGTATGATCCGGCTCTTGCTATTCTATATCCTCTTCACCATTGCCATCAATCCAATAGTTTTTGCGCAGGATACCTTAGCTCCCATACTACACTACACAATGCGAGAAGGTTTGTCCCAGATGAAAACGACCTCTCTGGTCCAGGACAGTCTGGGTTATATGTGGATCGGTACAAGGAGTGGATTGAATCGCTTTGATGGCGAGAATATCGTTTCCTATACAACAAAAGACGGGCTTCCACACGACCGCATTCACGATCTGGTTGTTGATACCAACGGTCACCTGGTCATTCTCACCTACAAGGGACTTTCCATATTTGACGGTGCGGACTTCCATAACTATCCGCACGATTTTTTGAGTGCGGAGTATCATATGTACGTAGATCACCAGGGAGAAATCTGGATCGTCAGTCATTATGAAACCACCTATTTTTATCACGATTCCCTTTCGGTATTTAAGGAGCCGTTGGTTAGAGCCGTGGTGACAGACCTTGTATCGAGTAACACTTACTTTATCGGCAGTGATGCAGTCTGGACATATGAGAATGGCAAATTCATTCCGCAACTCAAGGGAACGTACGGGCATTATACCACTCGGATTCACTCCAATGACCATCATCTTTTTTTTGAATGGAATAAAGAAACCGGAGAAACTGATTACTGCTATTTTGAAAATGGAAATAAAAAATGTCTGAAAAGCAGGGAAGCTTATTTCTCGGTCAACCCTGAAATTGCCTATTACAGATTGCTTCCGGATGGATCATTTGTTGCCCGATCCAGGGATCGGGAATTCAAGATCAGGCGCTCCCCTTTTATCAGAATGGTGGATGCCTTTAAGGATGATATTGGTAATTTCTGGCTTGCTGATGAAAATGGATTTTCAATCATTCAAAATGAGCCTTTTATTCATTTTCCTTATCGCGAACTACCATATGTCTGGACCATTAATCAGGACAGAAACAATAATTACTGGGCCGGTTCATTTGGCTACGGCCTTCTGAGAAGTCAAGCGGGAGAAGACTTCATGCAAGAATCAGCAGTAAGGAATACGGTGCCTTCTCCTTTTTACCTGGCAGCTTCTGTCCGGGACGATTCTGGTAATTTATACCTGGGAAACACTCAGGGTATTGTAAAATGGGATGGGAAACAATTTGATCTGCTCTTAAAAAACGAACCGGTTTATGCCCTGTCCTATGACAGTAGGAATGACAGGATCATAGCCGGTGGTATTTTTGGATTACGGGTCATAGATCCTGAAGGTCGCTTACTTTCCGCATTGAATGACTCTGCCGGATTGCACAACAATGAGTATATCCAGAATCTCAGTATTGATGATGAGGGTATGATCTGGGCGGGAAGTTATACCGGACTGAGCACAGTGAATACGGACCTGGAGGTCATTCAAAATTATGAGAATGAAAAAGGCAACCTGCCTGGATCTGGAGCTTTTTGCACATTCACGGATGAAAATGGTGAGACATGGATCGGCGGGGATTACGGACTGATGTACTATGACAGGCAGAAGGATAGCATTTATAGTATCGAGAGTTCGGTATTAAACAGTCTGGTCAAATCCATCATCGATGTGGATAGGGATCATTTACTTATAGGTGCCAAGGATGGTCTATATCTTTTTAATTCCCGGAAATTTGTCAGTACCGGACAGGTCGAATTCCACGTTTTCAATATGAGTAATGGCTATCGTGGTATGGAACCGGGCTTCACGGGATTTTATAAAGATCACCGAGATGATATCTGGATCTGCTCTGCCTCTTCGGTAGATGTATTGAAAAAGGGTGATTATGACAAATTCAAATCCAGCCTGACACCAAAGATCACCATGATCAATGGAAGAAGGCTTCCCTTTTACGAAGACCCGTCTTTTATTTATTTAGCAAGAGGAGAACGTAATGTCAATTTAAATGTGGATGCGATCGGCCTCATCAGACCTCAGAATGTAAAATTCCAATTTCAAATTGATGATGGCAAGTGGTCGAAGTGGACCGGAGATAAGCAAATAGTTTTAAATGAACTGAATCATGGTCAGCATCGATTCAGGGTTCGTGCAGGACCTACTGATCTGCCAGTAGAACAAACTGAGATCAGTGAAATTGAATTTGGCATTGATCTTCCTTTCTATTCGAGGTCGCAATTTCCGGCAATCGCTATTATTTCTGTATTGGTTCTTCTCGTGCTCGCTTTTACTCTCTATTACCGTCAAAGACTCGAGAGCAAGAGATATTTACGTCAACTGTCGGCATCAAAGTTTCTAAGATCACAATTGTTGCTGAGCGAGCTCAACCCGCATTTTATATTTAATATACTTTCATCCATCCAGCATAAGGTCCTAATGGGAGACCGGGATGAAGCAGCTTCCTATGTGGTGAAGCTGTCAAAAATGATACGCAATTTTTTGAGCGCTTCTCACCAGAGTCACAAGAGTCTGGAAAATTATCGGGAGAACGATATAAGCCTGGAAAAAGAACTGGAACTATTACGTTCTTATCTGGAATTTGAACAGATGAAAAGTGACGGGCATTTCGACTTTCAAATAGAAGTAGGTGAAAGTGTAGAGCCTGCCCAGACTTTTGTACCACCTATGCTGATCCAACCCTTTGTCGAGAACGCCATCAAGCACGGCATACTCCTGAGCAAAAAGCAAGGTAATGTCCTTGTCAATATTTATTATCTTGATGAGGAATTGATCATTGAGATCGAGGATGACGGCGTTGGGCGGGATCGAGCTAAGGAGATCAAGGGATCCAGGTCAGGTCATGTCTCTCTGGGAACTGTCATCATTGATCAAAGGATCGAATTGCTCAACGAACTCGGATATCATGTAAATGTGATAACCGAGGATGTTGAGCCACATGGCACGAAGGTCACCATAAGATTTAAAGAATAAGGTATGGCTTTGAAGATCGGCATAGTTGAAGACTCACAGGATAATATTGATATTCTGGAGTACATGCTTGACAAGAGCGAGCATGAAGTTGAGATCATCGGAATTGCCAAAACAATTAGCGAAGCCAAGTTATTGTTGAGTCGTCCTGATATCGATCTTGCATTTCTCGACATTCAACTAAAAGAAGGCACCATTTTCGAGGTTCTCGAAGAATTGCAGGAGGATAGTTCCATTGATTTTGAGATTGTGTTCGTAACAGCGCACGGTTCATATGAAAATGCATTGAAAGCTATACGGTTTGCCTGTCTTGATTTCATCAACAAGCCTGTTGATCAGGAAGAACTCGACCAGGCGCTGGATAAGGTAAAACAGCGGGTGACGGATACAGAACAGGGCGATCAACAGGTCAGGCAATTACTGGAATTGATCAAGAGCAACTCAGTAGTACCCTCAACGATCGGAATAGTATTGCCGAAGGGTGTCATAGAGTTCGTGGAAGTGAGCGATATACTGTTCTTTGAAGCGGATCAAAGCATCTGCCGGGTACACATGCTGGACGGTAAAACACTTACCTCTGCGCGTCATCTGGGATATTATATCGAACTTTTGAATGACAATGAGGATTTTGAGCAGTCGAGCAAAAGTCATCTTGTCAATCTGTCGCATATCAAGCAATACGATCATCGCGAGCGTACGATCAGATTTGATAATGGTGAACACCTGATCGCCTCATTTCGGTTCAGCAAGGCGATACGGAAAAGACTCATGGACCGTCAGAAAGGCGGGGGATTTTTGAAAACCGGGCTCGATAAGTTTCGGGATCTTCTGAATAATTAGAATCTACCGCAACACCGTCACATCTCCATAGAATAGATCTGTTTCGCCGTCGAGAAATTGAATTTCTATCACATAGGCAAAAACCCCAGGCAGAACATTTTTACCATTATGTGTTCCGTCCCAACCTAGGACCGGTTCATCCAGAGGAATATTTTCGGTTTTGAATATCAGACCGCCCCACCGGTCATAGATCTCCAACCGGTTGATCCGGTCGGCAAAATAATTTCCAAAAGCAGTGAAACCATCATTGAGCCGATCGCCATTGGCGGTGATGACGTTTGGTATGAAAACCTTACGTTCCTTTTGGACCAATATTCTCGTTTGA
>JAWVZH010000016.1:0-30580 GCA_033722295.1 Saprospiraceae bacterium
GAACAGCCCTCGTAGTTCGCGGATATTGATCCGGTCGATCTTTGTGTTCTCATCATTTACGTCTCTCCTGAGGCCATCAATATCAGTAAGTACGACGAAATGATCCACAGTGAGCACTCCCGCGATGTGGCCGGCCATCATATCAGCATTAATATTGTAGTCATTACCTTCCAGATCTGTTCCGAGACAGGCGATCACCGGCGTGATCTCCTCTTCCAGCATGTTATCAAGAAAGTTCACGTTTACTGAGGCCACGTCACCAACCCAACCGATATCCACTTCCCTGTCTTTTCCATTTTTATCGATTAGAATATGTTTTCGTCTTTTGGCCACAACGGTCTGCGCATCCTTTCCAGAGATGCCCAGAGCCAGGCTGCCATATTTATTAAAGAGAGAGACCAACTGACCATTGACCCTGCCTTTCAACGCCATCTCTATGTGCGGCATGGCCTCAGTTGTTGTTTTTCGGTGTCCATCAATGAATTCCGATCTGATACCAGCACTATCCAGTTGCTCGGCAATGAAGGGACCGCCTCCGTGAACGATAATTACCTGCAATCCCCGATTCTTCAGTTCAACCATAGCGTGAATGACCTGCTCCTGCATGGTCTCGCTACGCATAGCATTACCTCCATATTTTACAAGTATACGTCGGGTCATAGGCAAACGGGAAGATAAGACAGTTCAGACGGAGATAAAAGTTTGATTGCATTATGAGCGGCTCGAAATTTTGCAGGAAAAACTCTCCAGTTCGCTCTAGTCTCTTTTTTATATTAAATAAATTTATATGTGTTTTGCATCCCTGAGGTGCTGTTCTGTCATATGACCTGTTCTCAGTCGAGATTGGCACCTTTTACCAATGTGAGATAGAAATCACCTCTTCTGACATTGAATCAATTCATTCTGAGTCTGAGATCAATGCCGGTCGCTGAGATATTTCATGATAACAGAAGACGTCATCTGCAAAGTAATGACCGACCATACTCCGTCGCGTGAGATTTCTTCCTCGTATTTCAAGACCTCCGTGAAGCAGATTGGCATGCCAAATGAGTACATCCCCTGCGCCCGGTGTAAAATATACGGGTTCAAGGCCTTCATTCTCAATCAGTCTTTCTACATACTGCTCATAGTTGCGATAACTGTCTTTTCCAATTCGCCAGACCGTATTGCCGCTGTTGTAATCCTCACAACTCACATACGGCAGCCGGTGACTGCCGGGATAATAATACACCGGCCCCTGCTCCATTCCTATATCTTCCAATGCCGTCCATGCAGCAAGGAGATAACCGGGCGGGTAGGTAGACATGTGTATTGAGTCGGAATGTGCTTTCTGTTGGCTCCCCTTGATGAAATGAATCGTCTGGAACGGAATGATCTTCTTTTGAAAAATAAACTCAAAGATCTCCATGAGCTTCTGATTTCTGAAGAACCTATTATCGATCCAGGAGCATTCTCGATAGACATCCATAATCTTTGATCCGCTGTAGTTGAAATCTATCTTTCTCGACTCTCTAAGGTGATCGATCTCCTCGTTGTGACGCAGTATCGACTCATGGTCATAGAATTTTTCGAGTATCATGAATCCATCGGATACAAATCTCCGGAGTTGGGATTGTATATCTTCAGAAAAGGTCTTGTATTGCCTGGAATTCTCAAGATCATCCATGGCATTGTCCGTATCAAGCCAGGGCAGTTCTTTTGTTTCTGGCAATGCGGTGGTCCCAACCGGTGATAGAACAGAACGTTTCAGGTCATATTTGTCGATCATTTTCCTGTTATGGCTCAACTGCCTGTAATTGAGGATGTTATTCAACACATATGTCAATTTGAAACTCCGGAGAACTCCGGTATATCTGGAAAAAATTCGTTTCAACAGACGCATAAACAGGTTTTACTCAATCACTTTGTAGTTTTGAACAAATTTAGCGATTGAAGTCAGATGAAGGTAACGGAATACTTTGAACGAGCAAAAGGTGAAACTTTGGTTTCATTCGAGATCTTACCGCCCCTGAGAGGTGGTGGTATGCAAGCTATTTTTGACACACTGGATCCACTGATGGAATTCAAACCTCCTTTTATCGATGTCACCTATCATAGAGAAGAGTTCATCTACAAAAAGATGCCGTCGGGATATTATGAGAAAGTAGCTATAAGAAAACGGCCGGGTACTGTGGGTATTTGTGCGGCGATCATGCACAAGTACGGCGTGGATGCTGTTCCTCATCTCATTTGCGGTGGCTTTAGCAAAGAGGATACTGAAAATGCCCTGATCGACCTGTCGTTTTTGAACATTGACAATGTCCTGGCGATAAGAGGGGATGCCAGAAAGTTCGACGGTAAGTTCATACCTGAACCAAACGGGCATACTTACGCCGTAGATCTGATCAAACAGATCGCCGACATGAATGAAGGCACTTACCTGGACGCTGACATTACGAAGGGGGAAGCGACCGATTTCTGTATAGGAATTGCCGGATATCCCGAGAAGCACTTTGAGTCTCCCAGCATTGGAAGTGACCTGAATTTTACCAAGGCAAAGATCGAAGCAGGCGGCGAGTACATTGTCACTCAAATGTTCTTTGATAATCGCCCTTTTTTCAAATACGTGGAAAAATGTCGTGAAGAAGGTATAGATGTGCCCATCGTGCCTGGGTTGAAACCACTTACCCGTGACTACCAATTAAATTCAATACCGCGTCTTTTTCATGTGAACATGCCAGAAGAACTGGTCAAGGAAGTGCAAAAAGCCAAAACCAAGGATGATGTGAAGGAAGTAGGCATCGAGTGGTGCATACATCAAAGTAAGGAATTAAAAGAGTTTGGCGTCCCGTGTCTGCATTATTATACGATGGGTGATGCCGCGACGATCAAGCGTATTGTCAGAGAGGTATATTGAGGTGCTGGAAGTTCTGTTGATTAATTCTTGCGTATGTCTCATTGTCTTGTGACTCTTTTATAAGTTTGAGGCCTCAAATAAATTCTACTTATGAAATCCTGGATCAAGTACTCCGCGAACACAGATTTTCCGATACAGAATATTCCATTCGGCATAGGCCGGCCTGGTGGTCAGTCAGCACGCGTTCTCTCTAGAGTGGGTGATACTGTAATAGATGTTTTGGCTTTGTATAGGCAAGGTCATGTCAAGACTGACGGCTTGACGGAGGCGTCACTGGAGAGCGATGCCCTAAATGAATTCATATCTCTCGGCAAAAATGTGACTTCCAAAGTTCGCGAAGAATTAATGCATTTGCTTTCAGAAGAGGATCCATCGAACATAGCTGATAAAAGTTCATCTTTCACTTATCCTGCCAATGAGGTGAAAATGCTTCTGCCCATAGATATCGGTGACTATACCGACTTTTACTCTTCCCGAGAACACGCCACTAACGTGGGTACGATGTTTCGTGATCCCGACAATGCTTTGTTGCCCAACTGGTTGCATCTGCCCGTAGGTTATCATGGAAGAGCTTCTTCGATAGTTGTCAGTGGAACACCGATCCACAGGCCTAAGGGACAAACACGGCCTGATCCGGAGCAGCCACCAGTATATGGACCCTGTAAATTGATGGATTTCGAACTGGAAGTGGCATTTGTTGTGGGTAGGGATAATATGCTGGGAGAGCCGGTATCTACCGACGAGGCAGAAGATCATATATTCGGTCTTACGCTATTCAATGACTGGTCAGCCCGGGACATTCAAAAATGGGAGTACGTGCCGCTCGGACCATTTCTTGGTAAGAACTTTGGCAGTTCAATGTCACCCTGGATCATTACTCTGGAGGCATTGGAGCCATTTCGAGTACCCAGCCCGGAGCAGGAACCAGATGTTCTTGACTATTTGAAAGATGATGGGAAGAAGAGCTATGATATCGAACTTTTCGTAGACATCGAAACAAGTGGAGGCAACACGCAACAGATCTGCGCCTCCAATTTCAAATATATGTACTGGACCATGGTGCAACAATTGGCTCATCATACGGTCAATGGCTGCAATATGAAGGTAGGCGATGTCTGTGCCTCCGGAACGATAAGCGGCAAAGAACCTGACAGCTATGGCTCCATGCTAGAGTTATCCTGGAAAGGCACAAGGCCGATAGAATTATCCGATGGTACTACCCGTAAATTTTTACAGGATGGAGACACTGTGATCCTCAGGGGCTATGGACAGGCTGACGGATACCGGATCGGCTTCGGTGAGTGCCGTGGAAAAGTACTTCCTGCTAAAAAATAGGAATGGGGATTATCAAGAGGATGTCATGTGGGGGACATTTGATTGGAAGTCGACCCCGGGGGTCGTTTTAACACTCTTATGCCTCCATAACAGTATTTCATGCCTCTCCTCGAAACGTTCCTTGCTCCCGTAAAGTGATAGTACTTTAGGACCTTCCAACCAGGAATTCACTCCAGATAAAATCATGTTATATGAGGACCATGGATAATCTTTCGGATGGCTCACCAAACCGTGTTTGACCGGATTTAAATTGATGTATTCTACAACATCCAACAGGTGTCCAGGGCTTTTGACCCGTACTCTCTTAAATTGATGGTTAAAAAGATTCCCTTTACGGCTCCAAATAAAGTTAGAGGATTTCGTATAGCTATTGAAAACCGAATTGAAAGACTGTGAAATCAATTTATGTACGTCTTGATTTTCCACATATTGAATTATGAAATCGCGCTCGCACTTCGACCATAAGCCTCTGTCCTTCAATAATATAGAACGATTCAACTCACGGAGTTTCTTTATTTTTATTAAAAGGTGGAAATGATTTTGCATCAAACAAAAACAAAAGATCTCAACAAAAGGTGAGAGATACTTATCCAATTGATTTACAAACCTGACCTGATCAAGTTCATCTAGCTTGAAAAGTTTTTCCTTGTTGTTCGTTCTATTATAAACATGATAATACGCCTCGGGATAAAAGCGAGCCAAAAACTTGCAAGACTCAGTTCTCATAGTGAGTTATTTAAAGTGTCAATTATTCGTGTTCACTTTAAAGAACGCCCGAGCCTTTTCATCATTGTATGATGTTATGTGAAATGTTAAAGTAACCCCGGGGGTCGCTTTAACATTTTCTTAACATATCCCCCGACTTCAACCAACTTATAATCAACAGTATTGGTCAAAGGCCATCCTAAGATTTGAGGCGATGAGATCTGCTGGCCTTCCTTCAATATGATGTCTTTCCAGCATATGCACCAGATTGCCATCTTTGAACAGTGCAATTGCCGGTGATGAAGGCGGATAGGGCAAGAGGTATTCACGAGCCTTTTGCGTGGCTTCCCTATCAACTCCTGCAAATACAGTGATCTTTTCATCGGGTGTCTTGTCATGCTCAAGAGCCTGAAGAGCCCCTGGACGTGCATTGGCCGCGGCACAACCGCAAACCGAGTTGACAACCATTAGAACAGTTCCCTCTGATCGATCAAGGATCTGATCGACTTCATCGGGATCTCTTAAGGACTTAAAACCATTCTTTGTTAATTCCTCCGACATAGGAGCAACCAGTTCTGGTGGATACATATCGACTACTTTTTTGGTTAATTAAGCAACATCATTATACCCTCCAAAGTTCTACAATCACATGGTCAATAACCAAAGAGTAACTATTTTTACCTCATGAAGAAGCTACTTTTGCTTTCGACCTTATTCATATGGTCGTGCAACTATGATGAAATCAGACCCGAGCAAGCCGAATGCAGTGAAGCTGTAACTTACGAAAGTCATGTAAGAGAGATCGTAGGCCTGAAATGTGCCACGTCAGGATGTCATGTGCCTGGGGGGGACGGAACAGGCGATTTCACTTCTTACGAAAGTATGCGCACCTGGCTTAATGAAAACTTTTTCGAAAAGGTCATACGTGACGGAAGTATGCCACCAGCTGGAAGTCCCAATTTGACTGAGCAGGAAAGAGAAACACTGTTGTGCTGGATCGAATCAAACTATCAGGAAAATTAATAGGATTATGAAAAGGATCACCTTAATGATATTGGTGTCTCTTTACGTGAGTATCACTCTGGATGCCCAGGTATATCAAACTTTTAAAGACACCAGGGTTATAAACACCCATTCCGTGGAAACCCTGGGTAAAGGTCAACTCGACATTCGGATCGGCCACAGATTTGGCGATATGTTCGGTGAAAGGGGCGGATGGGAAACGTTTTACGGACTGGAAACAGCGAGAGACGTTCAGATCGGAGGAGAAGTTGGAATCACCAAGAATTTCATGGTTGGAATTTCAAGAACTAAAGGATCCGGTGATCTGAAACAGAATGTGAATGGACTTTTCAAGTGGCGATTCCTGCGTCAGAACGATGAGGAAAATATGCCGATCTCTGCGGCCTTTACTGGCACGGCTTCCATATCAACTCAAAAGGCTACGGAAGAGGGATTGACCAGCTTTCCGGAATTCACTCATCGCATGGTTTTTCATTCTTCATTCCTGATAGCTAGAAAATTCAGCCGTGCTGTCAGTCTTCAGGTGGGCGCCGGATTCACTCATCGCAATCTGATCATAGAAAACGGAGATAATGACATCCTCAATGTCTCTTTTGCCGGCAGATTCAAAATTTCCTCGGGATGGGGAATTATATTCGACGCCACTTTGCCTTTTGCCCCTACCATAACTGTTGATAATGGGCACTACCCGGCTCTTGGACTGGGCGTTGAATATGAAACTGGTGGCGGACATGTCTTCCAGATCAACTTGACCAATTCCAGTGGTATCATGGAGACCGACTATATTCCCTACACGTTTTCAGATATCAGTGAAGGACAGTTCAGACTAGGTTTCACAATCTCAAGATTGTTCCTATTGTCGTCAGATTACTAATTATTCTGCCAGGGTATTAATATATTAAGCAGGATTGATCTGAAGGTCCGGTTTATCCTTCAGGTTGTACTTTATGAATATCCCTGATTAATCCAACAGACATGAAAAGACCCATTATTCTCGGAATTGCAGTCCTCATCGTAGTTGCAGGAGTGATCGGATTCTACCAGTTCAATAAGAAAGTACCAAAACTTGATTCGGCTCAAGCCGACTATTCCGTTACTGCCGATGAACTGTACTCTGAGTTCAACCAGAATGAAAAGGAGGCCTTAAAAAAATATCAGGATAAGGTCATCGAAGTGTCTGGAACGGTCCTTCGGACAAAAGTTGACAGCACACAGTTCAACATAATCCTCAAAGCGGAAGGCTCACTTACGGGAGGAGTGAATTGTGCTCTGCGCGACATGGATGCTGACCCACCTTCGAAAGGGAACCAGATCACTTTAAAAGGACGGTGCCAGGGATATCTGATGGACGTCGTAATCAACAATTGTGTTCTGGTAAAAGGATGACAATGGTACTAATGCTAAAAAAAGGTTAATGTAACCCCATCCCGCAACGCTTTCGTAGAGTACGACATTATAGTAGTAACATAGACTTAAACGCCATAATAAACATGAAAAAACTAACAATTATATTAAGTTCTCTGATACTGGCGGTTCACGTTTACGGTCAAACGTATATGACTCAAAACGGGACCATCACTTTCTTTTCGGAAACTCCACTGGAAAATATTGAAGCCATCAACAACCAGGTATCATCTGCTATTGACCTCAGTAGTGGCAATATTGAAGCACAGGCTTTGATCAAAGCCTTTTCTTTCGAAAAAGCCCTCATGCAGCAGCACTTCAATGAAAGGTATCTTGAGAGCCACACGTACCCCAAAGCCAAATTTGAGGGTAAGATTTTAAATGTTGAATCCCTAGAGTTGAGCGATTCCCCTCAGGAAGTGCAGGTAGAAGGCCAACTCTCTCTACATGGCGTTACCAGGGATCTGAACACCACGGCTACTCTTCAAAAGACGGGTGCGGATAAGATCCACGGTGAATCCTTGTTCTATGTCAAACCTGCAGATTATGAAATCGAGATACCATCAGGAGTTCGCCAGAAAATTGCCAGGGAAATCGAGGTGAAGATCGATTTTGACCTGGAAGAAATTTAATAGAATGTAAAAGCATATCATGGCGGATACGGTGATGATCGCCTGTATTCGGTATCATGGTGAAATATTCAAAGGGGTAGAATGGAGTTTTTCAAGTCTCAGAAGATGCATCATGATTCTTCACATAAACTTTAGCCGTCAGATTGTAACCAGGGGTAATCAGTCAGATCAGTAGCACGATCTATATCATTGAGCTGCGCCAAAAGTTGATATGACAAGCCTGCATTTTTACACCCTTGGATCGTTTCCTCAAGGACACTTTCCGAACTCCATTTAATATTTCTAAAAAGTTCTTCATGCAGGTGATTCATCCCAAGTAAATAGTAACCACCGTCCTCACTCGGTCCTATTACCACATCGCTTTGCCTTAAACTCATGAATCCCTCGCTGATGTGTGACTGGTCCAATCCCGGGCAGTCGCTTCCAATAATGAGCGCCGAATCATATTTCTGAAGAGTCGACTCGAAAGCATTTAACATACGCTGTCCAAGATCATTCCCTTTTTGAACGAACTTCTTATAGTGTTCTTCAGACCATTCATCATCCGGTTCAATAGTCTCACTATAAAACAACATCTTGTCTGCTTTCACAGCCGTGGTCACCTCGCGAGTATACTCGAGCAGTTTCTGATACACTCCAAGAGCCTCTGATTCTCCAATATCATTGGCCAGCCGTGTTTTGACCTTGCCCTTGACAGGATTTTTTATAAAAATAATCAACGCCCGGTTCAATTAATCTTTGTCTTTCTCTTTTTCATGTACATGATCTCCTGACTCCAACTCCTTGGAAACAACAGAATATGGACCGGTCACTACAGATTCACCCTCTTGCAGACCCTCTAGTACCTCGATGTATTCATCATCCTGAATACCTGTCTCAACCTCCCTCATTTCCACCGTATCGTTATTCATTATGAATACCACTTCTCTCAGATCATCACTCTGATCCTCCTCTTCTCTCGTAGTGACTGCCTGGATCGGTATACTGAGCACCGAATCCGCCATTTCGGTCATGATATCTACAGTAGCCGTCATTCCTGGTTTAAAAGGCACATGATTTTGCCCTGTCAAAAGGTCTTCATAAGACGATGGATCGATGCGGATCTTTACTACGAAATTGGTCACCTGTTCCGATGTCAGCGCCATCGTGCCTTGCGCATTGGCTGAGCTTGCTATTTCCGTCACCTTGCCGGTAAATTTTCTATCCAAAAAAGCATCTACTTCTATCTCCACCTCATCCCCTAGTTCGACGTTGAGAATATCATTCTCGCTGACCTCCACCTGTACTTCCATGATCGACATATTGGCTATTCTCATGATCTCGGTTCCTGCCATTTGGATCGTACCAACGACCCTTTCCCCTTCTTCTACATTCAACTTGGACACAACTCCCTCAATAGGAGCTGATATAGTTGTGCGGTCCAAATTGGTATTCAGTTCATCCAGAGTAGCCTGAGCGCTTTTTATACGATAGGTAGCAGCCTCCACAGCCTTTTCGGCTGAAGCCAGACTCGCTTTGGCAGCCTTTAGGTTGCTTTGTAGCTGCCTGTACGCTGTTTCGGAAGCTTCAAAATCTGCTTCTGAAATGACACCGTCCTCAAAAAGTTCTTTGTTTCTCTCATGAATTCGCCGCGCATTCTCCAGCTGCTCACTGATCTGTTCTACCTGTGCAATACTATTTTTGACGTTAGCCTCATTGATCGCTTTTTGAGCTTTGGCATCATTAAGAGATGCCCGTCCACGATTAACTGCAGAGAGGTAGCTGTCCGGATCTATCTTGACGAGTAACTGTCCGGGTTTTACAGAATCGCCCTCCATAACATGCAATTGGACGATCTCGCCTGATACATCAGAACTTATCTTGACCTCTTTTTCAGGAAATATCTTTCCACTTGCACTGATCCTCTCCACAATGGTTCTTCTTTCGACCGGCTCCAGTTCTACCGCCTCTCCTCTTTGTCTGGTCTGGGATCGTATCATTGCTGCGACCAGGAGTCCGATCAAGACTATTATCAGCACCCAAATCCACCACTTTCTGTTTTTCTGTGACATCTTAAAATGTTAATTCTTTTCCTATATAAAAATCCAGAACTTTCACATTAAAAATGTAGGTGTACTTTGCTGTGATGTTATCCCGTTGGGCATTTTCATAATTAAGTCTGGCAGTGCTCAACTCCAGGTTCGTCGCATTTCCCACATTGAACTTCTTTTGTGTATTATAAAACGCCGCTTCGCTCGCTTCAAGACTTTTTTGTGCCGCCAGCCATGCTTTCTCAGCGTTCTTGGCTGCGACAAATGCATTTTCCACATCCTGCTTCAATTGGTCCTTCGCGATCTCCAGATCCAGCTCCGCTTGTTCGATATTTATTTGAGATCTCTCTACATTGCTTCGGACAAATCTCCTGTTAAAAATCGGAATGGACAGGGTCAATCCCACACCATAACCGAGGTTTTGATCCCATTGGTCAGACACTGGAATTCTACTCCCTTCTCCTGGTACGGGTTGTAAAACCTCAAGAGTAGCCGGTTGACCATCAATTCTTGAAATCAGAGAGATCCATTCCAAATTAGTTCCGAATGCCCTGGCGGCATCCGAGTATCTGGTATTAAGGAAGAAGTTGGCGGTAAGCGAGGGAAAGTATCCAGACTTAGCGACCTCCAGACCATATTTTGACTCCTCCACCCCAAATCGGCCCGCTTCGATCACCGGCTGCGTGGCCACCGCACGCTCGATGAGTTGATCCAGACTGTATGCCTCAAGGTCTATCTCTCTGTACTCGCTCAGGTCAGGAGATAGGATGTCGAACTCATCACCTTCCCATCTGATCATCTGACTCAAAGCCAGTTTGTCGATCGCCAGTTGATTCTGGGCTGCAACGAGATTTTGTTCATTGATATAAAGTTGTACCTCCAGATCCAATATATCATTCCTCGCTCGAGAACCAGCTTCGATCAATTTCTGTAAATCCTGAAGTTGTTGTCTGGTGATCTCAAGCTGGGCACGGGCATTTTTCAGGTCCTCCTTTCTTGCAAGGACATTAAGGTATGCAATAGCCACATTCAGGCCGACATTATCAGCGGCCTGCGACCATTGGGCACGGGATCTGGCCAATCCCAATCTGTCCATTTTGATCTGATTATGAACGCGTCCACCATCAAACAGCGAAAGACCGGAACTGAGACTGAGATCATTTGATAAAAAATCCTCTGTGATAAAGTCGTTGGTTGTGGGGTCTATGGCACGTCCAGTATAATATCCTCCGCCAATTTGGGCGTTCATATTGGGCCACCGGGCAGATCTGGATTCCCTGAGTTGCGTTTCAGCGAGATCTACGCCGAGTTCGCTTTTCTGAAGCGTCAGATTTCTTTCAAGTGCCAGATCAATACATTCCTGAAGGTCCAGTATAGTCTGCGCCCTTGGCGACGCAGCACACAAGAGCGCAATAAGTATGGTGAAAAGTCGCATAAACTTGATTGATTAGACAATTATACCTTTCTCAGACGAAGGCCTGTAATTTTTTCTACAAAATAAGGTAGCTACAGGATTATTGGTTCGAATTGACCACTTTTGCGCCAATCAATCGGTGATATTGATTGAACGGATGTTTGTTATAGACGAGGATCAAATATTCGTTTTCTGTTTCGTGCCAACTTCCTTCCAAAGTGTAAGTGTCAATTTCACCATCATCCCTTTCCACAGCGTAATAGAAATCATAATAACCCTGTTTTAGAAGAACTTCGGCGAAATACGCTTTGGTATAAGGGTCGTAATCCATTTGAAATTGTGGGTCCAGGCGCCAGCCTGAAAAAGCTCCGAAGAGATAGACATTTCCATCAAGCTTCTCCCTCACCTTCAATGTAAAAAGTGAATTGACATATTCACATCTCAGGCAAAGGCTGTCCTGTATATAATATTCCTGTGTAATGGTCTGATCGGGTATCAATGTATCAGCCTGGCGTCTTGTGCTGTACTCTATGAGTTCTCGCTGACGAATGGGTTCTTCCTTGTTTTGTATGATGTACTGCCCATTAAGATCGATATAGGTAAGGTAGGGTTCATAAAGCCGGGGTTCATCAGGATAACGCACAGCATAATATCCCTCTTCGTCACGCTCCAGTGACATTATATCACCTGCAGGACTATTGATATACCTGTTGTTATAAGGTCTGAACTCCTTGTAGGCCATAAAGCTGTATTTTCCGGGATAGTCATACCGGTAAACATTACCAATGTACCTGTCATAGCGCTGATCCGTCACCGACTCATCCCATCTGCCGTTCTGATAAACATACAATCTGAGCTGAGTCTCAGGAGCCCGCAATCGCTGATTTAAGGTGTTGACCTCAATAGCCATCTCCTGGTGGGTCCGGTAGGTCGACGCATCATTGGGATACCTGAAATCGGCCGAGATCCCAACCGTATTTTCGTTGACCATGAATCTCCGGGAAAGAACAGGAACTTTCTCGCTTCCATCGTAATAATAGACAACGATAACATAGTTTCCCGAAATGGACCACGCCACTTCCTCATTTGGTAGAGTCAACCTGTAATGTGCATATGGGATTTCGGTAGCCCCGCTAAAGAAATAATCATCGATCTCCCCCTCATTATAATTCTTCAAATAGATCAGAGGGTCAATATCACTTTTCTCCCAGTCCGCTGTGCAATGATATATTGTGTAGAAGTATTCCACTTCGTACTCCGAAAGATCATCGAAAGAGAGTAATAATTGACCGTTGGACTTATAGTCTACAATAGGTTGACTCAAAGGCAGACCCTTCAGGTGTAGCTTTACACTTTTAACATTTTTATCATATATACAATTTTGGTAATCAATAACTTGAGAGAAAATTGAACCAAACAATACAAATATGATTAATGTGGTTGTTCCCGTCTTCTTGTACATCATCTATTGAAATATACAACTTTTTACTGCACTTTATCCGTTGACAGACTAGAGTGATCTCCAGAGGTCTTCTAACGGTGCAAGTGCCACACTCTAAAATCGGTCTGGAGTATACAACGAAGATTAATGGGTTGAGCGTATCAGGTAAGGAACACCTCAGTCCTTAAACAGCCATTTCCTTACTGGGAAGCGGACAAAGTCTGTACGGTTTCTTATATGATCTTCCAGGGATATACAAAAAAGGGCCTGCCTCGGCAGACCCATATATTTTCTATTCTATTGTAAGCATTGATCTACAAGAATGGTGCTATCACCAATGCCACAACAGACATTAATTTCAGTAAGATATTCAGCGAAGGTCCCGAAGTATCTTTGAAAGGATCCCCTACTGTATCTCCTACAACGGCCGCTTTATGTGGCTCTGATCCTTTGTAATATTTCTCACCCTCGATCTCAACACCCTCCTCAATCATCTTTTTGGCATTGTCCCAGGCACCACCAGCGTTGGACTGGAAAATTGCCATCAGGACACCGCAAACTGTAACACCAGCCAACAATCCACCCAGCATTTCAGCACCTCCACCGAATCCCACAGCTACAGGGGTTAATACGGCGATAATACCAGGCAGGACCATTTCTCTGATCGAGGCCTTGGTAGAGATCTCCACACATTTTTCATATTCAGCCTTTCCATCTGCCGATTCAAAAATTTTGCGGTCCGATTCTTCCCACTGACTCATCTCCTTACCTTCATTTCTTCTCATTGCCTCAAGTGCATTTGTCAATTCAGGAATAGCCTTGAATTGTCGACGCACTTCCTGTATCATATCCATGGCAGCGCGTCCGACGGCGTTCATAGACAGGGCAGAAAACAGAAATGGTAACATACCACCAACCAATAATCCTGACATCACCAGGGGATTGGCAATATTAATAGTGTCGATCCCTGCCGTGGTCATAAAAGCAGCGAAAAGTGCCAATGCGGTAAGAGCAGCTGAACCGATCGCAAAACCTTTTCCTATTGCTGCAGTTGTATTACCCACTGCATCCAGTTTATCGGTACGTTGCCGTACTTCACTCGGCAGTTCACTCATCTCTGCTATACCTCCAGCATTATCGGATATCGGCCCGTAAGCATCGACCGCGAGTTGAATACCCGTATTGGATAACATACCTACGGCCGCAATGGCAATACCGTAAAGTCCTGCAAACTGGTAAGCTCCAATTATTGCAACTGCCAGGATGATGATCGGAATGGCTGTAGATTGCATACCCACACCGAGACCTGCAATAATATTTGTGGCGGAACCCGTAAGAGACTGGCTCACGATGGATTTGACCGGCTTGGTGCCTGTACCCGTATAAAACTCGGTTACAATTCCTATCAGCAAGCCTGCGGCTAATCCGAAAATCACGGCCCAGAAAATACCCATGAATGTGAAGGTCTTACCAGCAAATGTCCAGCCTGCCTCCGGCAACATCCATTGAGCGATAAAGAAGGTCGCTGCCAGCATCAAAGCTGCGGATATGAACTCACCTCTGTTAAGTGCCTTTTGAGGATCTCCTCCCTCACCGACCTTAACGAAGAATGTTCCAATTATAGAAGTTAAAATGCCCGCTCCTGCCAGGACCAAGGGAAGGAGAACTGCCGAGAGGCCACCAAATTCATCGGTCCAAGTCTCTCCATTGATCGTAGCTCCGGTAATGAATGCTGCACCGAGTACCATAGTACCAATGATCGATCCTACATAGGATTCGAACAGGTCGGCGCCCATTCCCGCTACATCGCCTACATTGTCACCTACATTATCAGCGATCGTCGCAGGATTGAGAGGATGATCCTCCGGAATGCCGGCTTCTACCTTACCCACAAGGTCAGCACCAACATCAGCAGCTTTGGTATATATACCTCCACCGACACGAGCAAACAAAGCGATGGATGAAGCACCAAAGGAAAACCCGGTAATTACTGTCAACACCTTGTTGGTTTCCCATCCCATGCCGCTGTACACAAGATATAGAGCACCCAGACCGAGTACACCAAGTCCTACAACACCTAATCCCATAACAGCTCCTCCTGAAAATGCCACCTCAAGTGCCTTACCCAGTCCGGTTCGGGCAGCATTGGTCGTTCTTACATTGGCCTTTGTTGCCACCCTCATGCCGATAAAGCCAGCGAGGGCAGAACATATCGCGCCAATTACGAAAGACAGTGCTACCAACGGTGAAGAATCATCTTGAGCAGAAACTCCCAGAATGATCGCTACCACAATAACGAAAAAGGAAAGTACACGGTACTCAGCTTTCAGAAAGGCCATGGCACCGTCACTGATATTCTTGGCGATCCTCGCCATCTTATCAGTTCCGACATCCTGTTTGGTCACCCATGCGGACTTCCAGAAGGTAAATAACAGTGCAATGACTCCCATTAGAGGGATCAAGTAAACTATGTAATTCATCATGATTTTGCCAGTTTTAAATCAAGGCGCAAAAGTAACACCATTTTGCGGCTTATCCAACATGTGTCATAGCCCCTTGAGATAAGTTCAAGATAATGACACATGCACTCCGAGGCATTCTCATGGATCAGTTTTTGCATATGATAAAATATATTTTTAGCTTTGTCTAAATATAGTTGTTATGCACTTGACAGTATCCGAAGAGAATTATTTAAAGGCGATCTTCAAGCTTTCACAATCCGGGGCCAGGCGCATCAGTACGAATGCCATAGCCAAGGAGATGGAAACCGCTGCTGCATCAGTTACAGATATGATACAGCGCCTCGCAGAAAAAGGCCTGGTAGACTATCAGAGATACAAGGGCAGCAAACTTTCACCCGCAGGACACAGACAGGCTACCCGATTAGTGCGTAAACACAGATTGTGGGAAGTCTTTTTGCACGATGTCTTGAATTTTGGATGGGATGAGATCCACGATATTGCCGAGCAGCTTGAACATGTCAAGAGCAATGAACTAACTGATCGGCTGGACCGATTCTTGGGATTCCCGAAATTTGATCCTCATGGTGATCCCATTCCGAATGCCAATGGCAGCTTTACGCTTAGAAATCAAACGGAACTCTCCAAATTGAAGGTTGGTCAAAAAGGTGTGATCGTGGGTGTCAAGCAACATGAACCCGACTTTTTAAAACTCCTGGAAAATCAGAACCTGTTGTTAGGGAACACGATAAGCGTTCGAGCCATACATGAATTCGATCTTTCCATGGATATAGATATCGAAAGTGGTAGTACAACATCTGTTTCGCGTCACGTCACAAGGAATCTATTCATCAAACCGATAATATGATCATGAAGAGGATATTGATAATACTGGGTTTTATAACCTTCTATTACGCTCAAATCATTGGTCAGGAAAAACCCCTGATCGTAACGACAGCGACCATCATGGCAGACATGACGAAGAATATAGGCGGAGACCGAATTACTATCAAGAGTATTGTACCCATCGGAGGTGATCCACATACATATGACGCTACTCCCGAGGACGCCGAGTTGGCAGAAAATGCTGATCTCATCATCAAGAATGGTCTCACTTTCGAAGGATGGCTGGATGAATTGATAGACAATTCAGGGACAAAGGCGCGGGTAGTTACGATTACAGAGGGAATAGAGGCGATAGAAAGCCTAACCTACAAGAATACCTCCGACCCTCATGCCTGGATGGATCCGGTACTCGCCCTTGTTTACATAGAGAACATACGGGAGGCTCTTACAGAACTTCTTCCCCAGTTCGAAGATGAGTTTCAATTCAATCATGATGTCTATAAGGAACAACTTCAACAATTACATGTCTACTGCCAGAGCAGGATCGAAGAGATCCCTGAAGGACAGCGTATCCTCATCACCTCTCATGATGCATTTCAATACTACGGCAGAAGATATGGATTACAACTTGAGGCAATATTGGGAACTTCTACCGACGCCGATGTTCAAACGTCAGACATTCAAAGGGTTACACAAATAATCAATGAGAAACCTGTACCAGCGGTATTTATTGAAAGCACCGTCAACCCTAAATTATTACAACAGCTCGCTGATGACAATGGCATAGTGATAGGAGGACAGCTTTACTCGGATTCCCTCGGAGATGAGGACGGCCCTGCCCCTACTTATGAAAAAATGATCAGGCACAATACGGACGTTATCGTAAATGCGCTGAGCAAGGAACGTAAAATAGCCGATAACCCACCTGTAACAGAAACCAGGATCTACTGGATAATACTTGGTGTGGCCATTATAGCTTTGATCTTGTTTATATTGAGATTGATAAATAATCGGGAATGACTCCAGTGATAGATATAAAAGGCCTCTCAGTTTCATACGATAAGAAACAGGTTCTTTCTAACATCTACATGGAGCTGGAGCCTGGTTTCGTATATGGTATCCTGGGGCCTAACGGCGCCGGTAAATCGACTTTATTCAAGGCTATTCTTGGACTTCTGGAGCCTACTGCCGGAGAATTGAGTGTCTTCGGTGGAGATATTGAAGATCACAGGGTTAAAGTAGCTTATATACCTCAAAGAGACGAGGTCGACTATGACTTTCCGGCTACGGTAAGAGACATCGTTGCCATGGGACGATATCCTCACAAGGGCATTTTTGATCAGTTCAATTCACTGGACAGACAAATGATTGATCAGGCTCTGGATGACATGGGAATCAAAAATCTGGAGAACAGACAGATAGGGCAATTGAGCGGCGGTCAGCAACAGCGCGTTTTCCTTGCCCGCGCATTGGCGCAACAGGCCGATCTATTTTTTCTTGATGAACCTTTCGTTGGTGTCGATATGACCACAGAAGAGAAGATCATTGACATTCTCAAAAAACTGGCACAGGAAAACAAAACACTTCTAGTCGTACATCACGATCTTTCAAGTGTAGAATCGTACTTCGACAGGATAATCCTGCTCAATCAGAGATTGATCGCTTACGGTCCGGTAGAATCAACATTTACTAAAGAAAATTTGAGTAAGGCATATGGCTCTCAACTGACCATACTGCACAAGGCCGGCATGCTATAGGCGTCGATTTTTTACCCCTGGTATTCTTAATCTCCGGCAAACACCAGATTGGCTCCCAATCGCAGGTTTCCACTGCTCAGGTTTTTGACATCAAATACGGACAATACATTATCCGTTGCGAAATATACCTGAACAAATCCCAGTCTGACATCTGTGTTGAATCCCCAATGCCATCTTTCGAATTTCCGTGAAACCATAGTACCGACGTGCCACCAATCCAGAATTTCATACTGTGTTCCCAGACCAAATGCAGAAAACCCCTCATCCCGGATCGAAGCGTTGGCATATACACCCCGGACCGACCAGGCTGGACTGATCTGCCAGGACAGACCTAGGTACACACGGGGTGACAGGTTTTGTCTGAAGTCGTCTTCTTCCACTTCTTCAAAACCAAGGATATTTCCAATGGTGTCCAGAGTTTCTTCAAATGACAGACTGTCAAAATCGGCAAGATCATCAACCTCCACTCCTTCGTAGACGAAAGTACCTTGAGATCGGTAAGAAGCTACATCTTTCCAGTTGATAAATCCGAGGTCCAGAACACTGGCCTCAGCCTTCCAGTTATCACCAAATTTCAAAGTAGCACCCAAGTCAACAGACATTCCAGCATTCTCAGTTAATAATTTGAACGTTTCAAGTCCAGTAAACTCAAAATTCAGGGCAGAAAGGTCTTCTGCTGTAATGAATGAAGAAGATCTGATCTTATAATCCGTGTTAAACTCAAGCTGGTATGCCTCCTCATCGGTGTAAAGCGATACATGCTCTTGAGGAGTATCCAGATACTGGATGCCGCTCAAATAGCTGAATCTCCCGCCGACTGTGAGATTATCTATCTCCCAGGATAGACCAAAATGAAAAGCTGAAAAGGAGGTCCATTCAACATCTGTGTCCAGATCCATGCTCTCTCCGATCATCGTGGCATTCCCTTCATGAACAAGCGATATCAAGTCCTTTCTGTAATTGATGACTGCATTATTTCGAAAAGTATGACCAATGGACCAGACCATATCTCCCGATCGATGAGCGAGATGTAATGTGGGTAATTCGAACTGGCTAAAAACATCATTTCTCTCATCGAGGTTATCCAGCCATTCTTTCGTATCGAGGAACAGAGTGTTCCCCTCTACTTTCCAAACGTCTTTGAACGGGTCTCCACTATGATAGAAACCAAATTGAAGTGCCGGTAATGATATTGTAAGATTATCGTCCGTCTGAAAAGAAGGATTAATAAGATTTTTCTGCCAGAGGTGGTCAGTCCCGGTCAGCGTCAAATCCAATTGTCCATGTGTGTAGAACACCTGAATGATCATGAATACAAGTGCGCAGTACTTTATTTTCATTTGAATTTGAATTTTGCACCGACCCTGAAATCTAAAATGTCCTCAGATGTGATCGTCACACTCTTCTGTGGGGCATCTTTTGTAAGAAAACCAACCTCAAGGATCGCATGGCGAACTTGATCAAGTGCATCGAGTCGTTCAGAACTGAATGTTTCGAATCTAATAGTAGAACGTTGTCCTACTGCCTCCCCTTCGGCGTTGACATCTGGTGATCCAACGGTCAGAAGTTCTCCAATGAACATAGAATCGATCACTTCATAATCCGCATCCGTAAGGTACACCTGTGATGTCAACTCCAATGGCATTCCGTTGGAAAATACCATTTTGAACTCTGCATTCTTGATCTCGTCTATCTTCTCTATTTCGAAATCCAGAGTGTCTCTGGCGGCAAAATCATTCGCCCAGCCAGACAGAGGCAATTCCACCCTCACATTTATCCTTATAAAACTACTATCCGTCAGAAAGCCGATGATGGTAGAATCTTCGTCCGGATTACCGATGGCATCTATGTCATATTCAAGTCGCCTTGGTTGAATATTTATAATGTCCTCGATATTGCTGTTGTTACTGTTATATTCAATTACATTTTTCTTTACCTCCCCTACTTCATCAAGATCAGGGTACAAAAAATTTATACTGTCATTTTGAGGACTCTCAAGGCTGTCGATCTGATTCTGGCGACCGACAAATCGTAATTTATTGACCTGGGCTCTCACAGGAATGCCGAAAGAATTATCCACGATCACCTCCACGGTCGGATCTTCAAAATAAAGTCGGCCCGTGATCCATTGCTCGTAAACCTCTATGTCAATAGCATCTCCCGGGATATTCACGGTATTCTTACTGAAATAGCCTTCCATATAATCATAGGTCATTTCATTCCAGAGGAATTGCAGGTATTCCAGGTCTACCTCATTTCCATCCTCATCCGTAGCCTCATATCTGATGATGAAGGAATTCTCGTATAGGTCAAGCGTCAGACCGTCCAATTCCGCCATCGCAGTATTCTCTACTGGCAGGCTTCCGTCATATTCAAGTGGAATGTCGAAAGTGAGAGTGTCCCCATCCTTAGTCAGGCTCAGGAAGTCTACATGAACGTGCACATCTCCCGGGTGGTTGCTCGCGGCACCGATGGTAAGTTTATCGCCTGTAAGGCTTGCCTTCCGTATATCCAGTCTTTGAAAGAGAAGCGTTACTGTATCCATTTTCTGAGTAACCTGAAATGGGAGATTACCGGGAAGTGGCGGCAGAATATCGTCTGCCATCTGCATGAGCACATCTCCAGAATAGATCAGGCTCATAGAATTGTCCGGATAAATGATCAACTCTGTATCCTCCGTCTCTGTTTCATTGAAAATGCTCTCCAGGGAAACACTTGCATGTACTAGTGGAATGGCAAATTCCGGGTCACCTGTTCTTAACTCTACTTCCTCAATATCGGAATAATCATTACAGGACAATACAAAGACTACACAGATAAATACTATCCACCTCATATGTTTAAATTTCTTTTAAATAGTGAGATTAAATTCCTGACCCTTTTCAGGTATCTCGATATCGCGATGTCCATTCTCCTTAAGAACCTTTTTAAAGGTCTGTTGACTGGGTTTTTCACCATGAACAAGAAACAATTGTCTATTTCGTGATCTTTGATTTTCCAGAAAATCCAACATCTCTTTTTGATCACCATGTGCTGAAAATGAATCCATAGTTTCGATCTGAGCCCGGACCTTCTTTACATCGCCAAATAGTTTGATCTCCTCTATTCCGGCTTTCAGCATCCCACCCGGCGTTTCAGGTGTACAATAACCAACCAATAAAACAGCATTCCGGGGATCCTCAATAATATTCGCCAGATGATGCTTCGAGCGACCGGCATTAAGCATACCCGCCGCACTGATAATGACCGCGGGATCATCACTTTTGTTCAATGCCTTGGAATCTTCCACCTGTTTGATATATCGAAGTCCATTAAAGCCGAACGGATCGGGATCCTTCGCGAGATAATCCAGTAATTCCCTGTCATAACACTCTGGATGTTGAATAAAAATATTTGTCGCATTGACCGCCAGAGGGCTATCAACATAAACCGGAAGCCTGGGCAACCAATCGAGGTTCGCCATTTGATCCAACATATAAACGATCTCCTGAGTTCGGCCAACTGAAAATGCGGGGATGAGCAGCTTCCCCTTATTTTCTACACATGTCCTTCTTAAGATATCCAGTAAAATCTTGCTTTGAGCTGGCTTATCTTCATGAATACGATCCCCGTAGGTCGATTCTGAGATAAGAAAGTCCACAGGGATCATTGGTTTGGGGTCTCTGAGAATAGGACGATCCGGCCTGCCGATATCCCCGGTAAAGCCAAGCAGGACTTCTTGGTCGTCCTCCACCGTCTTCAATACCACGCTGGCAGCACCCAGAATGTGACCTGTTTCTCGGTACATGATCTCCGCTTCTCCCCCTATCGGTATCCACCGGTCGAAGCCACATCCAATAAATCTACCCATCGTTTCCGGAATGATCTCTGAGGTATATAATGGTTCTCTCAGAGGTTTGGTGGACTTCTTCTTTCGCTTGATCTTTCGATTGTAATATTCGACGTCCCTTTCCTGAATGTAGGCACTATCCGCCAGCATGATCGAACTTAAACTACGCGTTGCATTCGTCGAAAAGATATTGCCCCTGAAGCCGTCCTGAACAAGCTTTGGCACTCTTCCGGTATGATCGATATGCGCATGTGACAGTACTACACAATCTATGTCTTCAGGATTGAACAGCCATTTGTTGTTCCAGTCCCAGACATCCTTGCCGCCACCCTGAAAAAGTCCGCAATCCAACAGGATCTTATAACCATTGTTCAGGGTCACAAGATGACAACTACCGGTCACGTATTGTGCTGCCCCGCAAAATTTGAGCTTCATATATAGTGTTTATAGTGCTCAAAATATAAAAAGCCACTCGATCACTTTCGTCGAGTGGCTCACAAAATGCAGATAATATGAAAAAACCCTATTTAATCTTTACATTCCCATAGGTGACGCGGGCTATGATGTCTCCACCACCATCGGGGGCTTCAACATAACCGGCCAGCCGATAGGACGTACCATCTTTTTCCTCTTCCCTTCCAGCGAGATCCCTTTTACAGTCAAGGTCTGAATACTGACCGTCAAATTCCAGGCGGAAATTGTTGACCTCACTTGTATTGATCTTGAAATCTGCATAACTGCCTTCCAGGGCCACTCGTTTGAATGCATCGGAAAGCCCGTGAATAGCAACTTCACCATATTGGAATCGAAGGTCTGCGAAATGATGTAGACGGTTGATCTCGAGGTCGGCGTACATCGTCTGCATACCGATATCCGAAACTTCCTCGATATGAAAATCATCATACTTCCCCTTGTTTCTCAGGGTTCCGATCATACCGAGATTGTAATCATCGTATTTGGTATTGCATACCAACTCACCAGCGTCCTCAATAAATATATTCGAGTACTTACTGTTGAGCTCACACTTCTCTATACTCCCGGACTTGAATGTGCAGTATTCCAAAGAACCATCAAATTGAACAGCACTTTCAATCCTTGCTTTGCCATATCCCAGTGAAAGGTTGATGTTCTCCATATCGCCATAGGTATGAAGGTTACCATATTTAATGTTAAAATCCGCACTACGTTGTAAATTATTGACTGTACAATCACCGTATTTATTAGAAACTGCAAGGTGAGACTCCGACGGCATTTTTACATCGTAATTGATAGAGTAATTGATGTCATCGTTACCGTTCCACCAGCCCCAGAATCCAGTTGACCCTTCTTCGATCCTGGTAGTGCACGAAACGCCTTCATTGGATTCCTCGAAGGCAAATCGAATTTTCTTGTACACCTCTTCCGCATCGGTTTCGGAACCAGCATCCACGACGATCTCAATTTTTATTTTCACCATATCCTGTGACCAGGATTCCACATTGACCAGGCCGTATTGATTATTTAGCATAACGGATTGATCCTCTGAAAGTGGAAACTCCTTAATGATCACCTTCGAATATTCTTTTGAGAACGGTGACCCGGCATAAAGGCTCAGAACAAAAAGCAAGAGTGCTCCGAGCAGCAAGCTAGATTTGAAGATCTTTAATTTCATTGTTGTTTATTTTCCCTTTATTCGAATATTTTTCCATTTGCAGAATCACCTTTTCGAGAACTTCCAACCGCGCTTCAAAATTGGCCATGACGGCCTGCATGTATCGCTCTTCATCAAGTGGTCGTTCTGAGACCAGCTTGGCATATCCCGATTCCAGACCATTCAGTTCCTCTTGAACTACCTGAGTGGCATTATAGCTATCAAGCAGATCCATTCGCTCTTCCATCTTTTGCTGGTAATATGTTTCAACTCCCGCTAATTGTTGCTCTATCGAGTTCATTTGTGAACGACTCCCCACATAATATCCCAGGAGTACTCCTAAGGACAGGATAACAGCAACACTTGCCGCTACTTTGTACAGCATGGAAATCTCAACCATTTTCGTTTGTGGTCGGTGTAATTCGGCTTCGATACGTTCCCACACCTGAACAGAGGGCTGAGCATCATCAAAAGCCTGGCGATTCTTTTTTATAAATTCTTCCATCATTTTATATGGACTCTTCTAGTAATTGTCTCATTTTTTTCTTTGCTCTACTGAATTGTGACTTGGAGGTTGCCTCCGATATTTCCAGGATCTCCGAGATCTCCTGATGGTCATACCCCTCGAAGAGATAAAGAGTGAAGACGGTGCGATAACCATCTGGCAGTTCGGAAAGAGCACTTTTCACCTGGGCGACACTCAATTCGCTCATGCCATTATCTCTTGCATGATCCTCGTCCGCAATTTGAATATGACCCTCCTCGATCGATTCAAAATGCATCTTGCGCTTCTTTAGCGCTGTAAGGCAATTATTGATCACAATACGCTTTATCCAGCTACCCAAAGAAGCCTCATACCGGTATTTCTCCAGGTTTTTGAATACGTCTACAAAGGAGATCTGTAACGCATCCTCAGCTTCATCCCTGCTCTTAAGCATTCTCAAGCATATGTTGAACATAGCTCTTGAATATTGCTTATACAGGTCAAACTGAGCGTACCTGTCTCCTTGAATACATCTCTTTACGAGATCTTTATTCGAAGGGTTTAGATTCAATGAATTTGGGTATTTGTCTTATAGACTGCTATGAAGATGCAGAGGTTGCATCATTTCCCGGATTTTTTCTTGCGATCCTTCAATTTCTTGTCTTCCAGGTTCTCATCGAGATAATCATTGAGCTTCTCAATGGAAACAGAGGAATTGAGGCTTCCGAACTCATCCAGGTTCATATCCAGATCTTCGGGCTTCTTCTTTTTTTCCTTTTTGGACTTATCAGACATTATTGGTCATCTCTTTAAATTGAGCAATCGCCTGGGTCAATCGGACACAGGACCTTTCACGACCCACTACTTCGAAGATCGCAAAAAGATCCGGACCATTCAAGGTTCCAGTCAGCCCAACGCGCAGTAATGGAAGAATTGCACCAAAGGACAAGTCGTTTTCCTTAATGTAGTCCTTTATGGCCTTTTCCACATCAGATCTCTCAAAAGGGCTGAGCAGTTGAAGTCTTTTTATCAACTCTACGAAATGAACTTCAGATTCAGCTTTCCACTTCTTTCTCACGGGTTTTTCTTCGTAGGCCGATGGTGCGTTGAAAAAGTAATCAGCCATGTCCAGGATTTCATTAAGCAACTCTGCCCTTGGCACCAGAAGCTCAACGACCTGTTCGAGTTTCTCTTCTGCTGGAGGTCCGTATCTTTCAATCGCCTGTTCTCGTATTAGGTCTACCAGTACATCGACCGGGGCTGCCAGCATATACTGTTGGTTAAACCATTTCGCCTTGTCATAATCAAACTTTGCCCCACTCTTTGAAATTCTGGGAATTTCAAACGCTTCTGAAAGCTCTTTCAATGAGAACATCTCCCTGTCATCTTCTGGATGCCAACCGAGCAATGCAAGGAAGTTGATAACTGCACCTGGCAGAAATCCGGTCTCTCTGAATCCATCATACACTTCTTCATTGACCCAATTCAATGGAAATACCGGAAACCCGAACTTGGCGCCATCGCGCTTACTCAATTTTCCCTTACCCGAGGGTTTTAAAATCAGCGGTAAATGAACGAAAACAGGCATGCCATCCGCCCAGCCAAATGCGCGATACAGATATACGTGATGGGGAGTACTGGACAACCACTCTTCTCCTCGGATCACATGACTAATTCTCATCAGACGATCATCGACCACATTAGCCAGGTGATAGGTCGGCCATCCATCGCTTTTGATAAGTACTTTATCATCGAGTTCCTCAGTTTTGAAGACCACTTCACCTCTCACTTCATCCTGAAAAGAAATCTCCTGACCAGGTTCGATCTTCATTCTAATAGTGTACGGCACACCTTCAGATAATTTTTCCATCAGCTCTTTGGGAGTCATTGTGAGACTATTGGTCATCTTCATCCGCACAGTATGATCATACTTGGGTGTATGAACTCCCTGCTCTTCCAGATCCTTCCTCATTTGCTCCAGTTCACCAGGAGTGTCGAAAGCATAGTAAGCCTGGCCATTGGAAAGCAGGTGTTTGACATGTTCAGAATAAAGTTTCCTCCTCTCACTCTGGCGATATGGACCGTACTCCCCCGGCTGCGACGGTGATTCATCAGGGTCGAGTTCCAACCACTTCAGGGCATCTTGAATATAGGCCTCTGCATTCTCTACGTAACGATCCTGATCAGTATCCTCTATTCTCAGTATGAATTTTCCATTGTTCTTCCTGGCAAACAGATAATTATATAATGCTGTCCGTACACCACCAATGTGAAGTGGGCCAGTTGGACTCGGTGCAAATCTTACTCTTACAGGCATTTTATATATTAATATTTATTTATATATGAAATGATTTTATCGTATTTTCACAAAGAAATAAAAAAAACTAGCGGATTAGGCAGCAATATGGTACTCTTAAACGTTAGCTATCAAATGCGGCGGACAACCAAGTGGTTGAGCCCTATCTCAAAAACATGAACATATCAAATTTTAGTTGACAATGTACCTTACGAAGACACCCAAATTCGTTCAATCCTTATTTCCGAATTTTTTATGGAGAGTACCTGACGCTGAACACGAGGTATTTCTTACGTTCGACGACGGTCCGATTCCGGAGGTGACACCCTGGGTGCTTGACCAACTGGATAAATTCGATGCGAAAGCCACTTTCTTTTGTGTAGGCGAGAATGTCCAGAAACATCCTGAAGTATTTGATGAGGTTCAACGTCGAGGACATTTAGTCGGCAATCATACTTACAATCATCTGTCCGGGTGGCAGTCAGAGAACCTGCCTTACTTTCATAATGTCAGAAGATGTGCAAATCTAGTGCATTCCGATCTTTTCAGGCCACCATATGGTCGACTAAGGCCAAAACAGGTCCAGTTTCTTCAAAGGCATTACAAGATCGTTATGTGGGACGTCCTGAGCGGGGATTTTGATCCGAATATCACGGCCAAGCAATGTCTTAGGAATGTGATCACTCACACGAAACCTGGTTCCATAGTCGTTTTCCACGACAGCCTGAAGTCAGAAAATAAATTGAGAAAGGTCTTACCCACCTATCTTAGTTGGCTTGCGGAAAATGACTTTACTCTCAATAGACTTCCCTCCTCTTTGACCACTTCTGAGGTAGTTGCCAAGATCGCCTAGTTCTTCTCTGTTGACTTCCTGTTCATTTTAATGCAAATGAATGAAATCGAAGTTGTGTGATTATTGAGGTGGTGTCCAGGTGGACAATTGTTAAAGTGACCCCGGGGGTTACTTTAACGTTTTCTTAACATTTGACTAAGCCTTATTAACTCCTCACGCTCAAAATCGTTTTGGATAATGAATTGACGTTCAAATCACTATGAAATAAATTGTCTTCTATATGACAGTATGAGGCTATAATAACCCCGGGGGTCACTTTAACATTCACAAGTCTACCTCGCTTTCGGATATGACAACAGGCCAGCTTCTGATGAGTCTCTTATATTCATCATGTGATAATTGCTCTATGTCTTTCCCAAACATTTCATTAGACCTAAGTGATCTGAATTCCATTATTCCTCGGATCAGCTGATCATAGACCTTAAGATATGCGCCATATCGCGTTCCACGATGAGATTGTAGCTCCAGGATCTGCCTGACTCCTTTTTTCGTATATGAGTCCAATATTTTCAGAACGAAAGGCTTCACATCCTGAGCACTTAGACTGACTCCACCAATGAGTACCTCATTGGCCTCATTGATAAAAATACTGATCGATTTACCGGGTGCATCAATATTTACGGCTTCCGGCTGCCATTCAGGTAGTTTTGTAACAATCCCACGATCATTGAAAATCACAGTACAAACCATAAAAAAGACCAAAAGAAGAAATCCAATATCTGCCATAGCACCACCATTGGGTCTGGAGGCAAGTCTATTATATTTTCGTTTTACTTTCATCCTTTATTAATCAGATGTAGCCATACGACGGTTTGGCGTACGCACCAATTTTATGATATTCACATCAAAATTTTCGACATGAAATATGACCCTATAAATCCTGAACTTTTCAAGATCAACAGAAAGCGTTTTATAGAGAAAATGGCGCCAAACACCCTGGCTATTTTCCACAGCAATGATGAAATGCCCCGCAGCGGTGATCAGTTCTATCCATTTCGCCAAAATCGAGACCTGTTCGCCTTGTCAGGCCTTGATCAGGAAAGGTCAATACTCATCCTTTATCCAGACTGCCCTAAACCTGAACTCAGGGAAGTGGCCTTCGTCCGTCGCACAAACGAACATATCGCCGTTTGGGAAGGAGAAAAGCTTACACAGGAAAAGGCCAGGGAGATCTCGGCGATTGAAAATATCATTTGGGACGACCAGTATGAAAACACCCTTGAAACCATGATGATATATACAGATGGGGTATATCTCAATAGCAATGAACATGAACGTTTTTCATCAAATGTGGAAAGCCGTGACAACAGGTTGGGAAAAGAGCTCATGGATAAGTACCCAATGCACAATTATATGAGAGCCCAACCGCTCTTGAAAGAATTGGCGATGGTCAAGAACCAATATGAGGTCGAACTCATGAAAAGAGCGTGTGAAATAACGAATAAAGGCTTCAGAAGAGTCCTTGAGTTTGTAAAGCCAGGTGTATGGGAACATGAAATAGATGGTGAGATCATGCGGGTGTTCCTGGCAAACCGTGCATCCGGCCATGCCTATCATCCCATAATTGCTAGTGGTAAAAATGCGTGTGTTCTACATTACAACGAAAACAATCGCGAGTGTAAGGAAGGTGATCTTATACTTATGGATTTCGGTGCAGAATACGCCAATTATGCCGCAGATCTATCCCGGACTATTCCGGTCAGCGGTCGATTTACTGAAAGACAGAGAAACATATACAGTGCAGTTTTGCGCACTCTAAAGAAAGCAACCCAACTTCTGAGACCTGGTATTGCTCTGGATGATTATGAAAAAGAAGTGGGCAAGTTGATGACCTCTGAATTGTTGGGACTGGGACTACTCTCCAAATCCGACGTTGAAGATCAGGACCCCAAGAAGCCTGCTTACAAGAAATATTTCATGCATGGCACCTCGCACCATATTGGCCTCGATGTGCATGATCTTAGCAATCGATACGTACCGATGAAAGCAGGAATGGTCTTTACCTGCGAACCGGGAATCTATATACCCGAAGAAAATATCGGCGTAAGGCTCGAAAATGACATACTGGTAACAGAAGGAGATCCGGTCAATCTTATGGAAGAGATCCCTATTGAGATCGAGGAGATCGAAGAACTTATGCAAAAATGATTGAAGTAATCCTCACTTCTTGAGAAGAAGCAGAGAATTATAGTAGAGGTTCGAATATATCCTTTCCATCTGTAAGCTTTTGCAGAGTGGAAGCACCTCTCACATCAGATACATTGATCTCCATTTTTGCAGTTTTATGAGAGGTTGAGACAATGGCCCCTGTTTCGAGCTGTATCCATTCCTCCCACGTCACCTCCAATCCACCTATTGGAATTATCTCAACCCACATTTTAAAACTCTCAGGTCTGTAATTCTCATCCAGGATCCATACATAGCTGTCACCGGGAGTCACACCGCCGGTTGTATACGTAACTTTCAAACCTTCACGACCGTCATCCAATTCGACGATGGACCTTTTTGTTCCCGGGTCCTTGGCTTTCACTACAGCATTGAGCCAGAAAGAGTCGTTACAAAACCTGGACCATGCCTCCTCCAACAGGGGACCGGCTTCTTCTTCAGGGAGTTCTTTACCAGACCTGAAAGCCATTCCCGTCTGATCCTTTGTGTTGAGCAAGACATGAATATCGTCCCACTGCACCTTGACAAAACCTCTCCTCTTATCCCACAGGTATGAATTTCTATCCATAAAATTCCAGGTAATCGCATGTGTTGTATCCCAGGCGTCCTTATTGACAGAAGTCATCATTTTATCCGCGAGAAGATCAGCCCTCTCCGGATTCCTTCCGCTTGGTTCATCTTCATGCAAGGCATAGCTTATTATCAGACCTGACAAGGCTATAACAACAGCAACGATCGCGGTCCATTTGAGTATTCGGATCATAATTTTCTGGATTCAGTCAGCTTCAACAACCGGATGCTTGCAAAGTTGAGGCATCAATTATCTTTAATGCCCTGATGACTGATTTCTACTCCCGCTTTGATGGAGAAAAGTCGAATAGACAAAAACGACTAAGTCGAGAATTAGTTACTTTGGGTTTTTATTTTATGGCCTACATTTCATATCTCCTATATAGATCACTGGCTGGTGTCCTCTCACGCGCCCCGTTCTCTCTACTCTACGGAATTAGTGATTTACTCTCGTGGAGTTTATTTCATGTGATCCGATACCGAAGACGACTCGTCTTTGATCAGTTGCGAAAGTGTTTTCCAGACTGGCCAGACAGGAAGATCTACGAGGTCGCAAGAGTGAGTTATACCAATCTGAGCGACATTCTCCTGGAAAGTTTTAAAACTGTCCGACTCACCGAAGAAGAGATAAAGAAAAGATATAAAGTCATGAATTCCAATATTCTGAAAAGCGTGGAGGCAGATAAAGGCGCCATCATAGGGATAGGGTCCCATATGAATAATTGGGAATGGGGAAGTGTTGCTTTGGAATATCAATTACCGACAAAGCTCTACGCTTTATATAAACCTCTGGCCAATAAATATATTGAC
>JAWVZH010000017.1:0-28766 GCA_033722295.1 Saprospiraceae bacterium
CAAGATAAATTTTCCCAAAATATTGGAGATCAGGGGTAAGAAACCATGGGAAGTGCAACATTTGATCGATACCATGGATCTGTGGAAGTTCGGTGATCGAAAGAGCTATACATCGCTGGATCTGCTGGCCCATGTTTTTCACATCCCTTCTCCAAAAGTAGATATAGATGGCAGTCTTGTAGGCCGGGTTTATTGGGAAGAAAAGGATCTGGACCGCATCAGGGCGTACTGCGAAAAAGACGTGCAGACCACAGCCCAGGTATGGGCGGCTCTCAATCATCTCAGTGTGGCAGAACATTTTAATATGGATAAATAATGTAATGCATAAGTCTCTCTATCAAAGCATGGTATAATTTTTGAACTATTGTATCATGTATAACTTGAGACAATGAAAAAATATGTGTTACATGGACTGATCTTAATGGTGATTTTACTTATCCAGTCAATGGGAGCAAGTGCTCAGTGCATACGTCACATTTCACATGAAGTTATCAGTACGGTGCCGTTGGATGATGGCAGCTGTTTTGCAACCGTGGAAGTTTGTTTGCAGAAATCGACCAACGCAGCGGCTTTTATTGATTTTCAACTCAATCACCATTCAGGCTTTTTGCACGAGACCTATGAGACTTCAGGGTTGGGAGTAGGAAAGATAATCTGTCATCTCTTTGAGTTCAATACTGATTGCTCCATGTCCATTTCACTGACGGGCTATGGCCGACGCGCTGATCATTCTTATTGCGGCATATGGACGACGCTGATTCCTCTGCCTGTGGAACTTTTAAGTTTCAAGGTGAACACGGCAGACGGGAAAAACCGACTTGAGTGGACAGTAGCACAGGAGGTCAATATCAGATCCTACGAAATCCAGAAATATACAGGTAGTGACTTTGTTACCATCTTCGACCAGCCGGCGGTCGCCGAAGAAATGATTGAATATACCTATCAATACCTTGATTATGATCCAGAGGTCATCACCATGTATCGACTGAAAATAATGGAGGCGAACGGTAACTTTTCCTACTCACCGATCATCTCGACCCAATCTTCAATAATTGCAACAAGTCAATTGGAGATCTACCCGGTTCCCGCTCATACCTTTGTCATTATCGAAGGAGCCAGTGAAGTTCAGGTGACCAATTTGTCTGGCCAATCCAGCTCATACCTTCTTCCTTCCAATGGTCGACTGGAAGTAGCCGATTGGCCACGTGGTTTATATTTGGTGCGCACCACGGAAGGTGCGACCGGACAGATCGTGATACGATAGAGTGACATTTGGTTAAGATTGATTAGGTCAAAATTGATCTGTCGAATTACCTTTACGTTATGAATCATCTTGTTGCTCCTTCCTTATTAGCTGCTGATTTTACTCGGTTATCTGAGGAGGTGCGAATGTTCGACCAAAGTGAGGGTGACTGGTTGCACCTTGACGTTATGGATGGACATTTTGTACCTAATATCAGTTTTGGCATTCCCGTGATCAGGTCTGTCAGGGAACTTACCCAAAAACCTTTTGATGTTCACCTGATGATCTCCGATCCTGACCGTTATCTTGAAGCATTCAAGGATGCTGGCGCTAATGTTCTTACCGTTCACTACGAAGCTTGTGATCATTTGCACAGAACGGTCACCGCCATCCGCGAGCTCGACATGATGGCTGGAGTTGCCATCAATCCGCATACCTCTGTAGAATCATTAGAAGATGTTTTGGAGGAGATCGATCTGGTCTGTATGATGTCGGTCAATCCTGGATTTGGTGGTCAAAAGTTTATCTATCGCACTTTGAACAAGATCAAGCGATTAAAAACAATCATCATCGAACGCAATTTGAACGTCAAGATCGAAGTAGATGGCGGTGTGGGATTACAGAATGCCGAAGCCATAGTAAAAGCTGGTGGCGACGTGCTGGTCGCCGGTAGTTCGGTATTCAAGTCTGATGATCCCTCCAAGGCGATTAGTGATCTCAAGGCTGTGTCAACCCATACTATTATATAAGTCAAGGCGTTTGGATTCCTATGAGGTTGCTCTTTCCTTTTCTGTTGATCTGTATCTCTCATTTTTGCCAGGGGCAGAATGCCCGGATAATAGGTAAGGTGGCGGATAAAGTGTCGTTGATACCCGTTGATTTTGCCACTGTTTATGTCGAAGGCACAAATAATGCTACTGAAACAGATCAGGGTGGAAACTTCTCCCTGGACGTACCGAGCGATGAGGAGCTGGTGATCAAAGTATCGCGCATTGGATACCAGATGGCCAGCCTGGAGGTATCTTCTATGGATGAAGGCCAAATAAGGAAGCTCAATGTATTTCTTGCCAGCAGAAAGTCTGATGTGGAAGTGACGGTAACCGAAAGTCGCATCGAGGACCTGGGTATGATCAATGAGGAGGTGACAGAATTTATACAATTGCCTACAACAACAGGAAACTTTGAGAGTGTACTGCCCCACATCGCATTGGGAACGAGCAGTGGTACCGGTGGAGAATTGTCTTCCCAGTATAATGTCAGGGGCGGAAATTATGATGAAAACCTCGTTTATGTCAATGATTTTGAGATCTACAGGCCTCAATTGATCCGAGCGGGCCAGCAGGAAGGCCTGACCTTCCCCAATATCAATCTTATCAGGGATCTGAAATTTTCATCGGGAGGTTTCGAATCCAAATATGGCGACAAGCTCTCTTCTGTGCTTGATATCAGATATAAGCGTCCCGATAGTCTTAGGGCAAGCGTGAGTGCTTCGGCCCTTGGAGCCTCCGCACACGTGGAAGGTAGAAAGGATTTGTTCAGTAGTCAAAGTCCGTTTCGATTTTTAGTCGGGGCCCGGTACAAGACAACAAGATACCTACTGGGAACTCTTGATACGGAAGGAGAATATTTACCGACTTTTGTAGATATCCAGTCGTATCTGACCTATGATCTAAACAACAACTGGCAAATCGGGTGGATGTCCAACTACAACAAGAGCATCTATGATTTCACTCCTCAGGAAAGAACTACAGCCTTTGGTACTACAGATTTTGCGCTCAAGCTCAACAGTACATTTCAAGGTGGGGAAATAGACGATTTTTCTGTTTATTTCAACGGTATATCCATGACGTATTTGCCTGAAAGAGCACGGAATCCGCTGTTCCTGAAATTCATGGCATCCAATTACCTTGGTAATGAAAATGAAAGATTCGATATTCTTGGCAGTTACGGTTTGTTTCAAATTGAAACCGCACCGGGCGATGATCAGGGAGAGGAAGTTTTTCTTTGGGGCAACGGCACTCAACATCAGTACGTCCGGAATTTCCTTATGAGCAGCGTATCGTCTTTGGTGCATAGGGGAGGAATAGAGTTACAAATAGGGAGCAATACAGACCATACTCACTTTCTGCAATGGGGCATCAAGTATAAGAATGAGATCATCAATGACCGGATCAACGAATGGGAGAGACTGGACTCCGCAGGTTACTCACTACCCTATGATACCAACCTTGTCAGGCTGTCTTACGTATACAAATCAGAGAATGAGCTGAACTCCAACAGAATATCTGGGTATTTCCAGGACTCTTACAGCTTTATAAATGACCGTCATGAGTTACGTATATCGGGAGGTGTCAGAGCATCCTTCTGGGATTTGAACGAAGAGCTCATTCTGAGCCCAAGAATGCAGATCCTTTATAAACCATTGAAATGGGAGGAGGACATATCATTTAAGCTGGCATCAGGCCTGTACCATCAACCACCTTTTTACAGAGAGATGCGCAGGATCGATGGTACTTTGAATACCGGCCTTCAAGCTCAAAAGTCGGCACATTTTCTGGCAGGCATGACCTACGACTTTGATTGGAAAAAGGTCAGTAACAAGAAATTTCGGCTGATCACAGAAGTCTATTATAAAAAGCTTTGGGACCTGGTCACCTATGACGTAGAAAATGTCAGGATCAGATATTCGGGTGAAAATGATGCTACTGGCTATGTTTTCGGTTTCGATGCCAGAGTCAATGGCGAGTTCGTTCCGGGTGCAGAATCCTGGTTCAATGTTTCATTCCTGAGCGCGAGGGAGAATATCGAGGAGGTCCAGCATCTTAAAAGGGAGTTCGGCAGTTCTGAGGCAACTGAGGTGGAGAATGTTCCACGTCCTTCTGATCAACTTTTGACCATGAGTGTGTTTTTCCAGGATTATCTGCCGAGAAATGAGAACTTCAAGATGAACCTGAACTTCACAGTTGGATCGGGATTGCCATTTGGATTGCCAGGGTCTAACCGGGTCTATCGAAATACCTACAGGTATGACGTATACCACAGGGTCGATCTTGGTTTTAGTTTTCAGCTCTGGGAAGAAGAATGGAGGAGAAGAAAGCCGCATCACTTCCTGTCCTTTTCCCGGAACGCCTGGGTGAGTCTCGAAGTATTCAATTTGATGAAGATCCAGAATGAAGCCTCCAAGACCTGGATAAAGTCGATATACGGCGTTCAGTTTGCCATACCCAATTATCTTACCTCCAGGAGGATCAATCTTAAGCTGAGACTGGACTTCTAAGAGAGTGGGGACAAGGCTTTCGAAACTCTTGATAATTATACCTGGTAAATTATAAAATCATATATTTGCGCCGCAAATAACCCGACGCTTGACTAGCAAGGTAATCGGGTATGGTTTATCCATTAAAATATTTAAGTAAATGTCCGTAAGAATTAGACTACAAAGACAAGGTAGAAAAAAGAAACCTTACTATCACATCGTAATAGCTGATCAGCGATCTCCGCGTGACGGTCGCTACATTGAAAGGATCGGCTCCTACAATCCAATGACAACGCCGGCCACCATTGACCTCGACAACGATAAGGCTTTCGACTGGCTTATGAAGGGGGCAACGCCGACAGATACGGCAAGAGCCATCTTGAAATTTAAAGGGATCCTCTACCGCAAGCACCTGGCTCGTGGTGTCCAAAAAGGCTCGCTGACCCAGGAAAAGGCTGATGAGATGTATGAAGCTTTTGTGGCGGAGAAGGAAGCCAAGATCCAGGCCAGGAGAGAGCAATCTGCAAAGGAAAGGGAGGCATTCCTCAAGGCTATTTCCGGAAAAGCTGCACCAATCAAAGAAGAGGTGAAAGAAGAAAGCGCGCCGGCTCCTGAAGCGGAGGAGACTACCGCAGAAGCAGAGACATCTTCAGAAGATACCCAAGCCACAGAAGCAGCAGAGGCCAGTGAGGAAAAGAGTGAAGCCGTAGCAGAAGAAGCTGAGACGTCTGAAGAAGCCTCCGGTAAAGAATCTGAAGCTGAAGCTCCAGCGGAGAAAGAAGATGAAGCGGCAAAGGCGGAGAAAGAAGCTAAAGAAGAAGAAAAGAAAGAAGAGAAAGAAGAGAAACCTGCCGCAGACGCTAAGGGGGCATCCGAGGAAGAATAGGGTCAATAGACCACAGTTGTGATCCTTGCGTTATTATTCGTGAATAAAACTTTTATTTTATGAACCTGGTAAGCGCGAATTGACTTACTAGGTTTAACTTTATTGAACAGCTTGCCAAATCAAATGCCATGCATGAACTAGATAGTCAGTTTAAAGAGCGCCTGGAGAAGATCAAGTCGGCTATCCAGGATTCTGAAGAATTGCAGAATTATCTCGACAATGAAGAAGCCGAGGGTTACAAGGCTCTTCAAGAGAAGTTCGAACCGGAAATTGCTGAACTTCACAAGGAAGTCATGGATAATCATCCTCTGCAGGCTTTGAGTTTGGAGAAAGAGTTGCTCGATGCGGGATTTGAAGGTCTTTTTATCCCAAGAATGTTGGGTTACAGCGTTCTGAGAGGGGAGCTGAACGAGAATATCAAGTATGTGCGTCCCCAAAACCATTTTCGTCATATCCTGACTGTAATCTGCGATTCTGCAAATTTTGACTTCATAAAACAGAGGATCGGTCAGAGTGTGCAAATGGGATTTGCATTGAGTAGCGATATCTGGGTTACTGGCTTCATCGCAGATATTGACAATAAAAAGATCAGAACCTATTTTCAGAATCTCCTTTCCACAAGATTTCGTGATCCGGAGATCAGGATAGGTGCTTACAGAAGGTATAAAAAACAATTCACCAACATGAATTACCTGACGGTGAAGATCCCTTCAAATAAGGCCGAATTAACCAATGGCATCAATAACCTTATCCGTTTTCTTGAATCAAGGGACGAGATGGGACTCAGTCATGAAAGTTATGAAAAGGAGATTCTCGACCTTTTCGAACAGGATGACCTAAAGGCTACAAGAGAATTTGTCAGGCTGTGTACAACCTTACTGAAGCTGGAGCACATTAGTGATAAGGTTAAGGAAGCAGTGGCTTCTTCATTCAACTATCTCAGAAAAGAACATCCAAGGTTCAATCAGATCTATTTTGATCTCCTGGAAGATAAACTGGAGCATTTGAGTGGTGTAGATCCGGAATTTGATCGTCAGATGGCAACTGTTCTGGATGAGTCCATTAAAGATGACATGTTGAAGTTCTATCATCTCATGGATATCATGCATTCCAAGGGTTATATCCATGATGACACGATCGAGGATGTTAGAAAGTTCTATAATGCCCATGAGGGACTCTCTACGATCAACCAATGTTTACGTCTCACAGTATCGGGCTACTTTGCCAAACTCCTGGAAAATCTCGAAGAAGGTGATTTTAGAGAATACTTTGACCTCAGCAAGATTTTTGATATCTACATCAACCTGTTTTCCAATGAAGCCTTCAATCAGAGAGTAAAACGGGCTAATCTGGCTTATATAAAAAGATTGCTGAAGCACTTTACCGACAAACGGAGCAAAGATTATCAGGAGATCAAGAAATTCGTTTCTATAGCCTTTGTTGATATGGGCTTTTTGAACGACAAGGAGGTTATAGAACTCTTTAAAACACGCCGTAAGAAGAAGAAAAAGACGGCATAATTCCGCATGATCAGTGACGTTATAGATGGACTGTTCTCCCATATAAGGGTACTTGGTGTCCTGGGACGTCATGGTTTGATGAAGTACTTCATTCTGAGCGGAATCGGTGGATTACTGATAGGAGCTCTTCTCATCTGGGGCATTTTCATATACTACGACGATATTGGAGCATTTCTGTCCGGCATTTGGCCCTGGGAGTCGGGGAGTGCCATTTTCGATGTGATCGCGGATAGCTTTTCTGTGTTGATGATGTTATTGATTGTGTTCTTAATATATAAGTACCTGATATTTATACTTTTAGCACCAATAATGAGCCTGGTTTCTCAGCGAATTGAAAGAATTGAGAGAGGGCACGTAGCATCTAGTGGGATCAATGTGGTCGGAGAGATTATCCGAGGCCTAAAGCTTGCAATTAGGAATATATTCAAGGAAGTACTTTTCACGATCATTCTACTGATCATATCGGTTGTTTTACCCTGGCTGGCGTGGCTGACCGGTATAATGATATTCGTGATCCAGGCCTATTATGCCGGATTTGGGAATATGGACTATACCCTCGAAAGATATTATTCCACAACACGGTCCATTGAGTTTGTCAGTAGGAACCGTGGGTTTGCCGTAGGGAATGGTATCATTTTTCTTCTCTTACTCACCATACCGGTTTTGGGCATGTTTATTGCACCATTCTTTGGGGCTGCGGGGGCGACTCTTGGGACTTTAGACCGTCTTGAGGGCGACTACCTCTGACCATTATTGAGTATCTTTGAGATACATTTTGCTCAATGAGCAGAATTGAATTTTAGGCCATGAACATGGACATCCAACCTGTGATCCTTGATTTCCTGAGCCGTAGGAAGTCCATTGACGTTCCTGGGTGGGGACGATTATTTTGGACGTTCAGCAGCCCTGAAAGCACCTCTCATGCAGGAGAGATCAAAGGTCCGTCCATTCAGCTTAGATTCATCCGAAAAACGGATCAATCCGAGGAATTTGTTCAATATCTGGTAGATCAACTGAACATAAGCCATAAGAGGGCAAGGGTCCTGATCGATAATTGGGTAGAGAGAGCGGTTGAAACCATTCGAACAAATGGAAAGTTTGTATTGGAGGCCATCGGGACCTTTGAATCTGACGGCGGGGATGATCTGAGGTTTATCCCTGACCAGTCTTTGGTTAGCAAGGGTATGGAACTTCCGGTTTTTACTTTGAGCCCTGTAGAAAGAGCATTTCAGCCGGTTGTGCATCATAAGGAAGAAGAGGTTCAATCTGAGAATGGCTTGTGGTTCAGGGTCTTTACGAATTATATCATCCCTGCAGTTCTTATTATTCTCATTCTTCTGCTGCTCTTTTTTTTATACAGCAATTTGACATCTGATGGTGTTATTGATTCTTCCACCCCTACCCAGACTGAAATTAAGAAACCTGAGGGAGCCGGGGGTGTTGCACCTATTACAGATGATCGAGATTCTGAAAAGGGGAGATCAGGTGACAGTGTTATGGTCGAAAAAGGGCAAGTAGCGGATGATCAGGAAACGCTTGATGATGAGGAATGGAAGGAAGAAGAACTTACAAAAGATGAAGCAGAAGACAGACTGAATGATTTTGAGGACCGTTTTTGCATAATCATCGTGGGTAGTTTCAAGAATCAATTGAATGCAGACAGGATGTTGGCAAAGATCGATTCAATGGGACTGACCTCATACACTGAGCCCTACGGTGAGTACACTAGGGTTGGGGTGAAATTTGATTGTTATGAGAATGACCTGTATCGAAGACTCTTCCAACTCAGGGGACAATTTAGTCAGGACGCGTGGATATTGAAATACAAATAAATGATAAACGAGAACTGGTTTAACCATAATTTTTTCCTTATCGCCGGTCCTTGCGCGGTCGAAAGTAAAGACCTTGTGCAGGAAGTTGCCGGACAGGTCAAGGAATGGTGCGAGGAACTGCAAATACCTTACATATTCAAAGCGAGTTATGAGAAGGCCAATAGAAGCCGCCTGGACTCTTTTACGACCATAGGCAGGGGAAAGGCCATGGAGGCCTTGAAATCGGTTAAGAGCAACTTTGGAATACCGTTGACCACAGATATTCACAAGGATGACGAAGCTGAGATGGCTGCTGAGGTCGTGGATGTACTGCAGATCCCTGCATTCCTTTGCCGTCAGACCAGTTTATTGACTGCAGCAGCCAAAACCGGCAAGATCGTCAATATCAAGAAAGGTCAGTTCATGAGCCCTGATGCTATGAAATTTGCGGTAGAAAAGGTGAAAGAATCGGGCAATGAAAATGTATGGCTTACAGAGAGAGGAACGACTTTCGGTTACCAGGATCTGGTCGTTGATTTCAGGGGTATTCCTGTCATGCAGGACATTTCCCGGAAGGTCGTTCTTGATTGTACGCACAGCCTGCAAATGCCCAATCAGTCTGGTGGTGTGACCGGAGGTAGGCCTAAATTTATCTCATTGATGGCCCGTGCGGGGATCGCCGCGGGAGTTGATGGTTTGTTTATTGAGACTCATCCAAGACCTGAGAAAGCACTGTCGGACGGAGCCAATATGTTGAGGCTCGATCTATTGTATGACCTTCTCAGGCAACTCACTGCAATTCGTGCTGTTGAAGTGAATTCCTGATCAGCATGAGGATTCAGATCAAGATCCCGCCTGCCTTCATCTCGGATAAGGATTTTATCGAAAAGGCCATATCTAAACAGGTCGACTCCTTTAAGCCTGATTCTATGGACTGGTATATTGCCAGGCGTTCGATCGATGCGAGGAGCAAAAAGCCGTTTTATGTGTTGTCCGTCGTTATTGGTTCGGCGCGACCTACCTATGAATGGAAGGTCAGGTCTCTGAATGAACGGCCGACAGTTCATATTGTCGGGACGGGCCCGGCAGGATATTTTGCGGCTTTGAGGCTGATAGAATATGGTGTTAAACCGATCTTGTTTGACCGGGGTAAAGATGTCAGGTCGAGAAGACGCGATCTGCGAGCCATTCAGCAGTTTGGTATCGTTCATCCCGACAGCAACTATTGTTTTGGCGAAGGTGGGGCAGGCACATACTCTGATGGAAAGTTGTACACCCGTTCTGTCAAGCGAGGACGTATTCACGACATTTTGAATCTTCTCGTTGAGCACGGCGCCAAAGAAGATATACTTGTCGATGCACATCCTCATATTGGTTCGAACAAACTTCCTCAGATCGTTTCCGCCATTCGCCAAACGATCGAAACCTACGGAGGTGAAGTACATTTTGATTCGAAGGTTACTGATCTGGTCCAACGGAAAGAAAGGATAGAAGGACTCGTGATAAATGACGAAGAGGAGTGGAAGGTGGATAATCTCATACTGGCAACCGGGCATTCTGCAAGAGATATTTACAAAATGTTCTTTGAAAAAGGATGGCAGTTGGAATTCAAACCCTTTGCACTTGGCGTGAGAATAGAACATCCGCAGCCCTTGATTGATGAACTTCAGTATGGAAAGAAAGCGGACAAAGCAAACCTCCCGGCGGCGAGCTATCAGCTCACCTGTCAGATATCAAAGAAAGGCGTATTCTCGTTTTGCATGTGTCCTGGAGGGCTGATTGTGCCGGCAGCTACGAATCCCGGAGAGCTCGTGGTCAACGGCATGTCGCTGTCGCGCAGAGATTCACCATTTGCCAATTCGGGAACGGTAGTTGAGATATCGCAGGAGGATCTGGGAAAATGGGGTTATGAAGGCATCTTAGCAGGCCTGGAGTATCAATCTAATGTCGAGCGAAGTTTCTGGTCAGCCGGAAATGGAACCCAGCAAGCTCCAGCACAAAGGCTTACTGACTTTGTAAAAGATCGATCATCAGACAGCTTACCAAAATCTTCATACATACCCGGGATCTATTCTGCTCCCGTGCATGACATACTGCCTGAACCTATTTCTTTTCATTTGAAAAACGCCATCTATGTATTCGAGAAGAAAATGCGCGGTTATCTGACCGAGGAAGCTCAGATAGTTGGTGTGGAAAGTCGAACCAGCGCACCGGTAAGAATACCACGGGATAAAAAAACATGCGAGCATCCGGATGTCAAGGGATTGTTCCCATGCGGAGAAGGCGCAGGTTTTGCCGGTGGTATCCTGTCCGCAGCAATGGATGGCAGAAATGTTGCGGATAAGGTAATGGATAGGATGGACGTAAGAAAAATAGATTAACTTCAATATTTCTATGAAAGATATCTTAGACCTTGTAGCCAGAGTGTTGATCTCATGTATATTTTTATTTGAGGCTTACGACTCTGTTGCCTACTACAAGAACACCAAGCAGACAATGATCGATTACAATCTGACCTGGCAAACAGATATCCTGCTGATAGCCTCGATCATTTTGCTGATAGTGGGGGGTATCTTTTTGTTGATAGGCTACAGGTCTGCTCTTGCCGCAACCATGCTTCTCATGTACTGGATCCCTGTGACTTTCATCGTCTATTCATTTTGGAACGATCCTGAGGAATATCGTAGGTTACATTCGATCTTCTTTATGAAGAATATGGCCGTAGTAGGTGGACTGTTGATGATCATAGTCCATGGTTCCGGGAAATATAGTGTCAGGCGATTGATTCAGGCGGTTAGAGTACCTAAAGAAAGATGGTAAGTATGCTAATCTGAGACTTCAGGGGGATGAAGGGGAGCTCCGCAAGTCTTGCAATATTCAGCGTCCTCGTCATGATCCTCTTCATTACAAAATCGGCAGATAGTGTATTGGATGTCAAGTGCATCTTCTCCATTTGCCTTTTTGACCTTTTTCTCGTCCTCATTGGATTCAAAGATTATCTCTGACGATATGATCCCCGTCGGAACTGCAATGATGGCATATCCCAAAAGCATAACGATAGCTGATAAAAACTGACCGACCTCCGTTACCGGTGTAATATCTCCATATCCTACTGTGGTCAGGGTAACGATGGCCCAATACATACTTCTGGGAATACTGTCAAATGATTCATTGACCTCTGCTTCGATCAGATGCATCATGGCCCCGATGATTGTGACCAGCACGACAATAGAGGAAAGAAACACAGCTATTTTGGGTATACTATGACGCAAGGCTGTCATAATGTGCCTCGCATGAGACAAGAAATTACCCAATTTGAATATTCTGAATATCCTTAATAGGCGCAACGCACGGATGACCATAAGTTGCTGTGAGCCCACAATGAAAAAACTGAGATATGTTGGTAAAATGGCGATCAGATCTACGATACCATAAAAACTGAAAATATATCGCTCAGGTCGATAAGTGGCATATATTCTCAAGGCATACTCGATGGTGAAGATCACAGTAAATATCCACTCAAGGATAACAAACACATTGTGATAATCCTCATTTATGGTCGGTACCGTTTCCAATATCACGACTACGACACTGGCAAGGATAGAAATCAACAGAATTATATCAAACAATTTGCCTTCCGGCGTGTCAGTACCGAATATGACTATATGTATGCGTTCCTTTAGCTTATTGCGCTTCATTTCGTTCCGGGCTTTTACTGTCCTGACCCGATGTTGTCAACATATACTGATATTAGATCAAATGTCATCATTCAATTTGATTATTCTTGAATGAATCCATCGATTTTATCCAATCAAAATGCAGAGTTTGGATAAATGTATTAGAAATTTCTGATATATATAAGCGTCCATGCTCCTTATCTGGTTATCTATACAAGTTTATATGATGCTGATCTGAAATAAAATTGATGATCAGTGTTCTTCAGACCCCTGGTCAGACTCCTTGGTTTTCAAGAGTATATCTCCACTAACAGCTCCCAGCCCTGACAATATACCACCTAGTATTCCACTGAATAATAAGAGTAACATTGGGTGTAAATGGAAAAGTTCTCCGATCCGTTGTGATATGATCAGTCCGCCATCAAAATACAGTACAGCAGACCAGATAAGCCAGATCAAAAAACCGGTTATGGACCCGATGAAGAGGACACGTGACCAGTTTCCAATCCTCACAAGCAAAGAGCTGATCATTGCTGCAAGGAAGACACCCCACCAGACACCCAAACTCATAAGTGGAATACCTATCAAGGTGATCATGAGAACAAGACGCAGTTCGTTCCTATATTTCACAGATCAGTGGATTGACTTCATGATGAACAATTTTTCAGGGATCTCCTCAGGAGAATCAAATAATTCAAGAGGGTAGTAATCTCCGGATATCCAGGCAGGAAGCAGATTATCATAATACCGACTCCCTGTATTACCGCTCTGCCCTCCGGGATAGACACCCAACGCCTTAACCTTATCTCCTAGATCTACGATCATCCGCCAGGAAGGTCCTTTATCCTGACGCAATGCATTCGGTGCCGTTCCGGTGCCTCCCGCCTTGATCTCATAATGACCAAATGATCTCAGGCTCGGAATGATGTGTGATATTTCAGTATTGCGAAACTTGTACCACTGCTTGTCATCGAATGAATCGAAGATATCGACAGCACTTTTGAATGAACTATCTACAACCTGATCAGCATCTTCTATGATATCAGTATTCTTGATATCCATGATGACATGATCAGGAAAGGAATCAAGTAACTCGATGGTTGTCCAGGTGGATGGAAGGTCTACATCGACCGGTCGTTGGACGACAAGTTCATCATAGATTGTAGAGTGCAATTCATTTTTCCAGATCTCGGCTAGCGTGCAAAGTTCACAGTCAGCATCAAACCTGCCATCCCAATTTTGCAACGCTGTTCTTAATGGATCATTGAGACTGAGGTGTTTGAGTGCTGCAAGGATCAATGCATGAGTCTCGGAATCGTAATTATTCATTTGGAGGGCCTTCATATCCTCCATGGTCAGATCATTGCTCCGTTCCAGATATTCATTGATAACTTTAGCCCGGGTAGGCCTGAAATCTCCATCGATATAATAGTAAGGATAAGAGGAGTCCGTACTCACTTGATTGGCACTGGCAAGGTACCCCTGATCCGGATTCGCTATTCTTGGTAGATGGGCATCTGGTAAAAAGGCGTGCCACGTATCCTGAGGGTGAGCAGTTTCCAGAAACCTGCCAAATTTGGCATGACGAAATGGAAAACGCCCTTGAACGTGGATGGCGATATCGTTGTCCTTTGAAGCGAATAAGAAGTTCTGTGGAGGACTGTTGAAATTCTTAATTGCATTAAGAAAATCTTCGTAATCGGAAGCACGATTGATATTCACAAAAACCGAAACTTCATCTGTCTCAGGTCTCACGTGACCTAACCAGCGCATGATCGCATACTGGGGCCCGTCGAAGGTTTCAATTCTTCTGATAGGGCCAAAATCCGTCCATGGAACGCTGTCGATCACAGGTTTTGTTCCCTTGATCGAGATGAACTCTTTTCGCCATATTATGCGCCTGGTCTCCTCACCCCACTGATAGGTCGATCGGGTACTGTCCCATTCGACTTTTAACCAGTCCAGCACATCCTGGCCCGAATTAGTAATGCCCCAGGCGATGTCCTCATTAAAACCAAGAATGACACCCGGCATACCTGGAAAGGCAACCCCCATTGTATTGTACTCCGGCGTATGAATATGGATCATATACCAGATTGAAGGGAGGGTAAGAGGTAAGTGAGGATCATTGGCAAGGATGGTTGATTTGCTTGCCGTCTTATAAGCTTTGACAGCCCAGTTATTACTCCCCAGTCCCGTTGCTTTTTTTTCATTGGGTCGCTGATGAAAGCCCAGATCAGGACCTGAATTAATGACTCCTGTGGGTACCAGTGTGTTATTTTGTTTGAAATCAAAGACCTTTTCATCGGGAATAACAGGAGGAGATACCTGGATGCGTTCAGGATAAAGCATATTGAATAAACTATCTCCGAGGATGGCATATGCATTGGTCATTTCAAAATCCTTCTCTTTGCCACAAAGAACATCGGACATATGCTTTACGAATAATGCGCTTTTATAGGGTGACCAGGGTTCCGGATGGTAATTCAGCAGCTTATACTCAATCGGATAAGACGACCAGGATAATGATCTTATGTACGAATTTACTCCCTCCGAGAAGGCTTCCAGATAACCATATGAAATCGGAAACTTCTTCCAGGCTTCCTCTGCCATCTCAGCGGCTGCCGCCAATCCTTTTCTACGCTGCCGTTTGTCGAAGGCCAGTGCTCTTGGCCCTACAACTTCTGAGAGTCTGCCCGCTGCAACTCTGGTTATGAAGTCCATCTGCCACAATCTGTATTTTCCCATGAGAAATCCCTGGATCCTGTAAGCATCCTCATCGTTTTGAACATATATATGAGGTATCAGAAGACTGTCCATCACTACCTGCGCACTGTCCTTCGTAAGAATAGGCGGTAATGTTTGATCTGAGAGATCCAGTGATGATTCCCTGTTGACCAGATAACCCGATGCCGGGTTCAAAAGAGTGCCTAGAGCGGGTAATGGACCTAATGGTCCGCTCAAAATGATGATAAGAATGATCCCGGAGATCAAGGCGAGTATAGCAGGAATATTTCTTTTTATCATAGGTTACTCTCGGGTGAAAATATAAGTTCTTTCATCGGAGAGATCACTATTATAGTGATAATTATCGATATCGAATCCTATGAGGTTTTCTGGTTCTTCAATCCTTTCTTCCATAATAAATCGAGTCATCATGCCCCTGGCGCGCTTGGCGTTGAAGGACAAAAATCTGTATTTACCCTTTCGCCACTCAAGAAAGTTGACCTTGATGACCGGAACAGTCAGTTGCTTGGTGTTAATGGCAGACCAGTATTCGTCCGAGGCCAGATTCACAACATGACTGCTCTTCGATGCTCTGATATCTTCATTGAGGGTATTTGTAAGTGTGTCACCCCAAAATTCATAAAGGTTCTTTTTCCGCCTGACAGGTAGAGAGGTGCCCATTTCCAATCGGTAGGGCTGGATGAGATCGAAGGGTCTCAAAATACCGTACAGTCCTGATAGAATTCTCAAATGATCATTCATATAATCGAGAGTTTTGTCATCAAGGTGTTCTGCCTCTAGTCCTCGGTAGACATCGCCGGAGAAAGTGAACACTGCCGGGGTACTGTTATCCAAACTATGAACCTCGTCATATGCCTGGTATCGTTGTTGATTAAGAAGGGCAAGGTCCTTACTGATGCTCATTAGATCCTGAAGTTTGGGCTTGGAAAATGTGCGCAGTTTACTGATCAGTTGAGCACTTTGTTTTAAATGCCTGGGTTGAGAATATTGCACCTTCCTTTCAATATCAGTATTCAGATTCTTGGCTGGTGAGAGTACGGTGATCATGATTTTTGTATTTCTATAAATAAAAAACCCCGGACAATGCCCAGGGTTTAAAATATCTATAATTTGATCCTTTACTTCTGTGGCGCCAGCAAATTGGGGTCACTTGAAGGAACGGACTCTTCTTTTTTCACGTTATTCACCTTTCCTTTTACATAGAGAATGTGCTGCACATCTGGGCCTTCATTCGTTTTGATCTTAACCGTCTTGTTGATCGGTCCTACTCTTTTCGTATCATAGCGAACTTCGATGAAGTTTGACTCTCCGGGCATGATCGGTTCTTTAGGCCATTGAGGGACAGTACAACCACAACTTCCCCTCGCGTTATTGATTACAAGCGGTTGATTACCGGTATTGGTGAATTTGACTTTTCTGAGAGGCTCGGATCCTTTCTCGATTTCACCATAAGAAACTGTAGTAGTTTCAAAGGTCATTACTGGACCGTCCTTTTCGGCAGCTTCATCTGCTGTTTCATTCTGGGCGAATGTGGTCGAAGCGAGTCCAAAAATCAAAACGAAGAACAATAATATCTTTTTCATTACTTGAATAGATTTTTTAGTGTACTAACAAATGTAGCCCAATTTTCCTTAACCCGTGTCAAATGATTGTAATATGTTGTTAACGCGGAGTTAATCAGAGATACATCATTAATACACCTTCAGGACGCACTTTTGTTCCAAAACTTTGTTAAGATATACATAAATTATAGGTGAGATTGTCGTTCAGACCCCGACTCAAGTCCTATTTTTGTGCCGCTTAAAACACAAACCTGTATGCTGGAAGCTGTAGAACTCAAATCTGTTCAACATAAAGGAAAATCCAAAGAAACCCAATATAAGAACGAGGTGCTCCGGGATTTTTGGATATGTTGTGTCAGTCGCGAGGTCAGTATTCTGGGTAGGAAAGAAGTTCTTACAGGCAAAGCCAAATTCGGCATTCTCGGAGATGGCAAAGAAGTTCCCCAGGTAGCCATGGCCAGAGCATTCAATAAGGGAGATTATCGAAGTGGATATTATCGGGATCAGACGTTCATGTTTGCCTTGGGTCTTTGTACCGTGGAAGAGTATTTTGCACAGCTCTATGCAGATCCAAAGCATGATCCATTTTCGGGTGGCCGACAGATGAATGCTCACTTCTCTACACCGTTTTTGGATGATCAGGAGGAGTGGCTAGACCTGACCAAAAGATTCAATGTTACTGCGGATGTCTCCAGCACGGGTGGACAGATGGCCAGAGCGTTGGGCGTGGCATTTGCTTCCAAATTATACAGAGAATCAAAGGTTCTCGAGGACGTAAAGGGCTTTTCGAATAATGGTAACGAGGTCTCCTTTTGTACCATCGGAGATGCCAGCACATCGGAAGGTGTTTTTTGGGAGACCATGAATGCGGCAGGTGTCCTTCAGGTCCCCCTGGCTGTATCGGTTTGGGATGATGGCTACGGGATCTCCGTGCCGATCGACCTTCAGACAACAAAAAAGAGTATCTCGGCGGCACTATCCGGCTTACAGCAAGATGAAGGTGGCGAAGGTATTCAGATATATACGGGCCGGGCATGGAACTATCCTGAATTGGTAGCGCTCTATGAAAGTGGGATAGGGCAGGTGAGAAAATATGGCAGACCGGCTCTTTTTCACATAAAAGAGGTCACTCAGCCACAGGGTCACTCAACTTCCGGAAGTCATGAACGCTATAAGGATGAGGAAAGACTGAAGTGGGAGGAGGAAAAAGATTGTATCACCGCGATGGGTCAGTGGATGATCGAGCATGGCATTGCGTCAGAGGAGCAAATAGAAGATATTAAGGCCAAGGCCAAAGCTCATGCAAAAGAAGGTAAAGAGCGGGCATGGAAGGCATTCTATACCCCGGTAAAAGACCTGATCTCTGTTCTGAATAATGTATTCGATGACCTGGAAGGCAAAGGCTACAAAGAGCTTGTAGAACCGGGTAAAAAAGAACTGAAGGAAGCCTTTAATCCACTGTGGAATGATGTCGTGCAAATCGCACGCCGGACCCTTTTAAAGGCCAGCGGTTCTGACCCGGATGACTTTTCCGAACTCAGATCCCTGGTGGATCATCAGTACGAGCATGCTGAAGAGTTTTATCATACACATTTGTATAGTAATTCTGCCCATGCAGCGCTCAATGTGCCGGTAGTGGAGAAACAATTCAGTGAGGACTCGAAAAAGATCAACGGCTATCAGGTGCTCAACAGGTTTTTTGATAAAAAACTTGAAGAGATGCCTGAATTGTTGGCATTTGGTGAAGATGTAGGACAAATTGGAGATGTGAACCAGGGGTTCGCAGGCTTGCAGGAAAAATATGGTAAGAATCGGGTTTTCGATACTGGTATACGGGAATGGACGATCATGGGCCAGGCTATAGGTACAGCTCTCAGGGGCCTCAGGCCGATAGCCGAGATACAGTATCTGGATTACCTGATATTTGGTCTTGAGCCTCTAACAGATGATCTGGCTACATTGAGATACAGATCTGATGGCACCCAAAAAGCTCCGGCTATTATCAGAACAAGAGGTCATCGCCTTGAAGGTATCTGGCATGCAGGCTCACCACTCGGTATGCTGATCCATGCCGTTCGCGGTATGTATGTTGCAGTTCCGAGAGATATGGTCCAGGCTGCCGGTATCTATAACACCCTGCTGCGATCTGATGATCCTGCAATCGTCATCGAATGTCTAAATGGTTATCGATTGAAGGAAAAGTGTCCTGACAATCTTGGAGAGTATACAGTTCCTCTTGGAGTGCCTGAGGTCCTGATATCGGGAGAAGATATCACGCTGGTAACATATGGCTCTTGTGTGAGAATTGCAGAGGAAGCTTGTCATGATCTGGAGGAGATGGGGATTTCTGTGGAATTGATCGATGTGCAGACCTTATTGCCATTTGATCTGGAAGAGGTCATTCTATCCAGTTTAAAAAAGACAAATCGTATCGTTTTCCTTGATGAGGATGTACCTGGAGGCGCAACATCATATATGCTGCAGGAAGTTCTCGAAAAACAGGGTGGATACAGATATTTGGATAGTGAACCCACCACCATTACCGCCAAGGCACATAGGCCTCCATATGGTTCGGATGGAGATTACTTCTCCAAACCTAACAGAGAAGATATTTTTGAGGTCATTTATAAAATCATGCATGAAGCGCATCCTGACGAGTTTGAGATGAGCTTTTAATGTGAATCAGTTCTATGTCAGACTCTATCGTAATCATTCCGACCTACAACGAAAAGGAGAACATCGAAGCCATTATCAGGGCGGTGTTCGATCTTGAAAAGGATTTTGACATCCTCGTTGTCGATGACGATTCTCCTGATGGTACGGCTGATATAGTCCGGGAGTTACAGGGAGTCTTTCCCGGCAGACTCCATTTACTTTCCAGAAAGGGAAAACAAGGATTAGGGACCGCCTATATCGCAGGATTCAATTGGGGCCTGGACAGGGATTATGGGTACTTCTTTGAAATGGATGCAGACTTTTCTCATAATCCGGAAGATCTCGTGAGATTGTACAATGCATGTAACAAGGGCCTGGCTGACGTAGCCATCGGTTCGCGTTATATAAAAGGAGGTGGTGTGAAAAACTGGCCCTGGGATCGCTTGTGGCTGTCTTATGGGGCCTCTTTGTATGTCAGACTGATCACTGGCATGAATGTCAAGGATCCCACCGCAGGCTTTAAGTGCTACCGGAGAAAGGTTTTGGAAAATATTGATTTCTCAAAGATCAAGTTTATCGGTTACGCCTTCCAGATAGAGATGAAGTTCGCCGCGCATACATTGGGTTTCCGTATTGCCGAAGTGCCTATCACATTCGTTGATCGCGAACTTGGGACTTCAAAGATGAGTTCGAATATCATTACTGAAGCTGTGCTGGGTGTTCTCAAAATGAAGTGGAACAGTTTTACGAATTCCTATCAGGCTGAGTCGCCCTGATCCATTTCTGCGACAGACACCATTCTGTCTTCTACTTCCTGAACGAGTTCTATATATCGTGGATCTCTTTTTGTAGACCGATCTCGCTCAAGTGGCAGGTCGACGTGAATGTGTTCTACAATCCTGGAAGGCTGTGCCTTCATTATGTAGATATCATCACCCAGATAAACGGCCTCAGAGATATCGTGAGTTACAAAAACTACCGTACTGTGGAATTCGTGCCACAGGTCGATCAGCATGTCCTGCATCTGCATTCTGGTTTTGATGTCCAACGCCCCAAAAGGTTCGTCCATCAGAAGGATGTCCGGATTGGCGATCATGCTGCGAGCTATAGCGACCCGTTGAAGTTGTCCACCGGACAAGATCGGATATTGGGCATATTTATGCTCGTGTCCTTTTAATCCGACTCTTTCAATGATCTTCATCGATCTCTCGTGGATCACGTCCTTCTCTGCACCCTTGTATCTTAGAGCCAGTCCTACATTATCCAGGACCGTCATCCAGGGTAATGAGGAATACTTTTGAAAGACCATGCTGACTCGTCTGTCCTCATCTACCTTCTCGCCTCCCACCAATACTTCACCTTCTGTAGGTTTCTGCAGGCCGGCAATATATCTGAGGACAGTACTCTTTCCGCAACCGGACATACCAAGTATAACGACGAACTGTCCCTGGGCCGGTTTGTCCTCAATGGTGAGATTGAAGTCCTTGATCACCCAGTTCTTCCCTCCGTCATAGCTCTGGCCTACATCATTGAGTTCGATGATGTTGTCGAGTATTTTACTGTCCCTGTCCACAAATTCACTCATGTTCTCTTGTTGATCCAGTTTTTAATAACAATAAAAATTGTGCTGAGGAAGATGACATGTATGGCCCAGACAGTGTCTCCGAAAAGGTAGGTCAATAGCTTGATGCCCAGGAAACTCAATATTTCATTCAGAGCCAGAATGATGTAACCTGACATGATGATCAAAGCAAAAGACTGCCATATATAAGTAGAGATCGTATTCCAGATATTCAAACTCTGGATCTGACCTTTTCTTCCTTGCTCCCTGATCTGGTATTTGTGTGGAAAAAGTTTTTTATCAAGATGGGAGAATAACCGATCCTGAAGCACCCCAATGATCATGATCAGAATGAGCACGGCGAATACCTTGTCGTACCTTCTGAACCTTTGACCGGCAAACCAGATCACTGATCCGAGGCCGCCTTCATTATTAATGGTTTCTGCGACGATGATATAGGTCCATGAAATGGCCGTGAGTATTCTGATATCATCCCAAAGTCTTGAAATAACACTCGGAATGTATACGGTTCTGACGGTCTGCCACGGTGAAGCGCCAATGGTATAGACGGTTTTTAGGTAAACGTCCAGAACCTCATCAATACGCTGAACGATGATCGGTAACAAGTAAATGAGTATACCAAAGGCCAGAAAGTGAGTTTTCATATCCATCTCGATACCGAACCAGGCGATGAATAATCCAGTAACTGCCGTCAGCGGCACATATCGTAAGGCATCGACGGGTTTTTGAAAAGCGCCCCGCAGGATAGGCAATAAGCCTATTGCAAAACCCAGGGGCAGGGAAATAAGTATGGCTTCCACATAACCGGCAAAATTGACGCCGAGGGACTTAAAGGTGTTGAGGATCAGATCATTCTCCTGGATCATTTCGCCGTATGAAGCGAGAACGTCGAGAGGATTGGGAAGTATGGCCCTTCCAACCAAAGGGTCCTCACCCATGGTAAGGATATACCAGATACCTAATAATAAAGAGATCCCACTTACAGAGAGAACCCATCTGTGACTCCTGCTAAGATCACCCCTGAGTGCAAAGAGCTCAGACATCTAATCCGCTATCAATTGGAATTCTGTTCTCCGGTTCTTCGCCCTGCATTCCGCCGTTGCATTGTCTTCGCAACCCGGTACAGGGTTATCCGGTCCGTTTCCGACAATAACAAATCGGTTAGGGGAGATGCCATATTCACTTTCCAGATAATCGGCAACTGATTGCGCGCGCTGTCTGGACAGTCTCATATTCATTTCCCGGGAACCGACATTATCCGTATTTCCTTCAATTCTCACTCTGGTATTAGCGAATGACTTGGCGACATCCGCGAATTGCAGATCTATCAGGCTTTTCGCATTAGGGTCCAGCTTGTACTGACCCGTGTTAAATTTGATGGTGATCGGTTTGACCGCAAGAGCTGGTGATGTCCTTTCCTTCTGCGTGGGAGGTGAGAACTCCTTAGTGCCTTCAGCCGCATATTCAGGCCCGGTCAAAGTGCTTTCTGCATCTTGTATGGCTCCTGTGTAAATGACCGATCTCCAACTGGGTCCCTGAGACTCAGCATCACCCGTCCGGACAAACATCCTGTTCATCTTTGAGTAAACATCCTGACCTTTTTGACCCCTGTAATCTGGGTTAAGCCCGAAAAAATTGACGTTATCCTCGTGTCCGGTCCAATAGACTGTCGACATCATGCCTTTGGCGTCTTCTACGGCAATGCCATTCAATGCAGCCAGATGTTTTGCCGCTTCCTCTTTATAGACTTCAGATTTTTTCATTTCAGCGACTCCTTTCATCCAACCTTCATAGAAATCATGGATCATTTCCTGGTTATTTCGAATGAAAGACTCCTTGGCTAACATGATATCAGCAATGATGTGCGACTGTTCCGCTGTGGTCAGCAGGATCTTTGAGCCAGGTACATCCCGAGTTGCCAGTATATCGTCCGGACTCCAAACAACTGCGGCGTCAACATCCTCACTCCTGAAAAGCTCGGCGGCCTTAAGATTGTCCGTGGTCTTTATCACGCGAACGTCCTCGTATTTCATTCCAGCGGCTTCGAGAGCAGACACAAGTAATGTCTGGGCCGGTGATGGCACAGCCACAGCGATCCGTTTTCCCTGGAGATCATTAATGGTATTGATTCCACGTTTGGCAATAATGGCATCTCCTCCCCGTGACCAGTCGACCTGAATAAAGGCCTTTGGTCCGAATTCATTGATCTCATTTGGTGCTGTGTAGAGCGGAAAGGCATCTGCTGTCTGGACAATGACGTCATATTCGTCAGATATCCAGGCGTTCATGGCATTGATAAGGTCGTTTTCGAGTTTGAAATCCACTTTGAAGCCATAATCTTGGAAAAAGCGCGATTCTCTGTTGGCCTTTGCACCATTATTCCAGAACAAACCAGGGGCATAGCCACCCCATGTGACCAGTTGAACTCTCAATACCCTGTCTCCACTTTTATCTATTCGTCCGACAGGCTCTCCGGTGTCTGCCCCTGACTGATCAGATTGATATTCTGACTCTTTTTGTTCTGTTTGTGCTTGCTCTTTGAGATTTCTGCCAAACTCGGTATTGTTGAGAACATACCGTCCGGCAAAGAAAATGACTGCAAGGATGGCAACAGTTATCAAAAATTTGGAAAATGCGGTTAATCTTCTTGCCATGATCTAATTTTTATTCGAAAAATGAATCGTATTGGTTACTTCTGGATTGCTTCACCTTTTCAGGTCTTGCCACGGGGGCGTCCAGATCAAGGACATCGTCATCGTCTTCGGCAGCTTCGAGAATGTCATGTTTGGATTCACCCAGAAGGAGCGACATGCCTTCATTTTCCCATTTTTCAAGCATTTTTAGCCCCTCTTCTTCAAAAACGCCGTTTTGAAGATCTATACTTTCCATGAAATTTTCAGAAAGCTCCATGAACCGTTCCATTTCACCCACCTTTTCGCTGACGTCATCGGCTACAGCTTCGAGAGCCTGATCAAACATAGCCCTCTTGTCGGCATCCCCCTTAATGACGCTCATTGCAGACCTCATAGCGGAATGAGAGGCATGTATGGCTTTCCTCTCCTGTTCTTTGACCTTGACCTGATCCTGAATATCCTCAACAAGGATCTCCGAGTTTTCATACATTTTGCTCAGGACCCTATAGAGTATCTCCATTTTTTTATAGAGGTCTTCCAACTTGATATTGGACTCCTTGAGTCTTCCGGCCTTTCGGGTTTTGAGTATGACGATGTTCTTTTTATTATTGTCCTTGGCTTTCCCGGCCATGACCAGATTATCCTTGATCTCTCTTTTGTTGTTGAAAATGAGTTCCTTAAGCTGATGCATTTGGCCCCTCAGTTTAGCAATCTGCCGGTTCATTTTCCTGAGATTGTCTTTGAGATCTTCAACATAACTCTTGAGGATACCTATCGGGTCGATCTGTACGAACAATCCCGTGAGCCATCTCATAACGCTTTTGTAAAAATACCAAACCAGGTTTCGTGTCCTCGGATCAAGGACCATATAGATGATGACTCCGAGAGCCAGCAGCATTCCGGCCAGCGCAAGTACATTTGAGGTTAAGGCGATGATAGCTGGCAATGCCTGGTAGAGAAGGTAGCCACCACCAATGACCAAACCTGCCAGGACAAGGCCTCCGGTGACACCCTCTGGTCGGCGCCAAAACGTTTTTGGTTTTTCCTGAGTCATGATCTATTTCAAATATTTACTCATTTTGTCGATATCGGATGAGATCTGGTTATAGAGGTTGTTGTATGAAGCGATGAAATCCGCCTGTGTGCGTTCGACCTTGGCCTCTTCGATTTCTAATCGTTCGCTGACCTTACCCATCTTCACCCTCAGTTGTTTTACCTCGTTTTTCAACTCTTCGATCATTTTTTCCTTCTGCTCTATTTCCTTTTCCCATTCAGATAGCTCATTGCGCTTTGCTTTGACCTGGCGATCCAGACGCATCTGAGCGGCCTGATCAAATTTCTTTTTTTCGTCGGTGAGGACATTCTGATAATGTTTTGCGCTTGAGATCAGTTGATCAGCAGTTGTTCCCATTGTCTGGGCCATGGCAAGGGCAGACTGGAATCTTGTTGATTCATTCATGGACATTTTGGACAGCGACCTTACGCTGTTCTTGTATTCCAGGTAGTCAAACCCATCCTGATTATACTTTTCTATAGACTTGAGCAAGACCTTTGTGAATTTTTCGCTGACCTTGCCGGGTTCACCAGATTTAGGCATGACTGGCTCAGGCCCCGGAATTTCTACCTTCTGGGGAGTATCTGAAGTTTCAAATGTCTCCTTTGTATCTCCGGATTCCTCTTTCTTCAGATCCGGTTTACTGTCTTCTATGAATAAGGATCTGAGGTTTTTTAAAAAGTCACTCATTTATCCAATTAAAGCATGATGATCAAAATTGGTTCCACCGACCTTTTACAGTTAGACGAAAGCCGCCAATTCATCTACAAAGTAAGAAAATATCATGGAGATCGGACCGGGGCCGACAGATTAAGAAAATCTGATCAACTCCTTTATTTTCAATAAGAGTTCCTGTTTTGTTAAGCTCAGGGGAAGGAGAGACTAATGCCATTTTTCAAGAGGCCGTCAAGTCTTAGTTAGCCCTTATATTTGCTGAAAACCAGGTGGCATGTCCAGAACATTAAGTGTGTCCTCAGAGATCTCTTCACTCAATAAGGTTATTGTCCATCGACCGGATGAAGGCATTGCCAGAGTGAGTCCAAAACGTTCAGAAGAACTTCTGTTTGACGATATAGTCTTTCTACCAAGAATGCAGGAAGAGCATGATGTGTTCGTCGCCGTATTGAAGTCGTTCGTGGGGAAAGATGGCGTTCTGGAGACTCGAGACCTTATCCTCGAATCACTGGAAGCCCATCCGGAAGGCAAGGCCGAATTGATAAGCCTGCTGGTGGATTTCGAAGAACTACCCACCTCATTTGAAAAGCAACTCCTCGAACTTGACAATGAGGTTCTTACCAAAGTTTTGGTGACGGGCTATGACCGAGAGGATGACTTTGTATACTTCGACCCCATTCCAAACTTCATTTTTACCCGTGATATTGCGGTAATGATCAATGATCATTGCCTTATCACCAAGGCCAGTAAGACCGCGAGGTACAGAGAAAATCTGCTCACGCGTTTCTTCCTGTGGTCTCATCCTCTGTTTGCTGACCTCAAGGAAGGAGGCAAGCTTATCAATCTTAATGATCTCAACGCCTTTCCACCCTCCCCAAGAGGTGAGAAGGTGTCTATTGAAGGTGGTGATATCATGATCCTGAATGAGGACACGTTGGTGATCGGAACTTCTGAACGCTCTACAGCTCATGCCTTTGATAGCATCAAGAAAGTGATGTTCGAGAAAGATATAGTGGAAAATGTCGTTCAGGTAGTAGTCCCGCCTGAAAGGAGTTATATGCACATCGATACTCTTTTTACACAGGTTGACACAAACCTCTTCGTAGCTCACAAGCCCATAGTTGTAGATGGCCTGAGCTCCTATGTGACCGTACACACCAAGAACGGTACGGAGCGCTCCTATCCATCGGTGGAGCAGTTCCTGAAAGCCGAGATCAGTGGAGAGACAGAATTTGTGCTCGGAGGAGAAGGGAGGTCACCATACCAGGAAAGAGAACAATGGACAGACGCATGTAACTTGTTGACGATCCGGCCCGGGGTGGCACTGGCCTATGATCGAAATCTGATGACCGAAAAAGCATTCAAAGCGAAAGGTTACAGTATCCTGCCGGCCCTGGAGTTTCTCTCTTTGGTGCAAAATCAACAACTGGATCCGGACAGTTTGACAAAAACCATTATCAGTCTGCCCTCGGGTGAACTTTCGCGGGCCCGTGGAGGCAGTCATTGTATGTCCTGCCCAATCGACAGAGCCTGATCATATGTATAATCACACCATAAAAGTCAGGGTGAAATATGCGGATACCGACCAGATGGGATATGTATATTATGGCCGGTACACCGAATATTTCGAAGTCGCCCGGACGGAGGCGATGCGCGCGGTTGGCGTGCCCTATTCAGAATTGGAAAGATCGGGCGTCGCCTTGCCGGTATTGGAATTGTGGATCAAGTATATAAGACCGTGCTTTTATGATGAAGAACTTATCCTGACCACAAGTATTCCCGAACTCCCTCAGGGGCGAATTATTTTTGAAACAGATATATCAAAGAAGGACGGTCAGTTATTGACAAAGGGAAGGGTTACTCTGTGCTTCGTCGACATAAAATCCGGGCGTCCAACAAAACCGCCTGCAGCATTGATCAAAAAACTAGAACCGTATTTTGGCTAACAGGTTATCCGATATGCAACGTGAGATCAAGCTGAGATGGATCCGTTTGTTAAAATGGATGAAAAAATATTCCCTGCCTGGATTTGAAGGCATATCTATGTACAAGGTGATCGAGTTCGTCATAGATGAAACGGGAAGGGATGATATTACCACCAGAGCTAACAGTGCGGCTTTCAGCTTCTTCTTGTCCATCTTTCCGAGTTTGCTGTTTCTTATCACCTTGCTTCCTTACTATCCTCTCGGACAAGAGATACTTGAACTCCTGGAACAGGAACTTCCTCTTTTGCTTCCCGGCAGGGTTGGCGACTTTATCGTCGGATCGATTCAGGATCTGAAAGTGCCCAGAGGAGGTCTCTTGTCATTCGGTATCATCGCCGCTATCTATTTTGCATCCAATGGGATGGATTCTTTGTTTCGTGGTTTTGAAAAGCATAATGTTGTAGGATTCAGACATAGGTCTTGGTGGGAAAGAAGGGTGGCGGCTATCATTATGACACTGGTACTTTATGTACTTCTTGTGATCTCCGTACTGTTGGTGATCGTTGCTCAGTTCTTTATGGATAACCTCACCGAAATACTGAATATCGGCTTATTCAGTCAGTTACTGATAGTGATAGGCCGTTATCTTCTTGTCTTACTTATCCTGTATACAGGTATATCATTCATCTATAAATATGGTCCCTCTCTTAAAAGAAGAACACGATTTTTCTCTCCTGGAGCTTTACTGGCTACGATCTTCTGTATCCTGAGTACTCTCGGATTTGGGTTTTTCATTGATAATTTCAGTCAGTACAATCAACTGTACGGTGCTATTAGCGCTCTTATCATTGCTATGATCTGGATACAGATCATTTGTTTCGTCATATTGATAGGGTTCGAATTGAATGCCAGTGTTGCAGTAGGAAGACACCAGGAAAATTCCGATCTCTAATGGCTTCCTTATTTTCTCATCTCATTATAGGAGCCACTGGATCAAAAGTGATCCAGACACGAAAGGCTCTCCAGGTTGATGCGAAGCTATTCATTCTTGCCATGCTTTCAAGCGCGCTGCCCGATATAGATGTCCTGGCGTTTGATCTGGGGATCCCATATGAACACTGGTTAGGACATCGTGGCTTATCACATTCTTTTGTATTTGCCTTTTGCTGGGCACTGTTGATAAGTGTTGTATTCTATAGAGGTGAGATGAGGAAGAGTTGGTCGACATGGTTATTTTGCTTGGTTTTCTTTTTTGTTGTGACCGCTTCCCACGGGATCATTGATGCTATGACGAATGGTGGTCGGGGCGTGGGCTTTTTTATTCCCTTTTCCAATGAAAGGTGTTTTTTACCCTTTCGGCCAATCCAGGTTAGTCCCCTGGGAGTAGATAATTTTTTCAGTGAATGGGGAATGAAAGTTGTCATGTCAGAGTTGGTCTGGATCGGCTTACCATGCTTTTTGATCTGGACGTTAGCGTCCTATAATAAGGTCAATCATCAATAAACCACTGAATGAGGTCATTCTCATTCACGATCACCC
>JAWVZH010000018.1:0-28653 GCA_033722295.1 Saprospiraceae bacterium
AACTGCTATACCTATCACACTTATCGGTTGCCAGGGGAGCGAAAACTTCAGCGGTAGAAAGTAAAAGACAAGACAGAGGGCCAGGGAATACAGAAAACCGATGATTAAAGGCTTTTTAGACCAATTAAGGGTCATCCAGAACCCATAGTTTCTTTTTATATACATAGGATCACATTGTCTGAGTGCGCTTCACAATATATCTACTTAAACCAGATAAATGAAAAGTGGTTGTCGACCATTTAATGACAGTATGCTGAATGGATCAGATCTTAGTGATCATGGAAGACAATTTTGTGACAAAGATCGAATGCATTTTTCACACCGAAATTTGAACCCATTCGGGAAATCAATCTGGTGCTTATTCGCGCCAGCCTACAAATTTTAAAGGGTAATCCTCGCTTGTTTTAAGAAAGATGATGCGACTTCTATTTGAGGTTGTGAGCTTAATCTCACTTTTGGGTGGGTAGGTCTCTATACAGGCATAACAGATGACATCAGCATCCATACAATCTATGTCGGACAGCTTATCTACCAATGCTTCCAGGTTGTCGGACTGGCCTAAAGGATCATTATTGGTTGGTTTTGGCTCAAGGTCGTGTGTGAAGAACTCGATCCACTCGGCGACTTCGCTTCGGTCACCACTATCCAGAGCATCACATAGCAAATGTTCATCCATTATCTTTGAACATCCCGTCACTGCCATAAGGAATGGCAAAACAATTAAAAGGAACCTGAGATAAGTCATTATGAAGTGTTTACAAATACAACGTTTGACTCGGTCTCCTGCTGCCTTATCCAGATCTGTTCTTCAGGCAATTTGAATACAAAAAGGCCCGGAATCTGAACTCCGGGCCTTTTTGTATTTCCTTATCCTGTCGGACGGTGTGATAAATACACTTATTGTATCAACGTCACGTCACCAAAGAAGTCTTCTGTTATCAGATCACCGTCCGCACTGAAAAACGCTACCTGTACATGGTAGATGTAAACACCAGGATTGACCAGTTCTCCATTGAAGAAGCCATCCCATCCTTCGACAGTTCTACCTTGTCTTTCGTCGTATTCAATGTCATCCTTGCTGTAAATCAATTCTCCCCAGCGATCATATATTCTCATGAAATTGACTTGCTGAACCCTATCCTTATTGCCGTAAACATACAGCTGCTTGTTGGATGGATCTGCGTTGTCTGATCCAGGAAATATGATATTAGGTACAAAGATATTCCTCGTGTATTTGACGAAGATCGTTATCAGATCACTTGACTGGCACGGACCATCATAGATGACAACTCTGTAAGTCCTTGTCTCCGTTAAACTGTCGAGTAATGTGAACGGGATCCTGTTTCCGGTTTGCTCATCGTACCAGTAGACAGAATCTGCATCTGCGACTGTAATACCTGTCACTTCCAGGATCAGCGTGTCAAGCCTTACTGATGACCCCGCCTCCTTGATCAGATCCTCTTTGGCAGTGATGGAGATCTCTGCAGGTTCCTGGATTGTGATCGATGTATCCTTTTCACAACCATTATCATCCCTTACAACCACATCGTATGTGCCTGGTGCTAGGTTTGTGAAGATGGTAGAGCTGGTAAACGGACCGCCATTTACACTGTACATCAGCGGTGCGATACCTCCGGAAACGTCTATCTCCATTATTCCGTCATTAAAGCCAAAGCAGGTAGGATCGGTCGGATCCACATCAATACTCTCGAGAGTATTACCTATTTCGATTACATCGACGACCATAGTATCGGCACAACCATTAAGATCGTCCACAATGATCAATTCATATTGTCCCTCTTCGGTCACATTGATGACCTGACCATTTGAAGGTCCACTGATCTCACCGTTAGTGGTGGACCATGAGTAAGTTCTGACCGCACCCTGAGTCATGGAGTTGGAAGCATTCAATTCTACCTCATCCACAGTACAGCTTAATTCACCGACCTGATCGATCACTGCTGTTGGTTGCATGATATTCTGAGTTACTTCTACAGTTAACATGTCTTCACAGTCGGTCTGCGTATTCAGGACAATAAGGGTATATACTCCAGGCTCAGTGACCGTGGCCATGAGATCCTGGGATATCTGATTTGAATTAGGATCCAACCATTGCAGTTCAAATTCACCTCCAAAATCGGAGCCTGTCGCATCAAGAACCGCGCTCGTCCTGTCACAGGTCAGTACATTAGGTGTGTTGGCACTTACATTGGGTAGATTCTGATCTCTGTCGATAACTATCGTATCGGTAGTAGAGCAGCCACTTTCCTGATGACTGGTTGTTAATACGTATGTTCCAGCACTACAGATCCAGACAGTCGGATTGTTCGTAGCTCCGCTATTACAGAAGCTGCCGTTAGTTGTACTCCAGTTGAAATCCAGCGTACCGGGACCGGACGAATTGCTTCCATCCAAAAGAAGGCTGTCCACCTGGCATGTGAATACCGTACCCATGGATGTAATATCCGTAGAAGGATATTGATACCATGTAGCAGGAATACCTGTGGACATATCCAAACATCTGTCTGAGAGATTCACACAGTTGCTGCCGTCATCATTACCCACTACAGCTGTGATGAAATATTGCGTATTCGCCGTCATGTTCTGCGCGTCGAAACAGAATTCACCGCTGGCATTACATGCAATGACACTCCCAAGGTTATTAGCATCTCCGTCGTGAAGCACGAATCTTACGAGATCATTCGCATCGGGGCTACCTCCCTGATAATTGACCTGTATACATTCGTCTACGCAGACGATATCGTCTCCGCTTATTGTTCCAGCTTCTGTAAGACATTCGCAGACGTAGGTAGTATCGGCACAAGCCGGTTGACAATCCCACTGGTCAGTAACACAGAAAGAATTACTGGAGCCTGAAGGCAGCCACTCGGTGATGAAAGTATTTCCACGCAGCGAATCCAGGGGTATACCATTGATCTCATACGATGAAGGATCACCATCGGTAACCTCAATATAGATGCGGTAATTTTCAGCCACATCGTCACACTCAATAAACAGATTGCTGATCCTCGGTGCATCGTGGAAGGTGATATTGACAGTCGAACTGTCGGCACATCCTTCATTATTCTCTTTCCACTGGAATGTATAAGTACCATACTGATCCACTGTAACCATGCTGACAGGCATGCCTGCTGCCATCATGAAATTACTTCCTGTTGGACGGTTAACTACCGTCCATTCTCCCGTTCCTATGGAAGGCATGGCCTCCAGAGTAGCTGACAATCCACAAACATCCTGATTTGCACCAGCATCTGATTGTGGGTAGCTGTTCCAGATAACAGGCTGGCCCGGAGCAATTCTTTCGCAAGGATCATCCGGATCCGTAGCTGACCGCACTAATCTTGAGACATAATATACTCTACCGGCAACCATACCGGCATTCTGGTCAAAGCAGAATTGCACTACCTCAGCTGGCATGGCATCCGGGTCATATGAAAAGCGGGCGATCTCGTTAATGATCAAAGCACCCGATCCTTCATGCAATACAAATTCGGCAACGTCGTCTGCCTCCAGAGTCTCTGTGCCATTGGTTTGAATATCCACACATTGATCCACGCAAGTATTCAGAGTTTGCATGTCCATAACACCGGGATCCGTGGCGCCACAATCACAGTTATGATCTCCTGTAACACTGAATTGACAGCCGTTGGCATCCTCAATGATGATATCATATGTTGACAGACTCATTAACTGATCCGAACAATACCTGTTGTTCATCGGATCTATGCTTCCCCCTCCCTGTACAATAGTATAAGGAGGTGTTCCTTTGGTGATCCTGAAGCAGACAATGTAGTCGAAACTCTGTCGATTGATCGAATCCACACATATCTCCCTGGCATTGGCAGGCTCAGGAATTTCAAAATATGTTATTTCTACAGTATCCCTGACCGTGCATATGGCATTGGTTTCCTCAAGGATGATGTTGTAGGAACCGTGTTGACCCGGTTGAATGGTAGCAGTTGTATTCAGATCAGTAGAACTACCAAGGACAACACCAGAGGTATTGAGCCATCTGATACTTGAATTAGTAAGACTACCCGACCCGTTCAAAGTGAATACCTCACCACATACCTCGCCATCTGTTCCGGCATTTGGATCTGGCTGAGCATACCAAATTACAGGTTGGGCTTCCTCCAACTGGAGGCATCCTCCGTCAAGGTCTACTGTTCCATTGACATCTTTCATGCCGACAGCTACTCCTATGTAATACACCTGATCGAGATTCATTGTGCCAGGATCGAAATTGAAACATCCGGTTTGATTCCTGGCGATCTCGGTAGATTGCAGCTGCCCTTGTCCTGAGTATAATACAAACATAAAAGTGTCTACACCCGGAACCAGCTCCTGATTAGAGGCATCGTAATCGGCACATGCCTCTGCATTGGCACCACAGAGCATGATGGTATCGCGGTCAAGCTCTCCCACCGCATTCTGACATTCGCAGTTGTAGTCTATGAAATATGATGTTTCACAACCGTATACATCCTGGATGACAATCGTAGTAGGGGTATTATCCAGGATAGTATCAGAAGTATACACATTATTCATGTCTATGCTACCACCTCCTGAAACTACAGTATAAGGTCCTGTGCCTGTCATCAGTTCGAATGTGACAATATGACTTGTAGCGTCACCGCTGCATATGGTGTCGATGTTGTCTATTGTCGGATCTGGCCGGAAACCTATTGTTACTGTATCCACAGAAGTACAACCATCCCTGGATTCCATCCAGGTAAACTTATATTCTCCCAGAGTGGTCACCATGACATCTGAGTTAATGTTGGTCGGATTCATGATGTTGGCCATATCTGGCCCTCCTACCTGGGTCCACTCTCCACCTACATCTTCAATACCCTGCATGGTATATGTTGAGGCGCAGACATTGGTATCAGGTCCGGCGTTGATCTGCGGTGTACCTGAGAAGTCAACCGTGAAGCAAGTATCATCACTAATTCCACAATCCGTCGTATAGTGCAGGCAGACTACACCTGTATCTCCAATGGCATTGGTCCAATCTATCTGAATAGTGTCATTTGCAAATGCATCAGTAGTTCTTATCGTGCCGCCTTGAGAACGGATCTCCCAGCGATACTCGCAAACATCATCTTCTTCTATATTGGTAAAATAGACACCCGGCACACTACCACATACGCTACTGTCACCATCGATTTGAGGACGCTCTGGGAATATGTTCTCAGGAATAGTATAGCATTCCTGCCAATTTCCCAAGCAAGGATTTCCTTTGTAGGAGACGCTCAGATTTACACATATTCTGCCAGGATCAGTGAAGCGTTTACATCCCGTTCCCATTGTAGTGCCCAGATCCTGATTGTTCTGATCGCGCCATTCCAGGTTGATCATCACTTGGCCATCATTGAATTGTGGGCATTCTGGATCATACTCTATGTTCGGACAAAGCGTGACTGCACCATCACAAGGGAAACAGTCCAATTGCCAGTCTACAGAATATTTAAAAACTCGCAGATTAAGGAAATAAGTAGTGTCACAACCAAAGAAGGCATCTTTAAATGTTATCTCTTCGTCACAAGCTTCTTCCCTGAAGACCTGGTTGTCTTCCGTTCGGAATCCATTTGGTGGTATCTCACAGAAAAAGGTATCCAGTCTGCCTGGCTGCCTTGGTGGAAGCAGGGTGAATGACTTTACAGAATCGATCAGACATCCGTCCGGCCCTTCCAGTCTCGCAGTACAAGGTGGATTGATACAACTTGTACTAATTAGAGTGCCATGCCAGCTAAAAGGTTGATTTTCAGGACATATCGTCACAGGAAGGCCAACTTTTACCTCCGGAGGCAAAATTTGGAAAGGTACCAGGCTATCTACACAACAGCCATCCGCTCTTTCCACTCTTGCTGAACAAGGCGGATTGATACAGTTTTGAGTGATAGGCATTCCATGCCATATAAAAGGATCAACTCGTGAACATAAAGTTCTGAGAGGGCCCATTTCCTGAGGAATTGGATCTGGCGTTACGGTTATACAGGTAAAGTCCTGATCACATATAGCATTAGGATCGTTAGGATTACCCACGGTTGCTGTTACGCATATCTGACGAGGTGAATTGGTAGGGAAGTCAATATCTACACATTCATCACCTTGCATTCCCACTGGATTACCATCTACTGTCCAGGTCAGTGTTGGCTCGCAGTTTCCAGCGACACCGGGGAAGCAGAACTCTGTTGTTCCACAAACGCAGATCGGACCACTGGCTGTGGGCTGAGGAATAGGCTTGGGAAGGGTAGGGGCCATGGTGTTACCGGAAACCGACATGGTGTAGGTACAAACATCTCCATTACATCCATCGACCCAAACGTAATATATCTGGCACGCAAGCGTAGCTCCACTAAGAGTAAAAGTAGATGTATTACAAGCGGCATTACAGTCCCATATGATGGTCCCGTCGCAATTCGCTTCGAAAACGCCAGCCTGAATACCCTGATTATCCTGACAGTTCGCGATGTCAAAATTGAACTGCAGATTCAGTGGTCCACCGGCGCCAACAAATGCCCACCAATTGATATTATGAGGCACACCAGCTCCAAAGCAAAGACTTGACAATGGGAATCCCGCATTGGGAAAATCTGGATTGCTGCATTGAAATCCGTTCAGCCTGGATATAGCGCAGAATGTCTGAGCTCCTGTACATTCCAGGGCACCCGGACATTGGGCCTGTGGCTTTCCTATTGTTAAGAGAAGTAACGCAGATAATAGTATGAACTTAAACTTCATGTCGAGTTGTGATTTTCTAAAATGGCCAACAAAAATAATGGCTAATTAAGCAAATACGCAATTTTCTTTAATCAAGATACCCTCAATAGCTAATATGCTGCTTTAAACTAAACTAATTCTGCTACTAAAAACAAGCTTCCTCCAATAAAAATGAGGTCTTTGGAGGTGGCGCGACCTTTAGCTTTTAATAATGCTGTACTGGGCTTTTGATAGGTTTTGTAGTTGAGTCCGAGCTCTTTGGCGGCTTGCTCTAACCTTTGGAGAGACATAGCTCTTGGAACATCGGCTTTGGTAAGATAAAAGATCGCGTTGTGAGGAAATTTTTGTAGGGTCTTGATGGGATCCTTTTCCATGACAAGTCCAAGAATCAGGTGAAGCCGATCATGAGGCGTCAATTCGATCTGGTCAGCGACAAACGTCAACCCTTCAAGGTTATGTGCTCCATCTGCAATGATAAGCGGGTCTTGCGCCAGTATCTGCCATCTGCCCTTAAAGTTCAACCGAGAACAAACGTGTTCTATATTCTTGATATCTTTTTCAAGGTCGAACTTGTATCCGGAGTTCCTGGCGGAATAAACGTGACAGGCTGCAACTGAGGTTCTGATGTTTTCCACTTGATAGGCACCTACCAGATCAGCTTCCTGTGTCAATGTCTTGTTGTTGTGGTAGATCTTGTAATCTACTGACAGAGGATACCTTTCTTTGATCTCCACCTCGCAAACTTCATCCGCATATTGAATAGGTGCACTGAGCTCTTCGGCACGCTTATCAAATACAGCTTCCGTTTCGGGATGTCGACTACCGATAACAACTGGTACGCCCGGTTTGATAATACCTGCCTTTTCACGGGCTATATGTTTCAGAGTAGGTCCGAGAAACGTCTGATGATCATATCCTATATTGGTAATTACCGAAAGCTCCGGTAGGATCACGTTTGTCGAATCCAGGCGTCCACCGAGGCCAGTTTCTATTATTGCCATATCAACCTCCTGTTCCCTGAACCACCAAAAGGCCAGGGCAACTGAGATTTCAAAAAAAGAAGGCTTGATCTTTTCGATGAGGGAGAGATTGTCAGAAATGAAATGCTGAACGGCCTGACGTGGGATGTTCTTGCCATTGATCTTTATACGTTCACGGTAGTCTTTAAGATGGGGAGAAGTATAAATTCCTGTTTTCGAAAATGAACTCTCTAATAAAGCCGCGAGAATGTGAGCGACTGACCCTTTGCCATTGGTGCCTGCAATATGTATTGACCTGAAGTCCTTGTGTGGATTCCCCAGAGATTCGCACAGTGCTATGATATTATCGAGATCTTTCTTGAAGGCCTTTTTCCCTATTCGCTGGAACATGGGCAGTTGACGATACAGGTATTGCTCGACCTCCTTGTAGTTTTGGAAAACAGGTTTGTTCCTCACTCTAGTCTAAAATCTATGGTAATAACGCCGCATTGCCTGGGCAGTTCAGATCTGGTGAAGCGCCATTTGTAGGCTGCATTCTCGGCCAGCTCGACAAGATAACTGTCTGTCGTATTGCTGCCTCGTTGGGTGTATTGCGCAGAGATAACTTCTCCTGTCTTGTTGACACATATTTCAACGACCACACGGCCTTCCTTTTGCGTTCGATCCAGAATTTCGGGCTTGTAGACCACTTTTCGACCGGTAAGGCCCCTTTCTGAAGAACCGTGACCTCGTGATAAAACCTCGAGAGCAGAAAGATCCTGCTCATCTGTGGATCGGCTGCTGTTTTCTGATCCTTCTGATGTGCCGAACAATCCTCCAAAATCCCTATTATTCCTTTGGTCTTTCCTATTGCCAGAACCTTCAGATTGTTGACCTTCGATGGCAACGATCTCACTCTCTTTCTCTAAAACGAAATCCCTGGCTGTAGAAGGTGAATTGACTGGATCATTTGTACCCTGTGTCGTAAGGTTTTTTTGGGCTTTCTCGGTTCTGGTGTTTTCTTTGCCACCTTGATCTTTTGGGTCGGGGTCTACGGAGGATTTATTTTCATCTGTGGATGCAACAGTTTCCGTGAATTCTATGACGACGGTCGTCTCATTCTCCCATTCGGAATCTCTGAAAAATGGCCAGAGAGCGAGGAGCAACAACAACAGATGTAGCCCAATGGAAATGAGCTTCCCTTTGGTATCATTATCGAGTTGTATGCCTGGACGTGCCAACATATTAAATTAAATACTAATATATAAAACTCTGATACAACTGAAAAGTTGTGTCAGCTTCGATCAACGATTCGGAGGGGTAGCCAGTATGGCACTGATATTATACTTGAGCGCCAGATCCATGATCGCAGCTACGTATTCATGGGGGACATTGGGGTGTGGGGTGATCACAACTGTCTTATTCTTTAAAGACTTGTCTCGGCTCAAGGTACGCATGGCCTTTTGTAGCCCGGTAATGGAGATCTTTCGTCCGGCGACGTAGTAATGACCATTTCTTTTGACCTCGACTTCCAGAGGTTTCGACTCCAGGGTGGTCCGGCTGGATTTGCCAGGCAACTTCAGGTTAAGTGCATTGGGTACCACCAGAGAGCTTGTCAACATGAAGAAAATGAGCAACAAGAAAATAATGTCTGTCAACGACGACATGCTGAACTCCGCACTAACCCGACTTCTTTTCTTGAGTCCCATTTTATTTCTTCGGTTTGGTTGCCAATATAGCTTTCACTCCCAATGCGCTTGCCATTTCCATTATTCTGGAAACATTCTTCCAGGCCACACCTTTTTCAGCAGCAATGGCAATAGCGGCGTTCTCTCTGTTGTCGCTTTCGCGAACAGCGGTTGCCAAAGCACCTCTCAACTGGCTGATACTGATCGGCTTGCCATTGAGCGTATGACTGCCATCCTTTGTGATCTGTACAACGATGGAAGTGGGTGAAATCGTTTTCGAATCTGATTCAGGAAGATCGAGGTTGATCTGTACCAGATTAGAGGTCAACATAAAGAAAATAAGTAACAGAAAAATAATGTCTGTCAATGACGACATGCTGAACTCCGCACTTACCCGACTTCTTTTCTTTAAACCCAATGTCTAAGTTTTATATGTTACCCGAAGGTTCCTGAAGCAGATCCATAAACTCTGTGGTGTTCCGCTCCATTTCAAAAACAACCTTTTCTACATTGGAAACAAGGATGTTATATCCCACGAAGGCAAAGATGCCGATCGCCAGACCGACCGCCGTTGTGATCAGAGCCTGGTAGATACCTCCAGCCAATACGTCAGGAGTAACATTTTGTTCAGTTGCCATCTTGTAGAACGCCAGGATCATACCCGTAACCGTACCAAAGAAGCCGATCATCGGTGCAGCACCGGCGATACTTGCCAGTTTGGACAGATTCTTTTCAAGCTTGAAAATTTCCAGGTTACCGACATTTTCGATCGCCGCATCAATATCTCTCAGCGGCTTACCGATACGCATAAGGCCCTTTTCCACCATGCGAGCGATGGGACTGTCTGCATTCCGGCAGAGCACCTTGGCTCCTTCAATATTACCGGAGGCTACGGAGGCCCGTATGTTATTCATAAAATTCTGATCTATTTTACCTGCCCTTTTGATCGTCAGCCATCTTTCGATGAAGATGTACAATGCAATGATGGACAGGAATAGCAGAATGCCAACAATGGTGATCCCTAATGGTCCACCTTCCGTGATCAAACTGATAAGGCTTTGCTTGGCTTCTTCCTCTTCAGCCACATTTTGAAGTAATAGAAAACTCAATGGAAGCATCGATATATTTAATTTGGTCTATTAAACGTAGTTGCCTATGCTAAATGGTATAAGAATGGGCAAAAATATAAACGTTTTCAAATATTTGATCTATCTATAATATGTTAAATGTATAAATATTCGATCAATCTGTGTACTTATCAGGGAAAAGACGCTGGAAATCGAAGATTATAAGATCAAAATCCCAAGCCTCCTGTTTAAACTATTGACGAAATCAATCTTATGAGACGAATTCAAAAGGTTGCCGTTCTCGGTTCCGGGATCATGGGAACCGGAATTGCATGTCACCTGGCCAATGCCGGTCTGGAGGTTTTAATGCTGGACCTTTCATCTGAAGATGGCAACAGGAACAAAATTGCTGATCAGGCTTTACTTGCAGCCATCAAGGAGAAACCAGCCCCGCTTTATGTCAACAGGTATGCCAGCAGAATTACGACGGGTAATTTCGATGATGACCTTGAAAAGGTGAGTACGTGTGACTGGATCCTGGAAGTTGTCATCGAAAAACTTGACATCAAGCGTGACCTCTTTGATAAGGTAGAAAAATATCGCAAGCCCGGAACACTCATCACTTCGAATACTTCTGGTATACCAATAAGTTTAATGGCTGAGGGCCGATCCGAGGACTTCAGGAAGAATTTCTGCGGAACTCACTTTTTTAATCCGCCGCGGTACATGGATCTCCTGGAAATTATACCAACAGACCACACAGATCCGGATACTGTGGACTTCTTGATGGACTTTGGCTCCGATGTTCTTGGCAAACTGACGGTTCTATGTAAGGATACCCCGGCTTTTATAGCTAACAGGATAGGCGTGTATGCTATGTTCAAGATCATTTCTCTTGCTGACCAACTGAACCTGACACCAACAGAAGTTGATAAACTGACAGGTCCGGCCATCGGAAGGCCTAAGACAGGTACTTTTCGTCTGGCAGACCTCGTCGGTCTGGATACAGCTATAAAGGTAGTCGAAGGGATAAAGCAAAACCGACCTGAAGACCGGCAGATCCAGGATCTCGAAGTCCCTGATTTTGTACAGTACCTTGTTGAAAATGAATATTACGGGAACAAAAGTGGTAAGGGATTTTATAAAAAGACTGAGGATCGCGATGAATCGGGTCGAAGGATAATTCTATCGCTCGATTTCGAGACAAAGGAGTACAAGCCCACAGAAAGGCCTGAATTGGAAAGCCTTGATCTTGCCAAGCAGATTGACAATGACAAGAACAGGATAAAAGCACTATACAGTTTTGAGGATGAAGGCGGAGAATTGCTTCGTTCTTCATTCAATAGCTTGTTTGCCTACGCGTCGAATAGAATCCCCGAAATATCCGAAGACCTCTACAGCATCGATGATGCACTCAGAGCGGGATTTGCCTGGGAGTATGGTCCTTTTGAATACTGGGATATTATTGGTGTGGAGGAAGGAGTCAAAAACGCTGAAGAACAGGGATATGAGATAGCCGACTGGGTCAAATCGATGTTGAAATCAGGTTTTGATCAATTTTATCTTGTGGAGGATGGTGTCAAGAAGTACTATAATATTGAGACCGAGTCTTACCGACCACTTGAAAATCTCAAGGATGTCATCCTATTAGAACAGTTCAGGGAGCAAAAACCGGTATTCAAGAATGACGAGATGATACTTCATGATCTGGGAGACCAGGTACTTTGTGCGGAGTTCAGGAGTAAGAACAACGCTATAGGCGAAGGTATCCTTCGCGGGTTGAATGAAGCCATCGATATTGCCGAAGAAGGGGATTGGCGAGGGTTAGTGATAGGAAATGATGCCAAGAACTTTACGGTGGGTGCAAATTTGCTGCTTATCGGGATGATGGCCTTCCAGAATGAGTTTGAAAAACTGGAAGATGCCGTGCGATTATTTCAGAATACTACAATGAGATGTCGTTACAGCAAAATACCCGTGGTGGCAGCCACGCAGGGATATGTTTTTGGCGGAGGATGTGAACTTATAATGCACTGTGACAATAGCATATGCGCCGCCGAGTCCTACGTCGGTCTGGTCGAAGTGGGCGTGGGTCTACTTCCTGGAGCCGGTGGAACCAAAGAATTTGCTCTGCGGGCTTCAGACGATTTCAATGAAGGAGGTGTTCACGTGCCGGAATTAATCGAAAGGCTAAGAACAATAGCTATGGCCAAGGTTTCGACTTCTGCGGTTATGGCTATTGATTATGGTTATCTCACTGCTAAGGATGAGATCATGATCAATGGAAGAAAGATCCTCGCCAGGGCTAAAGATCAGGTCACCAGACTTTCTGAGGGATATATTCCACCCCTGGAAAGAAAAGACATTAAAGTTTTGGGCCGAACCGGTCTAGGGGCTCTTTATGCAGCGATCAACGAATTGAGGTTGGGGGATTATGCTTCGGAATTTGATGCACTCATCGCCAGAAAGATCGCACACGTTTTGTGTGGAGGAGATCTTACCGGAAGTCAGGAGGTTAGTGAACGTTACTTGCTGGATCTTGAACGTGAGGCCTTCCTGAGTTTGTGCGGTGAGGAAAAGACGCAGGCGAGAATACAGCATATGCTGGAAAAGAATAAACCACTCAGAAATTAGGATGTCATGGACGCGTACGTAATAAAAGGATTCAGAACTGCTGTCGGAAAAGCAAATAAGGGAAGCTTTAAGAATACCCGTTCCGATGATTTGGGTATTGCGGTTATCCGTCACCTGATGAACGAGGTTCCTCAGGTTGATCCTCTGCTTGTCGATGACGTGATAGTAGGGTGCGCCAATCCCGAAGGCGAACAGGGCTTGCAGATCGGTCGTCAAATTGCGCTGAGGGCCCTCGGGAAGGCCGTCCCGGGAATGACAGTCAATCGGTATTGCGCCTCCGGACTGGAAACTATCGCCATCGCTACAGCCAAGATAAAGGCAGGTATGGGTGAAATATTCGTTGCAGGGGGTATTGAGAGTATGAGCATGATACCGATGAGCGGATATAAATTGGCACCCAATTATCACACAGCGGCCGATACACCCAATTATCTGGCAAGTATGGGTGCCACCGCTGAAGCTGTGGCTGATAAATATAATGTGAGCCGTGAAGCACAGGATGAATTTGCTCTCCGGTCTCATACCAGAGCGGCTGAAGCCATCGATGGTGGGAAATTTGAAGAAGAGATAGTACCCATCGAAGTTACCGAGGTTTGGGTAGAGGATGATGAGCGACATGAAAAGACCTTTACAATGAAAGAAGACGAAGGTGTCCGGCGTGACACCAGTCTCGAAGTTCTTGGTAAGCTGAGGCCGGTCTTCAAAAAGAATGGAAGTGTTACGGCAGGAAATAGTTCACAAACCAGCGATGGTGCCTCATTTGTACTTGTGGTTTCTGAAAATATGGTCAAGTCTCTGGATCTTGAGCCAATCGCAAGGTTGACTGCCTGCAGTGTGGCAGGTGTAGATCCAATATATATGGGTATTGGCCCTTGTGCAGCAATACCTAAAGCACTTCAACAGGCCGGAATGAAATTAAAGGATATCGACCTCATAGAGCTCAATGAAGCTTTCGCCTCTCAAAGCCTGGCCGTTATTGAGAATGCAGAACTGGATCCTGATATCGTCAATGTGAATGGAGGGGCGATTGCACTCGGACATCCGCTGGGATGTACAGGAGCGAAATTATCGACACAATTGTTTCACGAAATGAAAAGGCGTTCATCGAAATACGGAATGGTCACCGCATGTGTTGGCGGAGGTCAGGGCATTGCCGGCATCTATGAAAACCTCCAGAGATGAGCAAAAAGAAAACACTGGTCTTGGGTGCCACCAATAATCCCTCGAGATTTGCTTTTTTGGCCGTAGGTCGCTTATTGAAAAGTGGTTTTGATGATATCAAGGCTATTGGTATCAAAAAAGGTGATGTACAGGGTATTCCCATCGAAAGATCCTTTGGACCGGAAGATAACATCCACACAATAACACTGTATCTCAACCCTTCGAATCAAAAGCAGTACTATGACCAGATCCTCGAATCCGATCCAAAGAGGATCATCTTTAACCCGGGAACAGAAAATCCTGAGCTACAAGAGCTGGCAAACGAGGCAGGAATCGAAACCATCGAAGCCTGCACCCTGGTAATGCTCGCTAATGGCACTTACTGAAGAACAATGATCCCGTGTCCCTTCGCTCTTGAGGTGAACTGAGCGTAATTAGAATCTGAAGAAACTCGTCCTGTGCGCACACGCTGTTTTTGCAAAATAGCCTATGCCGAAGTTAGCCTCGAGCATGATCTGTACAAAAATAGGATTAGTCTCCTCATAGGTATCATATCCTTCCAGTGATGATTGAGGAGAGTTTGCACGAGGGTAATTCAACGCCTGACCGGTGTCATTGATCATATCGGTAAATGTATACCCGGCTCTTAGGCCGAACATGAGGGTGAACTGGTCTCCGCTGAGAAGGTATCCACCAAAACCAAAAACGCCACTGGTCAAATTCTCGTTATAGAACTCTGAGACGTCCTCAGGATTAAATCCGTCTTGCTTTACACTGCTCACAAAGGAAAACATGGGACCGAGTTCCACATATATTCCTTCTTTTTGAAGTCGGTAAAGTACAGCCAGATCAGTTGTGGTCCAGGTGACCTTGTGTTCAACATGGTCGGAATTGATCTCGTTACGAAATTTCTGATTTCCCTGGCTTAGCATAACATCGAAATTGATGCCGTTGTAAAGACCGTAGAAAATACCCAGTTTACCACCCACCGAGAATCCGCTTGATATCTGATGATCATAAAGGTCGTCATCAAATATATTGCTGTTAAGCATTAGGGTAGGGCCTCCACCAGCTTTTAGACCGGCATCAAACCAAAATCCAACTTTCTGAGAATAAGCTGCACTGGTCAAACCTAATGCCAGGGCAATTATGAATAACTTTTTCATGTAGTTTCTTTTTTTCTGCTATTAATGAGTGCAAAGATAACACTTCTGATATCAGCTCTGGAAATACTGTAGGGAATATGATCAACTCTGGATCTCCTCCCGCTGCCGTTTTCCCATTTTCAGTTCCTTTTTCTTCCTTCTCTTCATCTCTTCTGCGAGAAGTCTCAGCTCCCTGCTCATATCCCCGGAAACAGAGGTGTTTTCCTCTGCACGGCGGATCAGATATGATATCACTTCTTTTACTGGCCCATAAGGCAGATATTTTGCCACATTATATCCCTGGTCTGCGAGGTTAAAGGTAATGTTGTCGCTCATGCCGTACAACTGGCAAAAATTCAGATGGGGGTGGTTTTTCAAGATACCCCGGTCATCTATCAATTGTGCCTGCAAGGCATTTGAAGCCCAGTTGTGAGACGCATTGCAGGAGGCGATGGTCTCGTAATGTTCCACGCAATATCTTACAGCTTCATTATAATCCTTGTCCACGGCTGGCTTATCTTCATGTATCGGGGAAGGATAGCCCAATTCTTCAGCTCTCTCACGTTCCTTGTCCATATAGGCCCCCCTTACCAGCTTCATTCCCAGGATGTACTTGCCCTGGCGGGCTCTTTCATGACTTTTATAGAAAAAGTCAAGACGGTCATGTCTGTAGAGCTGAACTGTATTGAACAGGCTGGCACGTTTTTTATTGAATTCTGCCATCAGATCATCGAGTAGGGCATCAATAGGATCCTGTATCCAGGATTCCTCGGCATCCACATAAACAGCCATGCCCGTATCGAATGCTTTCTTGCCAATGGTTTCCAACCGCCCCTTGAATTTTTCAAATGCCACCGTTTCTTCAGAGGTCAGCTCTTTACCGGATTGTACTTTCTCCAGCAGATCTATGTCCGCCATTCCTGTCATCTTGGTACTTATGCAAGGAACGCTTTTATTGTTCGAGGCAAATTCCAGTGCTCTTAGGGTTTCTGCCAGGGTTTGGTCAAATTCTTCTTCACTGCTCTTTCTCTCCGCGCCATAATCCAGTATGGTCTGGATATTGTATGCTGCCAGTCGGTCTATCCGGGACTGACAATCGTGGAGGTTCTCTCCGCCGCAAAAGTGATCGAATATGGTCTTTCGGATCAACCAGTTGACAAGTGGAAAATTGATCCTGATTCCGAACAATGCAAGACGTGAACCAACGTTAACCAGGGCTGGATTATTCATCACCTTGAAGAGGTAATACATCCTCTTCAATTCCATATTATTCCTGTCCTTGAAGGCTACCTCTGTATTCGTGAAGTCGACGATGGGATTTTCTTGCGGCATTTGAATCAATATAAAAATAGCTTATGAGACCTAAATCCAATATTGAGTTTCAAATATATCGCATCTGAGGGTTTCAAAATATTTTTTAGAGAAACTGGATCAAAATACAGGAGCGATTTCTCCTCTTAGCATATTCCTCTCCTGTCATTTTGACAGCCGGCGTTTTAAAGGTTATCTTTGCACTCCAAAATTTTAGGACGTGCAAACTACGATAACGGACAATAATCGTGAGATCTTAAAGGACAGGCAGGGCGAGGTCTTGTCAAAGCCTTCCTCTTCTGATCATAACGGCAAGTTTTATATTGAAAGCTATGGCTGTCAAATGAATTTCAGCGATAGTGAGATCGTTGCATCCATTCTGGGTGATGTCGGCTACGGCGCTACCGGGCAAATGGAAGAGGCCGATCTCATACTTATCAATACCTGCTCGATCCGAGAGAAGGCCGAGGATACGGTGCGTCAGAGATTGAGAGTATTTGACAAGATCAAGGTTGAAAAGCCAGGGACACTTGTCGGAGTTCTGGGTTGTATGGCTGAGCGACTGAAAAAAAAGCTTCTTGAAGAGGAAAAACTGGTTGACTTGGTTGTCGGGCCGGACGCCTATCGAACGCTTCCGAAGTTGATACAAACTGCAGAAGATGGTGACAAAGCGATCAATGTTCTGCTGAGCCGTGAGGAGACCTACGCCGATATATCTCCGACCAGATTGGAATCCAATGGCGTGACCGCGTTCATTTCGATAATGAGAGGATGCGATAACATGTGTTCGTTTTGTGTGGTGCCTTTTACAAGAGGAAGAGAAAGAAGCAGGAACGCTTACACAATTGTGGCGGAAGCCCAGGAGTTGTTCGATCGAGGCTTCCGTGAGGTCACACTTTTAGGTCAGAATGTGGACTCATACAAATGGGAGCATCCCGAAACTCAAAAGAAGGTTTCCTTTGCAGAATTGCTGGAAATGGTCGCCAAAGTAGATCCTCGTCTACGAATACGGTTTTCGACATCTCATCCAAAAGATATGACGGATGAGGTTTTGTATACCATGGCGAAATACAAGAATATATGTAAGTACATACATCTTCCTGTTCAGAGTGGCAACAGTCGGGTTCTGGAGCTCATGAACCGAACCTACACCAGAGAATGGTACATAGATCGGGTGAATGCCATTCGAAAGATCATTCCTGAATGCGCGATATCTTCGGATATCATTGCTGGCTTTTGTACCGAAACTGAAGAGGAGCACAGGGACACCTTGAGCATGATTGAGTGGGCGAGATACAGCATGTCCTATATGTTTATGTATTCGGAGAGGCCTGGCACCCTGGCGCAGAGAAAATTTGAGGATGATATCCCGGATGATGTCAAAAAAAGGAGACTCAAGGAGATCATCGAATTGCAGACCAGGATCTCACTTGAGCACAATAAAGCGGACATAGGAAAGGTTTTCGAGGTGTTGATTGAAGGTGATTCCAAAAAGTCTGATAAGGAGTTCAAAGGCAGAAACTCCCAAAATAAAATGCTGGTCTTCCCGAAAAATGGTGACTTGAAGGCGGGTGATTATGTCAATGTGAAGGTGACGGACGCCACAAGCGCAACCTTACTGGGGCACATCGTCTAAATTACTACTATGACGCTGCAGGGAATTAAACAAAGATTCGGAATTATCGGGCGGTCCCCGCTGCTGGATCGCGCCCTGGATACGGCTATTCGCGTAGCCAATACGGATCTGACCGTTTTGATCTTTGGTGAAAGCGGTGTGGGGAAGGAAGTTTTTTCAAAGATCATACATAGTCTTAGCAAGAGAAAGCACAATACATTCATTGCCATCAACTGTGGGGCAATTCCGGCCGGCACTATCAATTCCGAGCTCTTTGGCCATGAAAAAGGTGCATTTACGGGAGCGACCTCTGACCGAAAGGGTTATTTCGAAACCGTCAATGGGGGCACTATCTTCCTGGACGAAGTTGGCGAGATGCCTTTGGATACCCAGTCATTCTTGTTGAGGATACTTGAAAGCGGTGAATTCATTCGTGTAGGTAGCTCCAAAGTCCGCAAAACCGATGTGAGAGTTATTGCGGCTACCAATGTCGACCTGAGAGAACGGATCAAGGCCGGGAAATTCAGGGAGGACCTCTATTACCGACTTAATACGGTTCCTATCCGGATTCCATCACTCAAGGAGCGAAAAGAGGACATCTGGATGTTGTTCAGGAAATTTGCGAGCGACTTCGAAGAGAAATACCGTTCTGAACATTTGGTGTTGGATGAAGAAGCAAAAGAACTTATCCTCAACTATCACTGGCCGGGGAATATCCGGGAATTGAAGAATGTCGCCGAACAATTATCCGTGCTCAGTACGGGCAAGGTGATAACTGCCAAGGATATCATAAACCTGGTCCCTGATATATCACAAAGATATTTGCCCTCCATTCCCGAGCAACTCGAGTCTGCTGAAGGGATGAAGGAACGGGATATCCTGTACACCGTACTCTTTGATATGAAAAAGGACCTGAACGATCTGAAATCGCTGGTCTTTGAACTTATTCAGTCCAATGATCTCGAGATGCCGGATAAATCCTCCTGGGTAGGCGAATCAAGGCCCCAACTACTGGAGGAGTGGAAAGCCAAAGGCCAACCATCGTCAAAAACGCAGGATGAATCCGCACCATTCGTAATTTCAAGAGATGATGCCGGAATGGAACATGATGAAGATGTCATCGTCATGGAGGATAATCTGTCTCTTGAAGAAATGGAAAAGAAGATGATCACGCGTGCTCTGGAGAAACACAACGGACGCCGTAAAGAAGCCGCCGAAGAACTCGGTATCAGCGAAAGGACCCTCTACAGGAAGATCAATCAGTACGGCATATGAAACACTGGATCTGGTCTTTGCTGATTATTACTACATCATGTTACACATTTCAGGGTATATCGATCCCGGCAGATGTTGATACCTTCTATGTAGAAACATTTGAGGATGTGAGTGGGGAAGCCCCACCCGAGTTCAATGTCAATTTCAGCGAGGATCTGATGAGAAAGATCCGTGATAATTCCAGATTGCAGGTGGACCAACGTGACCCAGACCTTTACTTCAGCGGTTCGATAACCCAATTCACCGTCAGGGCTGAGGATCCTAACAATCAGGTAGGTACTGCTCTCAACCGACTCTACGTCAGGATTGAAGTAAAAAAATTCAATACGGTCACTGAAGAAGAAGAAGTTTTGAAATATGAGGAAATTGGAGAGTTTGGGGCAGAACAGGACTTTTTTGAAGTCCAGGATGCCATTCTGGAAGATGTGACAGAAAGGTTGTTAGAGCGAATATTCAACGATAGCTTTACGAATTGGTGAAGAACAAAGGGCTGGCATATTATTTAAAGTATCCGGAAAGGATCAGGGAACTCACCGATGAGGAGTTGAACAATTGGATCGAGCTTTATCCTTACGCACAATCCTTGCGCATGCTCAAGGCGCGCAGGGATCTTGATACTAATTCTACCACTATGGCCAGCAGTATTATGAATGCCGCTGCATACTCCAATGACCTCGTCTTTTTGAGGTATCAGTTGCTAAAAGATCAGGCGGCCCTGGATCAGGTGGCGCATGAACTGGAGACGACAACATCAGTTGATGAAACGGTCCGGATGTCCAATAAAGAGAACATGCCTTCTGATCAAGATCAGGAGCCTGAGCAGGATAAAGCAAAGGCTGACGATGTACAGGAAGAAGTAACAACCGATTTGGATGATGTTTCCACTGAAGTTGAGCATCCTGAAGTGAGCCAGGAACTATCCGGTGAGAGAATTGCTTCAGAGGAAGAAGATGAAGTCGAAACCAAAAAACCGATGAGTAAAGAGCAGAAAGCTGAAATAGTAGATACCATCCTGAAAGAGCACGAAAGTGAGTTGTCAGGTTTCACGAAGTGGTTGATAAAGCAAGAGCGAGGGGTCGACCTGGCTGAAGAGAAAAGCGGTTCCAAATCGGACAAGAAGAAAAAGAAGAGGTCAGATCAGAAGAAGAAAAAAAAGAAGAAAAAAAAGAAGGCCAAGTCAAAGAAGAAGAACAAGCTTCAAAAGCTTATTGAACATAGCATAGTAGAAGACGAGGAGGCCGTAACCGAAACATATGCGGATCTCCTGGCTGCGCAGGGACATATCGATAAAGCCGTAGAACTCTACAGCAAACTGCAGTTGAAATTCCCGGAAAAAAGTGGTTACTTTGCACGCAAAATTGACGAATTACAGAATTCCTGACCTATGTTGACCGTATTAACTGTACTTATTGCTCTGGTTTGTTTGATGTTAATGGGCGTTGTTTTGATCCAGAACCCTAAAGGTGGTGGTGTGGATTCCACATTCGGCGGTCAGAGTGCGAACCAGATGTTTGGTGCAGCCAGATCAGCTGATTTTATCGAAAAACTGACCTGGTATTTGGCCATAGCTCTTTTCGCGCTTTGCATTTTTACTGCCATTATGGTCAATACCGGAGGCGTAGGCTGATCAATTCCTGACACGACAGACAAGATTACAGTCTTAACCTGGGACATAGAGACAAAAGCTGCCAAAATTGCAGCTTTTTTTGTTTGGCACGTCCTGTGATGGAATGGTAGTGAGAAATTATTGATTAATACTGCATAAAATTTACTTACATGATGAAGCCTATCAACGATAGAGTTGTGATCAAACCCGCTCCCGCTGAAGAAAAGACAAAAGGCGGAATAATTATTCCGGATACTGCCAAGGAAAAACCTCAGAGAGGTGAGGTAGTTGCAGTAGGTCCCGGAAAGGATGGCAATTTAATGACCGTACAAGCTGGAGATATTGTGCTGTACGGAAAATATGCCGGACAGGAACTCAATTATGAGGGTGAGGATTATCTCATTATGAGAGAAGATGACATTCTTGTCATTCTGGACAAATAGAAGTCCGATCTCTTGAAAACCAATTTTTGAATAAAAAACAAGATCAAACATGTCTAAGAAAATATCATTTAATACAGATGCCCGTGAGAACCTTAAAGTGGGCATTGACAAACTAGCGGACGCCGTAAAGGTGACTCTTGGACCAAAAGGCCGAAACGTTGTAATTCAAAAAAGTTTCGGCGCGCCTCAGATTACCAAGGACGGTGTCACTGTAGCAAAAGAAGTGGAACTCGAGGATGCTGTCGAGAACATGGGTGCACAGATGCTCAAGGAAGTGGCCAGTAAAACGGCAGATCTCGCCGGAGATGGCACTACGACTGCAACTGTGCTGGCTCAGGCCATGGTGACTGCCGGAATGAAGAATGTTGTAGCCGGAGCCAATCCGATGGACCTGAAAAGGGGTATTGCCAAGGCGGTTCAGGCCGTGATAGAGAACCTTAAAGAGCAAAGTGATGTGATCGGTGATGATTTTGGCAAGATCGAACAGGTTGGTGCCATTTCTGCCAATAATGACAATGAGATAGGAAAGCTCATCGCTGACGCCATGAAGCGTGTTAGTAAGGACGGTGTTATCACTGTGGAAGAAGCCAAGAGTACCGATACGTACGTAGAGGAGGTGACTGGAATGCAGTTTGACAGGGGTTATCTTTCTCCGTATTTCGTTACCAATACGGACAATATGACCACAGAGTTCGAGAATCCGTATATCCTGATCCATGACAAGAAGATCTCAAATATCCAGGATATCGTTCCTCTTTTGGAGAAAGTTGTACAAAGTGGACGACCTCTTCTTTTGATCGCGGAAGACGTAGAGAGCCAGGCACTGGGCCTACTGGTTGTGAACCGTCTGAGAGGTCAGATGAAAGTCGCAGCGGTAAAGGCTCCCGGCTTTGGAGACAGAAGAAAGGCCATGTTGGAGGATATCGCCATTCTGACAGGTGGTACAGTGATCAGCGAAGAAAAAGGCTACAAGCTGGAAAATGCTGACATCGAACATCTGGGAAAAGCAGAAAAGATCCTTATTGATAAGGATAACACGACCGTTACCAATGGTGCCGGTGATCAGAAGGATATCGATGCTCGAATCTCTCAGATCAAGCAACAGATCGAGACAACGACTTCTGATTATGATAAGGAAAAGCTACAGGAACGACTGGCCAAGTTGGCCGGAGGTGTCGCCGTTCTCTATGTCGGTGCTCCAACTGAAGTGGAGATGAAGGAGAAAAAAGATCGTGTTGACGATGCGCTTCATGCCACAAGAGCAGCCGTTGAAGAGGGCATTGTGCCAGGTGGAGGTGTAGCTCTTGTACGTGCGATCGATGCCCTAGATAAGGTAGATGGTGCCAACGAGGATGAGAAGATCGGGGTGAACATCGTGAGAAAGGCATTGGAATATCCACTGAGGGTGATTGCTGAAAATGCGGGTGTTGAAGGTAGCGTGGTCCTCCAGGATGTTCTGAGCAAGAAGGGAAGCCACGGTTACAACGCACGTACAGGCGTCTTTGAGGATCTTAAAAAAGCTGGTGTGATAGATCCTACCAAGGTAGCAAGGATCGCAGTGGAGAATGCCGGTTCTATAGCCGGAATGATCCTGACCACAGAATGCGTCATCAATGATCTGCCAGAAGAAAACGCCGGAGCACCAATGGGAGGACATCCCGGAGGTGGAATGCCCGGTATGATGTAAGTAAATCAGTAGATGAAAAAAGCCATCTGTCTCGGACGGATGGCTTTTTTATTAATTCAGATGAATTTGTAATGAAAAAAGGGACGATTATTGACATCGTCCCTTCTTTATCTGGCCTGAACAAATAATTAACTTATCGATTTTCGGGATGGCCTTAAAAAAATAACCAGTCGCACTGTACCTGAACGACTGGTCATATATAATCCCATGAACATATTCTGATTTTTGTCCGCCTTTGCGAACAACGAATTTTACCTAATTCAGTAGGATACCGTTCAGGATTCTTAGGAATTTGTTAATAGTAAGCTGCTCTACTCGAAGAACAACTCACTATCAACAAATTATAATCCCATGAACATATCCGATTGATAGTTGCTAATTCTTTTATTAGCAATTGTTTCATGCCTCTCTTTAGAAACATTCACAGTACAATTATCGATACTTCAACAGGGTCTTACAAGTACATTTTTTGGCCATTGTCATATATAATATATTTATATATATATTAATTAAAATATGTAAAATTTTGAAATACAGCTAAATGAAATATTTTAGATATTCAGTTTCGGCTAAAATTGTCAATAAAAAATAAAATATCAGCCAAATTCTTGACGAAAATATTTTGCAAAAAATTAGTTGAATGGGCTTAAAACATCTGGATTTTGGAGGTAGGAAGTGTCTGTGAGGGTCCTTAGAAAGGCGATAATAGATCGTTTTTGACCTTCTGAAAGATTTCGAGTGCCCGCAGCAGCGACCAGGGGATCCACGTTGGGAGATGGGTGGCCACCCGTAGCATAATGATCCAGGACCTCTTCAAGGGTCTCAAATCGACCATCGTGCATGTATGGGGCTGTCAGTTCGATATTTCTGAGAGTAGGTGCCTTGAACTTACCGTTGTCGAACCTGTACATGGTCACCTCACCGAGTCCTTTGTCCTCATAATCTTCAAGGCTAGAAACGGAGTCGAGGCCGTTATTGAAAAATTCAAAAGTGGTAAAGAGCGGAAAGTTGTGACAATGACCGCATTCGGCTTCGGGTAGTCCTGAACCAGAATCATCGAAGAACATATCAAAGCCATCCTGCTCTTCCGAGGTAAAGAAGGTCTTTCCCTGTCTCTCTCTGTCAAACCGGGAGTTCGTACTGACGAGTATCCGCTCAAATTGAGCGATGGCCTTGCCGGCAAGTTCTTTGGTGATTTCTCCTGAATATTCTATGCCAAAGGCCTTTCGAAACAGTTCTCTGTATCTCTCATTCGACCTCAGCTTCCTCTCTACATTGGGCCAGGTTTCGTGTAATTCAATAGGATCTTCCACCGGTTGCAAAGCCTGATGCTCAAGAGAAGGTGACCGGCCATCCCAAAACAATTTATTTCCGAAAAAACCAATGTTGATGAGTGACATTGAACTTCTTCTGCCTGCTATGCCGTCAATACCGGTGCTTGTAGCTAGACCATCTGTGAATGCCAGCCCCGGTTCATGGCAACTCGAGCATGACATTGTACTGTCTGCGGATAATATTGGGTCATAGAACAGATGTCGACCGAGTTGCACTCCATCATAGGTCAAAGGATTATCCGAAGGACTGTAGAGGTCTGGAAAATAATCCGGCAATTCTACGTCATAGGGCTGAGGATCATAGGATATATTGGTCAGGTCCACACCCTTATCGTCAATCTCATCCGAAGTACATCCTGCAAATGCACCTATCGATATGAATAATATGAGAATAAGTCTATTCAATTCTATTATTGGACTTCGACGGTTATAGCCGAAAGAAAGTTTTCGGGTAATTGCTGTGTCAACTCAGCAAGGGCTGTATCCTGGGGACTGTGGAAAGTAGGATTGTTCAGGATATCAATATGATCATCCATTTCTCCGAATACCCTTTTATAATCAATGATCACATCGATCTCGACCTCCTCTCCGTCCAAAACTGAAATATCCGTGTTTACTGTTTTAACCCTGTACATCTTATCAGCTCCTGCATGATAAACAAATGCCAGATCGGGCTCATCATCACCATCCGAATCTATCATACCCTCTGTTTTTGAGAATATGAAACTGTTCCATGCGGCCCAATAGGCACCGAATTGCCCCAAAACGTGATCGCTATCATATTCTGAGGGGGGAAGACTGTTGAGTACCGGAGATACGCCGATCCCAAAGCTGATCCCGTTGTAGTCTCCCACTTCAGCATCGAAAGTCTGACTCATACCTTCGGCCGCCCCGTCCTCTGTGCGATTGGAAGTTTCGAAGGTTACGAATTCTACATCCGAAAGCAGTTGATCACCATTTTGGCCTTTTAAAGTAAGATCTGAAATAAAGAGATTCAGTTTGGAAAAGGTCATTGTTTCATCATTGAAGAACCAGACGTCCTCATTGAGTACCAAAGGGTTATTGCCATATACCGCTTTATAATTGACGGTAATGGTTGGAGAAGAATCCTCATCTGAGTCACTGCATGAGAATAGCAATCCTACGATCAATATGGAAAAAAATATTTTTAGTTTGTTCATTTCATAATTGTTTTAAATACACCTTATACATCTAAAACGGTGTAAAGGGCATAATGCTCATATCAATCGCGGATTTTTAGGCAATCATTGGAAGCAAAACTTTCCAACAAGGCTTCGGTGATCTCATTTTTTGGTCGCGTGAAGTCGATCTCGCCAAGCCAACATTTCAAGTCGAACTCCAGTTCGATCTCCAGATCCCGGCCCAGGACCTTGGTAACTTCGACATCCAGTTCAACGTTCGAATCAAAACCCGAAGTTCCTGAAGTCCACAAGGTCGTATCACCAAGATCGGTTCCATACGCCAGTTTGATGAAAGCTTCCTCATAACCGCTAAGGGAATCCCAGTACCCTCTTTGATCCAGGGTAGCCAGAGGATGGTTTTGCAAGGTGGCCGGCAGGATCCTGTTCTGTTGATCGCTTAGTCCTGTCGATATTATCATTTGCTTGAAGCCTCCAATGGGCACGAAAGTGCCTACGGTATAATTGAATCGATCTCCGAACAGTATGAAATCATCAGTCAGCATCATCATGGAGCTGTCCGTTCCTTCAGATATCCAGAAGCTTCGAGTGTCGGTGACGGGAAAAGTGTCGATATTATCGCTGAGCGAGAAGGAATGGAAGATCAGGCCAAAGTCTATCACACTGATCTGACCATGGATGTCATGTTCAAAACTCTGATTTTCAGAGAATGTCAGGGTGTCATACTGGTAGACAACGTCCAACTTGAGTTGTGGATATGTGCAGCAGCATGACTTATCCGCTTCCGGATCAAAATTCGTTGCCTCCGGATCGAGGCATGCTTCCTGATTATCATAACACCCAAATAGGATCGTGCTAATCAACATTACCACTATCGTGCAATTCCTGCTCATATTCCTTTACCAAGCGTTTGACGAGTTGCTTAACCTGTGATGAAAATTCCTTTGCCAGTATCCAGTTGAAATACTGCCTGTCCTTATAGAGTACCTCACCCACGGGTTTATTGAGGTATTTTCCAAAGTTGAATACTGCCACATGATTCTCGTCCATCCTAATCTTTTGTGTAGCATCGAGGAATCTGAGGTCATTCGTAAATTCAGAAAGTGCTTTCACATCATTCTGGATCGGATTTTCGATCACATTACCATCTTTATCAACGTAGTCAATACCCTCATACATATCAAGTTGCCCCTTTAACACTTCAGCAGTGGCCCGCACATCAACCAGGGCATCGTGGGCATTTTCCATTTTCTTGTCACAATAGTAACGGTAGGCCGCATCCAGCGTCCTGGGTTCCATCTTGTAAAAAATGCGCTGAACATCGACCGTCCTCCTATTGTCCATAACGAATTCCTTGCCTACCCTGTGAAACTCTTCCATCAACATTGGGATATCGTATCTGTCAGAATTGTATCCCGCCAGATCGGCGTCACCAATGAAATCCATGATCTCATCGCTTACCTGCTGAAACGTAGGTTTATTGGCTACATCTGTAGAAGAGATACCATGCACCTTGTAAGCTTCTTCTGAAATAGGTATACCGGGATTTATCAGTTGTTCATATTCCTCTACTGAGCCCTCAGGCGTATACTTGACCATTCCGATCTGTACGATCCTGTCTCTGACAACGCTAAGTCCTGTTGCTTCGACATCAAAAAAGACCAGATCCCTCTTTAAATTGAACATGCTTATTTAATTTTCTCTGATTCCGGAAATCCTTCACTCATCCATTCTGAATATTGACCATCCTCAGTCCCAAAGATAAAATAGGCTTCCACTTCTTGAAGTTCAGGTATTAATGTCTTTGAGGCTTCCAATCCCAGGATCATACAGGATGTAGCTATAGCGTCTGCAAACGCACATGATCCTGTCACTATACTGGCGCTCAGCAATGGACTGCGTTCTGGATAACCTGTCCCGGGATTGATGCTGTGGCTTACCTTGATGCCATCTATCTCATAGAAGTTTCGGTAATTGCCGGATGTGGCCATTGACATATCCTTCAATTCGGTCAGCATTGAAAAGTCTCCCAATTCGGCATCTGAACTGGGGACGTTGATACCGATGGTCCAAACCTTGCCTGATTCATTGACTCCCTCACATCGCACTTCACCTCCGATCTCCACAAGGTAAGCAGTGCAGCCCGTTTTTTCGATGTGTTCTGCAACAGCATCTACGGCATAGCCCTTGGCTACAGCTGAAAAATCCAACTCTACCAATGGATGTTCTTTTTTCAGAAACCATTGACCTTCTTGTTCAATCAGGTCGATCAAGTCCAATCCGGTGAATACAAGAATGCTGTCAATCCTGGAAGAGTCGGGATAGGTTTCCCTTTCACGCTCTGCATATCCGAAACCCCACAGATTGACCAGGGGCATTACCGTCGGATCGAATGCGCCGGATGTCAGCCTGAATATTCTGTCAGAAATTTTCAGGTTATCCATAAATATGGAAGTCAAAATATCCGAGGTGTCGAGTGCGATAATTGAGTCCCTTGATCTGTTGATCCTGGAAATAAATGACGAGTCGATATAAGTACTCACCGAGGCGTTGATCTTTTCCAGAATGCTATCGATCGCACTTGCCTGGAGGTCCGTCGAATTGCATATGACGGAATAAGTAGTGCCCATAGTTTCGCCCTGAAAAGTCCTGTAGACATTTTGGTCATTAATTTGACAGGAATAAATGACGATGAGGGTAAATACAATAATAAGAGAGAATCTCATCCGGCAAAGTTAAGCTATACGGCGTTGGCGATGCATCATATCACCTGATCAATGTCACATCTGAGGAGATCATTTCTTCCTGCCCATCACTAAAC
>JAWVZH010000019.1:0-28490 GCA_033722295.1 Saprospiraceae bacterium
TCATAATTCAATGATTCCAGAGCCTGGACATATTCTTCGATCGTTTGAGACAACGAGATCTTTTCGCAAGCATGATTTCTCTTTTCTCCTAATATTTCATCCTGCTCCAGAATATAATTCATGCAGGAGTCACCTTTGGCGGAATGCTGAGCTGACGCAAAAGAGACCATACCGAGGAACAGTACGACTAAACTGTTTTTAATAGTCAAAAGAACAATTCTGGTCATAATCCTGTGATATTCAATAAAAATACATGATTTTATATCCTCTACATACCACTTTAAGAACTTAAACTATCACTTTTCATGTCATCAACTGGCCTAAATAGATCCCTCAGCCTTCCATTACTTATCTTCTATGGTGTCGGTACCATACTGGGCCTGGGAATCTATGTATTGGTCGGAAAAATATCCGGTGAAGCCGGTATGTTATCTCCTTTTGCCTTTTTAATAGCCGCAATATTGGCGGGCTTTACCGGTCTTTCATATGGTGAATTATCCTCCAGAATTCCCAAAAGTGCGGGTGAAGTGAATTATGTGGACAAGGCTTTCGGAAATTTCGGTCTCTCTACTTCGGTAGGTTGGCTGATCATCATTTCAGCCATAATATCTACCTCGACAGTAGTTAATGGTTATGTCGGATATACTCAGATCTTTCTTGACTGGCCTCCATGGCTCATTATCACACTCATTACCACCATTTTGGGGGGTGTCGCCGTCTGGGGCATCAGGCAGTCCGCCTTTCTGATCACCATTATTACGATCATTGAAATACTGGGAATACTCATAGTTGTTTATGCTGGCGCTGATCATCTGAGCTCATTCCCTTCGCGCTGGCCCGAATTGTTACCGGCATTCAAATGGTCGGACTGGGAAGCCATTGCAGCAGGCACTTTTTTGGCATTCTTTACCTTTATCGGTTTCGAAGACCTGGTGAATGTCAGTGAAGAGGCTAAAAATCCCGAAAGAGACATGCCGAAAGCGATCATTATCAGTCTTGTCATCCTCACCTTTCTTTACATGGTTGTAGCGCTCATAGCCAACTTCGCTCTTTCCCAGACCGCTCTGGATCAAAGTGATGCACCACTTGCAGATATTGTAGCAGAGCAAGGATCATTCTACCCCAGAGTCATAGGAATAGTAAGTCTTGTTGCCATCGTGAACGGCGTCCTCGTACAGATCATCATGTGTTCCAGGGTTGCCATGGGTATGGCAAAGATCGGCATGGCTCCTTCCATTATGAAAGATATCAACCCCTCCACTCAAACACCGTTAAAGGGTACGATCATGATCGTCGCTGTGATCCTCGCTCTTGCTCTACTCTTTGAGCTGGAAGGACTGGCTAAAGCCACCAACTATGTATTATTGCTCGTGTTTATGTTCGTGAACCTATCACTCATCGTCATCAAAAGACGAGATCCCGATCCCGAAGGTGTCAGAACCTTTTCTCCGATAGTACCTTACCTCGGATTCATATTTAGTTTAGTTGTATTTTCTGTAGAACTTATTTCCAATTTCACAAATTGAAAATGACATCTTCCAGGAATATTATACTTCTTCACGGTGCGCTTGGCAGCAAGAAACAATTCGATCCTATTATGGACCCTTTAAATAGGGAGTTTAATGTTCATACTCTGGATTTTCCAGGCCATGGTGAGCGACCTCTATTCTCTCACTTTAATATAAAGGAATTTGCTTTCGATGTTTTCGAATTTATGGATCAGAAAGGACTAAGCTCCGCTCATTTTTTTGGTTACAGCATGGGAGGCTATGTTGCCTTATATGGCGCCACTCAGGATTCAGATCGATTTGAGAGTATTATCACCCTGGGCACTAAATTCAACTGGTCGCCGGGTTATGCCCTTGAACAAAAGAAGTTATTGAATCCCGATAAGATCAAAGAGAAGGTTCCCCGGTATGCTCAATATCTTTCCGAAATTCATGGCGACTCCAAATGGCGTCTGGTTTTGAATCACACTGCTGACATGATGGCGGAACTTGGAAATTCAAATTTATTGACAAAGGATGTACTTTCTCAAATTCCTCACAGGATCACGATTGGTCGCGGTGAGAACGACAAAATGGTTGATGTTGAGGAGTCTGTAGTCGCGGCAAATGCTTTGCCTAACGGAAAATATCAGGAGCTGAAAGATGCTCCCCATCCATTGGAAAAAGTAGATCACCGGCTGCTCACAGGATATATAGTTGATAATCTCGAATAGATCGGTTGCTCTTTAGACAAGCAAAGTGAAGAGTATCATCGGGTTCTGACCAGTTGATCTATCATTCCGTTGAAAACTAAACCGTGAAACGGTAATACAGTATACCAGTAGACTCTACCAAGCAATCCTTTCGGACGGAACGTCGCCGTCTGGATCAATTTGTCATCCCTTACCCTGAATTCAAGCCATGCCTCTCCAGGAAGTTTCATTTCTGCAAACAGCAATAACCGGCCTATTTCCTTGTCAGCTATAATGACACGCCAAAAGTCTATCGCGTCACCAGGAGAAATTTTATCAGGATTAGTTCTTCCTCGTCTCAATCCGACACCTCCGACTATTTTATCCAGGATACCCCTGATCTTCCACATCCAATTCCCGTAATACCAACCTGTTTTACCACCGATCCTCCAGATCTTGTCCATGGTCTTCTGTTTGTCCTTTATATCCCTTTCTCGCACATCTTTGAAGCAACCGTATTCAGGTACATCGAGAAACTCACTCATATTTATATCCAGCCCCCCGCTTATAAAGGAATCCTTCCAGCTTGACGCAATGTCCTTATTTCGGATCTTGGCAAATGCTCTCTGAAGTGATTCTTTGTATGTCAGGTTGTCTGTCTCGATTATATCACGGATCCTGTTATCTTCACATATGACCTCGACCTTCATGCTGTCAACAAGGGCCCGAGCCAAGCGATACGAAGTGGAACAGACAAAATATAACCAATAGGAGGAGAGTCGGGGTGTCATGACCGGTACTATAAATATTCTTCTCGTCAGCTCTCTCTCCTCGGCAAATTGAAGCAGCATATCTCTGTAGGTGAGAATATCCGGTCCCCCTATATCAAAGCTTTGATCATAGGTTTCTTCATTTAGTGGTGCCTCAGTTAGATAGGTAACAACATCCACAATGCATATGGGCTGACATCTGGTCAAAAGCCATTTGGGTGCTATCATAACAGGCAGCTTTTCCACGAGATCACGAATGATCTCAAAAGATGCACTACCCGAGCCAATGATGATACCTGCACGGAAAGTTGTCAGATGATAATCACCCTTCGATAGTTGGATTTCCACGTTCTTTCGTGACTCCAGGTGCTCCGACAGCTCCTCTTCATTGATCATACCACTTAGATATATGACCTGCTTGACCTTTGTTTCAGACAGGGCTTCTCTGAAATTTACGGCAGAGCGATGTTCTAGTTCAGCATAATCGTCTGAAGACGACATCGAATGGACAAGGTAATACGCAATATCTATGTCATTGGGTATCTGGTCTAAGCTCGGTCGGTCCAGGAGATCTACTTCAATTACTTCAACCATCCTCCGTATCGACTCGGCAGGAGTAAATCTCTTTTCGTCCCGGACACAACATACAACGGTATGTCCCTTGGCGACCAGAACAGGCAATATCCGCTTTCCGATATACCCAGTAGCACCTGTTAGTAATATTTTCATGGATAGGTCTAACAAATAAATTTAACTCCTAGTTGAGCAATCCCACAACTGATCTACTCATCCTTCCTGCCAACGAGATATTTCAAGGTAATTGGCGTCAATAGGGTAGTTACGATCGCCATGATGACCATGGCAGAAAACAAGTTCTGAATAATAATGGAGTTCTCGGGTTGCTCGAACAATCCGGCGCTCAGAGCGATATCTGCAATGATGAGCTCCACAGCGCCCCTGGCGTTCATGCCGTTGCCCACAATGAGGGCCTCATTTGTGGAGAGCCCCAACCATTTAGCAGGCAACCCGGCACCAGCAACCTTGCCGATGGTGGCAATTAATATCAATCCTACCACAAATAATGGAATATTAACAAAGGCTGCAAGATCCAAGCTCAGCCCTATCGAGGCAAAAAATATGGGCGCGAGGAAACCCGTGGTGATGCCCTTGAGCTTGTTTTGAACATCCATATAAACTTCACTTTCCATGTCCCTTTTCTGAAAATATAAGCCCGCCATAAATGCCCCCAATATAAAGTGCATATCGAGTACTTCTGCCAGAACGGAAAATGCGAGGGCAACGACCAACAGCATACTAAGTTCGGATTCCTCTAAGCGGAAACGGTGGGTGATATTCCTTGTAATAGTCGGAAGGACATATTTGCCAAATGAAAATGTAATGGCAAAGAATAAAGCGATCTTACCAGTGAGCAGAAGGACACCCTGAGCATCCGGCATTTCTCCGGTTCTTAAAAATCCAGTCAAGAATGCCAGTAGAAGAAGGCTGATAACATCATCGATCACCGCTGCAGAAACGATAATCTTCCCAGGTTTATCATTCAGTTTTCCAAGGTCGATGAGCACCTTGATCGCGACAGGAACTGCCGTTATCGCCAAGGCCACACCAGTAAAGAAGACTTGACCCATTTTAAGGGATGACTCATCGTAAACGACCCAACCCAATCCAAAACCCAATAGCAATGGAAACAACATTCCTCCAATGGCTATCCAAAAGGCATTGGTAGAACTTTCGCCTAGGTCCTTTGGTCTTAATTCGATACCTGCATAGAGCATTAGAAAAAATATTCCGAGTTCAGTAATGGCATGAAACGCCTTGCTTTCTTCGAGCTCGGAAAGAATAGGGAATGACTCTGAGTATTGTGAAAAGATCGTTCCCAATACAACACCTGCAAAGATCTCACCGACTAAAGCTGGAATATCGAGACGTACTGCCACTTCGCTGAATATTCTGGCCACGACGATCAGAACCAGTATCATGTATAGAATCTCCATCTACTGCTTTTGTAAGTGAATATCCATTTGCGGGAATGGAATATTGAGGCCCTCTTGCTCAAATCTTTTGTAGACCTTCTTGTTCATATCAAAATAGAGCGGCCAGTAATCCTCGGCATTTACCCATGCCCTTGCAGCAAAGTTCACGGAACTATCCGCCAACTCCGACACTGCAATGAAGATCTCTGGATCCTTAAGCACCCGTGTGTCCTCAATGAGTAATTGTCGTATAACTGCTTCTGCCTTATCCGCATCATCACCGTAACCAATTCCAAATGTCCAGTCCACACGACGTTGAGGTTCTGTGGAATAATTGACCATCGAATTTGTGGCCAGTCCACCATTCGGAATTATTATGGTCTTGTTATCGGGAGTTTTTAATATAGTGTTGAAAATTTGAATTTCAGATACCGTACCGGAATATCCCTGAGCATCAATATAGTCTCCTACCTTGAATGGTTTGAAAAGAAGGATCATCACACCTCCCGCAAAATTTTGCAGCGTTCCTGAAAGTGCCATTCCTATAGCCAGACCGATGGCACCCAAAACGGCGATGAACGAGGTCATCTCTATGCCCATCATTCCCAGCACGCTCAGGATCAACATGACCTTGAGCAAGCCTTTGACGAGACCTTTCAGAAAGGGCCTCAAGGAATCGTCGACATTTCTTCGCTCCATCATACTGGCGAAAGCCGATGAAATTCCCGTTATGACCCATGAACCCACGATGTATACGACTATAGCACCAAGTAGTCTTGGTCCATAGGTTAGAACAATTTCATTAATCTGTTGCAATATTACCTGACTGTCCATATCACATTGTACAATTTATAATTGAAAAATGTTTATTGACCTGGTAAACGGGTATTCCTTTCAGTGCCCGAAATGACTCTTTCTGGCATGATCACCGCTGCCCAAAAGCTCAACTATATCAGAGGATAAAATAGCGTCCTCGTATCCATTGTTCGCCACATAGATCATGGCATTGGCGATGACTTCGGCACTGATCGTTCGGTATTTCTTGAAAGGTCCCATAAGAAAGCTCTGAACGGCTTTGGTGATCAAAATTCCGATCCTCTCGCCTATTCTCGTTTCATCTCTTTCTCCGGTAATGATTGAGGGGCGCAGGATATAGGTATTATCGAGACCGATATCCAGAACATCGTTCTCCATTTCTCCCTTTGTACGATTGTAGAAGATCTTGCTCTTGGAATTGGCCCCAATGGCAGAGACAACGACAAATGTATCTATGCCATTTTTTTTGCATAGTTCCGCGGCTTGAAGTGGTATCCCATAGTCTATCTGCCTATATCGCATTTTATCAGGCGTCTTCTTCCTGGTCGTCCCTATGCAGCAAAACACATGGTCTCCTGTAAAGCGCTCCGTCTGTTCTTCTAGCTTGAGTAAATCACAAAGTATAACTTCGACCTTGTCATTATATTTCTTATCAAGCGGTCTTCGGGAAAAGACCTTTATCTTGTCATAACGATCATCGTTGACAAGATTCTCCAAAACCAAGCCACCGGTCAGTCCGGTGGCCCCAAGTATGATCGCGATTTTATCTTTCATTGATTGCTACCAGTTTATTATTCGTTTTAGTTGCGTTTTATTCATGCTGACCATGTAATGGGCCGTCAGTACAACTTAAATAATAAGACAGCAGCAATCAACAAATAGGTCTGTGTATCACTTATACAGAGAAAGCTTTTCTAAGATGTTGCCAGGCTTCTTTCATTTCAGAAGAGAAATGATTCCAGTTTTCTCCGGATTTTTCTTTCTGACGATCGATCTTATGACTGATGTCCTGAATTCTTTTGGATACTTCCTTTTTTCTTTCCTCCCAGGCCTGTTCCATATCCTCACGCCCAAGGTGAGCTTTCAACTTAAGCATATCCAGACGTGTGTGATAATCCTCTAGCGTATGTTCTGCCCTATCCGCAAAATCCTTAACATTCTCTCCGGCGGACTCATAGAGATCAGACATCCTTTTCTTGAGCTGACCGATCGCAGAGGTCAGTTTCTTTTGCTGTTCCTGGATAGCGTCTCGTGATTCTGCCTTTCCAAGAGCAGCTTGCACTCTGAGGTCCTCCAGAGAGGCCTTGATCTGTTGTGTCTTTTCATCGGATATCTCCTTCATGTTCTCCACTTTGTGGGACATTTCCCTGGACCACTCTCCAATCCTCTCTTTCTGCTTCTGGAATTCATCCTTGGCCTCTGCAGCACCCGCCTGGAGTTGTTTATTTAAGTTTTCCATAGAGCCCTTGAGCTGATCCAGGCGCTCTTGCATCTTTTGTTTTAAGTTTTCAATACTTTCGTTTGCCATTTTTTAGATTTTTTATTGATGAGTTTTCTATATAATTATAACGTGGATCAGCTGCAACTGGTTCATGCTACAAGGACCGAATAACATCGATCTATATTGAACAAAATCGCACTTAACGATGTCCCATTGTCAAACTCTACAAAATGAAATTTTTTCGATTTTCACTATCCATTTTGATGCTCTTTTTGCTTTTTTCATGCACGAACAGCACAAACCAAAGTGGTGAAAAAGAAACTACACAGTCAGAAGAAAAAGTGACTGAAATTACAGTCCAGGAAATCGAATATAGTGCAGATACCTTAGATATGACGGGCTATCTGGCCCACCCTGCATCACCTGAAGCAAAGTTGCCTGGTATCCTTATCGTTCATGAATGGTGGGGACACACCGACTATGTAAGAAAACGCGCAGAGATGCTGGCTGAACTTGGATATGTCGCTTTCGCACTTGATATGTATGGTGAAGGAAGAAAGGCAAATCATCCGGGGGATGCTCAAAAGTTTTCGAAAATGGTGATGTCCAACATCGGTTCTGCTAAGGATCGTTTTGAGGCTGCTCTTGATGTGTTACAAGCTTCTGAGCACGTGGATTCTACGCAGATCGCTGCAATTGGGTATTGTTTTGGAGGCTCGGTAGTACTAAGTATGGCAAATGCCGGTTATCCGATGGATGCAGTTGCTGCTTTTCATTCCGGAGTGGAATTGCCAATACCGCCTTCCAGCAAGATCAAAGCCAAAGTTCTTGTAGCTAATGGAGCTGCTGATCCACTTATTACGGAAGAACAGATCAAGAATTTCAAATCGGCCATGGACTCTGTCAATGCTGATTATGAATATATATCATATCCCAATGCTCTACATGCATACACCAACCCGATAGCAGACTCTCTTGGAATGAAGTTCGAGTTACCTCTAGCCTATAATGCTACTGCTGACAGTCTGGCATGGCAGGAACTCCAAAGCTTGTTGAAGACAACTTTTAAGAACTAGAAGTTACCTATTCCATCCAGCGGGTCATGGCCCAGATAAGTTTCCATCTGTTGTTGTGATTGTAATAGACCTCAACTTCTCCCGTTGCACCTCCATTTGCGACATTATCCTTGTCGATAAAAAGGAGCATGACCGAACGATCTTCATTGAAGATGGGTGATGAAATTTTCATGTACTCACCTCGTGGCTCATCGATAATCGAAGCGCGATCCGACGATTCTGTAAATCTCTCGGAGATACAGTCAAGCATACCTGAATTCAGTTCCGCATTACAAGCATCTTTAGCTCTCTGTACAAGGTAAGTTGAATCCGATTTGGTCAGGATATTCTTGCCGACCAATTCACTGATATGAGCCCCGAGTAACATAGCCGTATGAAAAGGTCGAGGAGGAGGAGAAGGAGTTACCCTTTTTACTTTTCTGAAGCCAGCTTTAGTCTGCTCATCCAGCTCCGGCAGATCACCTCCATAGCACACTCTTAATTCCGAACTCAAGATGTTTCTGCTTTTATGTTCCTTAAGAACCATATCTGAAACGAGCTTGCATTCCTCTTCCATATTAAAATGCCCATCACAACAAAATAATAGGACAGACATAAGAATCAAGGTAATATTTCGCATAAACAGATCAGTTATATTCAGTATCAATGTACATATTTTGATAGAACATATAACACTATTTTTTGACCGCCCTTATACTGTGATCGGGTTCCTGTATTCTCAATGCTACCACTTCTCCACCTTTCTGCTCAAATGTAATTCTTACTGATGGTGCTCCATTATAGGTAAAAACTCCAGGTGAGATCTGGTATAAGGCTCCACCAAAACTTCCCAATTTTCCAAGAGTCAATAGTTGTCTCATATTTAGTTTTACAGAGAATCCATCCTTTTCACCATGCCCATAGTAATAATCACCCAGGTATCTTTGTTTCTCCTGTTCCGAAATCTTAATATGGATCGTGGCATTATCGGCCCCACCGATTTCTTCCAGATAGCTCATCAGTTTCTCACCATTCTCGCGCTGTTCCGGCGAAATGCTCTTTGACAACAAGCCGATCCTTACATGCTCAAGCAAGGTAATACCATGCGGCCCTCGTACAAATCTGACCTTCGGGTCAAACTCAATCATCGCCCTGACAGAATTATAGTCACCCCACATTGCGTAGGTGAATAGATTTGGTCTGGCTCCCTGCCCAATGAGATAATCTACAATATCTCTCCGTCCTACGTGGGAAGCTGCTCCTATAGCTGATTCCCAGTCCCCAAATCCCCAGTCCCAGGTCGCCCTGGCCAACTCAGGACGGCCTTCAACTATTTTCTTAACCCGCTCCAAATCAAAGTGAGATGCACCGACTACCTCAGAGACTATATCCTCCCTAATAGCCGGATAACGATCAGGCAAATTGTAATCTTCTTCGTTAACGTGAGAGTGGATCGTATTGCCATTAGCCGAGAGAATATTTGGCACGGCAACCGATAATGTTCCCAGAACACTACTTTTGATCACTGCTCTACGTGTTAAATTGTATTTTGTAGATATCATGAAAAAATAATTTGATGGCTTTTACTGATGGACTGCGATGATGACTGTTTGCTGTAACAGCAATCTAAACGTGACATTGGTTGGCACTATTGCCATGTACTAATTTGATCGTATTAGAATGATATCGGGAAAAGGTGTTTGTTCAATTTTGACCATATAATCTGAATAACGTCTTACAAACTACATATTCCGGTATTGATCGAACTAAATTTGACATTGATCATCACATGTTATATATTATAACTAATTGATAATCAAATAAATACGACCAATATGAAAACTATAATAAGCTTATTCACATTCATTTTTATTCTTGGTGGACTTACTGCCCAGAATACGACATTCAGTGATTGGGATAAAGATAATGACGGATTTATTGAGCGTCATGAATTCAAAAAGACCTTCGTTAATAAGTACTACCCTCTTTGGGACCCGGACAACGAACGTGGAATCATAGAGGAAGGATTTTTTCAGGAATCATATGCAGGCCTGGATACCGATAATGACAATATGCTTTCTGACGAAGAATGGCTAATAGGTCTCAATTACTTTTATGATGACTACATCGTTGACGGTGGCATTACAGTTGTAGACACGGATAAAGATGGATCTATCGAATATGCCGAGTACTACGACGCGATCTATGAAACAGGTTATTTCACCGACATAGATCTTGATGCTGACAATTACATCAGTAAACACGAGTTGGCAGATTTCGTATTTGACAACTGGGATCTGAATGATAGCGGTTTACTGAGCCGTGCAGAATTTAACAGATTTGATTGGTACTATTTGGACGTATAGATCCAGAATAGCAATTAAGATCAACCATAAGGCCCTTTCTAAGGGGCCTTTTTTATTGGCTCATGTAAAACCAGATCAGGTCCACGCCTTCACCTGGCCATAGATCAGAAGTATACCACTTATTACCATCATGATTATCAGCAACACCCGGAAGGTCCTGCTCTTCATGTGGCCCAAAAATCGTTTACCCAGAATATTACCGATCGTGGCGCCAATGCCAAGGCAGATACCATATATCCAGAATTCGCCATGCAAGAGTCCAAAGAATGTATAACTCCCGATTTGTGATACTCCCATAAAAAATGAGTTCGCCGTCTTTGTGGCGATCAGGTCTTCCTTGTCCAACCCCAGGTTGAGATAAAAAGGATTCAGCACAGGACCCATGGCACCTATGATCGTGCCAAGTATGGAGATCAGGAAGCCTAGAGGTATAAAATGCCACAGTCGTGTATGAAATGATCTTTCCTTCTTTCCGAATCTATATTGAAATATCGTGCTTATCAAAAACAGTCCAACAACGATCTGAAGCCAGGTGACCTTGAAATTTGTGAATAACCAGGCGCCAAGTATCGCACCGATTATAGCCGGGGGAACGTAAAATATGAAGACTCGCCACTGTATGTGTTGCCAAAATATGATCAGTCTTGCTGGTCGCCCTATAAGCGTACCCAGGTTTAAAACCGGTGCAGTATTACCTACCCCTATCAGCCAGTTGAGCATAGGTATAAGTATCAGTGCTCCGCCACCACCTGATATTGTGGATATCACAAAGGCGATTATGCCCAACAATATTATGACGACGGATAAAATAGGATCTGCGGTCGAGATTATATTAAGGTCGATAATATCCAAATGGACTCAATTGTCCATCAATAATAATATAATCCCACGTTTTAGCAACCTCTCTCGACACTAACCAATAACTTTATTTTGGATATTTATTTTATAAAGCTCTTACCTCATCGCGTCCAGATAGGATCTGCAGTATTACCATGGCAACTATTACACGCCCCGTTGGCAACAGGAAATGGCTTGTAGATCGTAGAGTCATTACCCCTAATGGAAGTATATACTGTAGAACCAAAATCAAACTCCTGATCGGTATAAAAATTACCCTTGGCATCTACCTCTATCGTCAACAGAGTGTCCCCGTCAGCATCAGGCTCGGATAGTAGATAAACCGTAGAATTAGGATATACACTTGAAAAGTCCCCATTATAAATCGTGCCGGACACTGTAAAGGACTCGTGACATTGCATGCAGTTCATTCCGGCGTTATGACTCTTTTCCTTTCCGTATTCACTTGCTCTTATTGATGGACCATCATCTGATTTACTGCAAGAGAGGAGGCCACCGAGACCGATTATCAGAACGAATACCAAATAATTCTTCATTGCCATTTTATTTTCTACAACTCTGAAGAATGTAATATTACACGACATACAATGCCTCTTTCAAGGTCATTGAGTTCATTGATCTTCATCATGGGTTCGATGCGCCAAAGCCAGAAAACTCTTAACTCCTACTTACAGGGTTCTGTTAAGCTCACCTCCCCTGATCATCATTATCCTGCGTAAGATCCTTTTCTGAATAATTTTGATTTTCAAAAGAAGGTTGAGCACGCGCAACATGGGTTTGATCAGTCTGCCTTCTCCGAGTAAAAGAAAAAGCCACGTCATAATATCTGTGAACCTGTTTACCCCTGATCGAAGTTCATTTCTTCTCTTTTCTCCATAATCTTCGAGGCTTTCCAGATCGCCTGATACCACGACCTCAGATATCAATTCTGCCCAAGGGGGAACATCCTGTATTCCGGCATTCATGCCCTGCCCACCAACCGGGCTGTTGAGATGCGCTGCATCACCCACTAACACCACTCTGTGCCTAGCGAACATGGAACTCAGCCTGTTGTGTATTTTGAATTCGCTCTTCCAGACCTCATCCCACTTACAATCTCCGAACAGGCCTTCAACGGCCAACTTAATTCGCTCTGCCAGACTCAACTCTTCGTTCCGCTGAACAGGCAGGATCAACCTCCATGTATCAGGGGATATCCGGATGCCGATTGACAATACACTACGGTTCGTGATCCTCGGCGACGTAAATGGCTTATTTTCAGCAAGTGTAATATCCGCCAATGCCGCGACCACCGGATATGTCTTTCCAGTGAAACTTGCCCCGATCTTCTGTCTGACCACGCTGTGCGCTCCATCCGCGCCCACCACGATCCCAGCGCTCGCCGAGTTCTCCCCAATTTTGTCGTGGTAATTCACACCAACATGGGAATCGAACTCATTCAATGTCACGACCTCTCTTGAAAAAAAGACCTTAACATTCTTACGACTTTCAAGTCGCTCGAGCAAAATACTCTCAGTTCTAGCTTGAGGAAGTATTAACAGTTGGGGATATGGTGTTTCTTCAGAAAGTTCTTTAAATGGCAAATGTAAAATAACCCTTTCCCTATCCACATCCCACACATCTAATGCCGGCATGGCAATACCCTCATTTTGGAATTTTTCCAAAACACCGATCTCTGAGAGTATTTCCTGTGTCCCGGGCCAGATAGCAGGCGCCCTTGAATGTTCCACTGTATGTTCATTCTTTTCGAAAACAGCGATTCTAAGGTCATACTTGGACAGGTAGTGAGCCATGCTCAACCCTACAGGTCCTGCGCCGACAATTATTACATCATAATCGAGCTGAGATCGATCCATTCTATTAATATACCGCATTTGACTCTAAAAATGTGATCAAAGACAGTATCACAGGAGTAGGAATTAAAAGTGCTATGTGGGTTCTCGGAATTAAAACCTTAGCAGTAAATCAGTAGATCAGGTTATCTTTTTTGGGTATGTCATTCTCAATTTCCTTTTCATAGCTCTTCCAGTAGTGTTCAAGGCGATCACAGAATTCGTCAGGTTTCTGCCTGTAAAACTTTTCAGCCTTTATCAATGAATGTTCTCGAAGGTGATTTTGCATTTGTTCCGCCAGGGAGTAAAATAAAAGTTCTTCCTTCTCATCAGAAAAAGGATCATCGAGTTTATTTACAACTTCCTTAAGTTCCTCGATGTCATGCAGCTTGCCAGTAAGGTCAGTAATTTCATGAAGCTCATCTTCAAGCGTGCTCATCATTGCCGGCCAAAGTTGATTCAGCGCATCGATCTGGTATCTTAAATATTTATTTCGCTTCCTCCAGTCGTGGATCTGCTCTACGGTTCCCTTCTCCTTACATTTCAAATATCCCTTACGTCCCCGCTTGTATACCTTTCTTATTCCCGGCCTTAAATCCTTGAACTTTTGACCCGGTATATCCAGAGTTTCCACTTCTTTTCGATGAGCCGTTACAGATTCTCTGATAGATTCCAGAATATCTTCATCATCAAAGAAATGAAGGGCAAAATCCTCTCGCCTGCGGATCAATTTATTGCGCAAGACTTCAAATGAGTTGTTATAAAGCTTGGAGCTGTATTGCTCCTTGAGCTCATCCAAAGTTTCAATATTCGCTGTGGTATCCCTCAATTCGGATATCTTCCTTGCTTCATCACGAAAAAACCTATTTTCGGATTTATAAAAATCAATTTTAGGTCGGACCATTCGAAATGCTCCCCTGATCTTCTTGAAGGATTTTCTGACTTCATGGACAGCCTCATGTTTTTCTTCTGTATTCTCAGAAGCTGTGATCACCTGAAGTGCAGAATCGATCTCATCAAGGATCAATCGATGTAGTCCCTTATTTAATTCTTCGCCATATTTCATCCGAAAACTCACATTGAGATGACAACCGTTCTATCAATTTTGTTCGACCATCTTTTACTTAGGATCAGCGGAGCCTGCAATATATGATCAATAAAAAATGGCCCGTGATTCTCACCACGAGCCATCGAATCTGTAATTACATCTTGTTTAGGAAACGATCTCTACTACCTCGATATCGAATTCCAGTTCTTTACCCGCCAATGGATGATTGGCATCAATTGTTATTTTATCTGCGTCAACCGCTTTGACTGTTACCCTCGTCTGACGACCGTCCGGTGAGGAGGCAACAAGCATTTGTCCTACTTCTGGATTCATATCTTCCGGCAGGTTACTTCTCTCAACGTCATTAATAAGCTGATCATGGACAGGACCGTAAGCCTCTTCTGGTTGTAGAGTGACGGTTTTCTTCTCATTGAGTTCCATGCCCTCAACAGCGGCATCAAATCCCGCGATCATCTCTCCTGCTCCAACGGTAAACTCAAGCGGATCCCTTCCTTTTGAGCTATCAAACTGCTCGCCATTGGAGAGACGGCCAGTATAATGAACCTTTACTTTGTTGTTTTTTTCAACTTTAGACATAACATTATTTTTTATAATCTACATTTATAAGGTATGTAAGCATGAATAGTTCGTCAATATCCCGTGAATTGCCATATTACAGTACTGGTTCATTAGCACACTTGTATTAGAACTTGTTTTCCTTCATCAGCATTTCAGGGTATCCATAAGAGGGAAGGTCTTCTAACCTGGCCCATTCGACGTACAAATTTTTCAAGGCATCGTCCAGTATCTTACCAGATAGTCCATCATGATGGAAGGCCTCTAACCCCAACGTATAAATAGTCTTCTGTGCAGTTCCCAGCCTGATCTCTGTAAATTCCAGGGTGCATCCCGACCGTGGCGATTCTTCCTTTGTCGATCTCAGCTCATTATCACCGACCCATTCAAATACCATCATAGATCTTTTCTTCCATACGGGTATCCAATCTTGTGATACTTTTTCATCTATCTCGCTCATCAGGTCGAGATTCTCATCGATTGACCACTTGATCCACCTTTCTATCTGACCATATCTCCAACTCCTGTCTGGACCGCTTTTAACCTTGATCTCAAAACTGCCCTCACGAAATTTAATACCGGTATTCTTAACCTTTGAATCAAGATAGGTATCCGTCCTGGGAGACTGATCAAATATGTTCCCATACTCTGAGCAAGCCTCGAATTCAGATCTCAGTATCTTATCTGACGAGCTAAACCATCGTATCTCACTTGTTACAAACACCGTATTTGAGTTCATATCTTGATTGATCAATTTAATTGATTATTTTAAGCTGACAACAGAATTACATGCGATTCGGACCCTATACATTTGATACCTCCAATCTCAATAAGGTCATTTTTCCTGAGATAGACCTGACAAAAGGAGACCTCATCGATTATTATGTCTCCATATCGAACTATATGCTTCCTCATACGATCAGCAGGCCACTTGCCATGCACAGATTTCCCGATGGGATCAATGGTGACAACTTCTTTCAAAAAAGTGTGCCTGATTATTTCCCGGATTGGATAAAAACTACAGAAATAGAGCGTGAGGAGGGCAGCTTAAAAATGCTTTCTGCGAATAATAAAGCGACACTCGCCTACATTGCGAATCAAGCTTGTATTACGCCACACGTATTTCTGAGCACTACCAAGAATATCGATAAGCCCGATAAAATGGTTTTTGACCTTGATCCACCTGAGAATGGATTCAACCTCGTCGTGAAAGCGGCAAAACTGCTGCGTACTGTCCTTACAGAAGAACGTGGTCTAAATGCCTACGTGATGACCACAGGTTCTCGTGGGATGCATGTAGTTGTTCCTCTACGACCTGAACTGGATTATGATAAGGTACGCGATTATGCAAGAGAGGTCTGTGAGGAGCTGGGTGAACGAAATTCTCAGGAATTTACCACTGAAGTCAGAAAATCAAAACGAAAAGGACGCTTATTCCTCGACTATTTACGCAATTCTTATGGCCAACACAGTGTCACGCCTTACGCCCTAAGAGCTATTTCCGGGGCTCCAGTGGCGACACCGGTCGAGTGGGACGAACTGGAAGATCTTCCTAATGGATCACAGTCCTATAATTTTAAGAATATCTTCAAGAGACTCGGTCAAACAGGTGACCCCTGGAAAGACATCAAGCGGCATGCTGTATCACTGTAAATGATAAGAACCCTGATAGGCATGGGTCAATTTCACATTCTATAGCTCGAATAAAAGCTCTAATTCCTATTCCTCATTAAAACCGCTACTATCAGACTTATGATTAAGCCCTCAACCATAGTGCCTATCCATGCACCCGCAATAGAAGTTAATAAAACATTCTTTAATTCGATATTGAAGACCTCAATGGCATAAGTATGATATTCGTCGGGGTCCATCGCACTGTAATAGCAGACCAAAAAAAGTACGACAAAAGCCGCCGCAATAAAGATCATTATGGCACTGCGCCTGAAGGCGTCCAACACGGATTGGCCGCTCGCTATCCTGTTCATTCTGATCATCAAGGATCGAACCATGACCACTAAAATTGCTATGGACAGTAGCCCATAAAGTGGACCGAGTTGAGGTTTACCAAACAATCGGCCTGTTACATACTCAAAACCGACCCAAATAAAAATTAACAATCCTGTCAAGATGCCATGAATGACTATCTGACGCTTTATCCTTACAATCTTATCTGCTTCTAAATTTTGAAAGCTCATGATCCGATATAATCTATAATAAATTGATCAATTAATCTAATATATCATCGACTATTCCAGATCATCGCCAACTGATCTGGCCGAAATTTGCGCTTCACTATTATATCCCGGGCTCAAATAATCGAATGATCATCACACAAACACTCCTAAATTTGTCTTGACATTTTCCTCTTCATTTTATATATTATTTATGAAATTATTTTTGCTCATAAAAACTCAGAAATTATGAAGTTTCACGTAACTGCCAGAACATTTGAGAACATCACCGAGCAAAAAGAAATTCAAGAACTACAAAAGATGCTCGGTAAGAAGATCAACCAACTCAAGTCTTCTGATAGCATGATAGATGGAGGTGTTTTCGTGGACCAACGCGGTGCCTATTTTATTCTTGAGTGCGATTCAGAAAAAGAGTTGTTCGAGTTGATCACACCAATGCAAGATTTTTCACATATTGAAGTTCACCCACTAATAGCCTTCAATATTGTGCAAGAATTCTTTGAGAAGAACATTGCCACCGCCGGCAGTATGAACTAAGTCCCTTAGACTTTACTACGTTTTGAATTTTTTTGGCATCTCTCCTGGGATGCCAATTCTCTTTGTATTTGACCATGAGACCCTTAGAACTTTATTCAAGGGCTTCATTCTGACATTCCCTGACTTACCCATAATTTGAATACTCTTATCTCTTCTTCACTTAGTGACGGTTTCTTCTCTTTAAAAGGCATAAACTTTTCATCGCTTTCCGGTAACTGTATCCGGATCATGATCTCTTCAATATTTTCCCGCGTGTCTTCGTAAGTATGCAGCATTCTTTTGAATCCCTTCTCCGGGAAATGACAGGGCGTACAACTCCGTAGCATCAATGGACGGATGTCGGTTTCATAAGAAATCATGGTTTCCGGTTTAACGTCATTTTCCGTCGTTGCCTTTTTTGATGATCCACAATTGGATAAAATGAGGGCGCTCATGAAGAGTATGATCCAAAAGCCAGGTTTATTTATCATCTCGAAATCAATTTAATTTTAAATAAAGGAATGAACGGCATTATTCACTCCTGCATGATCTTAATGGTATAGGTTCCTGTTTCATAACATTGTTGTGCATCCGCACTAAATTTCAACATTGACAGGGACCTGATCAAACAGTGACACTGGTTCATGTTCATATCCTGGGGCTTTAATACTTGCAGTGCAAATACATCTCCATTGGGATCGATGGCAAGGGCTACTCTATACTCCATATTTCTGTATCTGAATAATGAATTGCAGGCATACAGATTGTGATCTCTGTTCATCACTTTTCTGTCAATCTCCGTAAAAGGTGGCTCCAGCGAAAGAGCTTCCTTATCCTTCATACAATCGGGTAGAGACCTGACCAACGTAGGTTTTATATAATATCGCTCACGGTCGTCATGTCTTTCTATATTTGTTAAAGTCGCACATGCTGAAAGCTTCATCAACCCGGCAGCAATAAAGATTCCTGACCATATCCCTTCTTTCATTTCGCCTATCATCAATTCATTTATCAAGCCGACTATATATGAAGATCAATGCCGAAATAATTACAACTCCTTCCAGCGGGCGGATGATATGAAATGTCACATCATTCACCTGAACAGTCCAAAATTCTTCTGGCCATGTTTTAACCAATAAAAAGCCGGCTTTAGAGCCTGGATATATTCCGATGATCCCGGAGATCCACAATACTAAAAATACAAAAACGATGATGATGTGGATCCAGAAAGCCGAAGTTTGCCAGTATGGTTTTATTCTAACTGGCAATATTCCGGATGATCTTAGTAATACAAGCCCAAAAGCGCCACCGACCATATTTGCTATAACATCATTAAGGTCAAAATAATCTGTTCTGTGTGGGGCAAGATAGAAATACTGGTAAGCTTCATCAAAGATGCCTGCTGTCATCGTCCATAATAAGGTACGCGTATAATTGCCAACGAGAGGAAAGCAGAGAACAGAGAAAATGGCATACTGTAAAAAATGTACCATTTCGATGTTCAGCATAAAAAGATATCTGACTGTAATTACAGCCAGGACAAATGTGACGAGCAAGTAAAGGAGTACTGTTCTCTGGTCCGGTGAGTTCCATGACATTTTCATTATCCATATCATCAACAGCACAAAAACCCCGAGGGCAATGATCAGAACATATTGATTATACGCCTCCAGCCCCCAGCGATCGCGAAAGAATTCCAGTTTCACACCGATCCAGTCGTGAGGTAAGGTAGTCAGCAAATAGTATGAAATCAGCAGAAATAAATTGAGTGCAGGGCGCTGAGCAAGATAGTTTACGAATTCTTTCATCTATGTTCTTTGGTACGAAATATACCAAATAAACGGTCAGGACCGGTTAAGTCACCTATCTCAATTGCACCAGGTGATGTCAACAGGTCAGCATCTCAAAAGTCCGCACAACCTCTTGTTATCTATTAGCTATTGGATTCTCTCCTTGTCAGGTATTCAGCGAAATAAATTATTCTCTTATCTCATCAATAACTTCGAGTTCCAATTCAATACCACCGATACGCCCGGCAATACCATTATAGATCAAACAGAATAATGCAGTCATTACGAAGATGACAATAGCATAGAGGAAGGGCAATACGAGTAAAAAGACACCTCCGAAAAACGGGAACCCGGAGAGCTCCTCACCACCAAACGTACTCATGAATAACCACATCGGAATCACCGCCAGGATTATCAAAAAGAAATAGATCGCAGCTACGACTTTAGCTGTTTGCAGTACTCCAATTTTCTTTATTCTTTTCATTTTTACTTTTTGTGAAGTGAAAAATATGATATTGGATTTGTTTTAGTCGGTATCATACTGGCCTATAAGTTAATAACTATTGGATTAATAATTAATTTATATTTGTCAGGTTCCTAAAGAATAGATGCCCTGTCTTAGCCTGAAGACATTTCCTGACAATGAAGTGACCGGTTGAGATGGTCGCCTTTAAGAGAGTAGTCATGATTATGGAAAATCCAAACACTTATTGCCAGGCGGTGGCTCAAATGGATGAGGAGAACGTCCATCGCATCTACCACGATACCGAATACGGTTTTCCGCTACGGTCCGACGATGAGTTGTTTGGGCGCCTGCTCCTTGAGATCAATCAGGCAGGCCTATCATGGTCAACTATTTTGAATAAAAAAGAGAATTTCCGAAAGGCTTATGCCAATTTCCAGATCAAGAAGATCGCTGATTTCGATCATAAGGACAAGCAAAGGCTTTTGAATGATGCTGGCATTGTTCGGAACAAACTAAAAGTGGAGGCTGCGATATATAACGCCAATCAGGTTCTGGGATTACAGGAAGAGCACGGGTCATTTTCCAACTGGCTGGATGAGCAACACCCCCTGAAAAAGGACGAATGGGTCAAGTTATTCAAAAAGGTTTTCAAGTTCACCGGGGGAGAGATCACCAACGAATTCCTGATGAGTACAGGCTACCTCCCTGGTGCGCATGAGCCAGCATGTCCCATATATAAGCGCGTTCTGGAAGCTGGCCCAAAATGGCATTTATCACAGGATTAATTATATGTCTAGGATATTAAAAATAACGGTAATTGGTTGATCAAAAGGTAAGTCTTGGACTGAGGGCCAACTGGAAACAATTCACCCTTTTGGTCGTCATCAACGCTTTCGTTGGTGGTATGGTCGGTCTGGAAAGAACGATCTTTCCACAATTTGCGGAAGAAGTATTCGGTGTGGCCTCGGCAACAGCCATTTTATCCTTTATAACTGCATTCGGGATCACCAAGGCGATCGCCAATTATTATACTGGACGCCTCGCCAACAAGATCGGAAGAAGGAACCTTCTTCTCCTTGGTTGGATCCTGGCGATGCCAATTCCTTTTATTCTGATCGGTGCGACTTACTGGTATTGGGTGATCTTTGCCAATGTTCTCCTCGGCATAAGTCAGGGAGTAACCTGGAGCAGTACTGTGGTAATGAAGATAGATCTCGTAGGTGAAAAGGATCGGGGTCTCGCCATGGGACTAAACGAGTTTTCCGGTTACCTTGCTGTTGGTATCGTTGCTTTCCTTACTGGGTTTATAGCCAGTCAGTATGGGGTGACCCCATATCCGTTCTATTTAGGCATATTTATTTCAGTCGTCGGATTCTTGCTTACTCTTATCTGGGTCAAGGATACACGGTTACATGTAGAAGAAGAAAGCCGTTCCGATCAGTCAGAACAACTTGCAAATGTTTTTATTGCCACTACGTTCAAAGACAAAACCCTGAGTTCGGTTACGCAGGCCGGACTTGTCAACAACCTCAATGACGGTATGATATGGGGTCTCCTTCCTATTTTGTTGCTGTCCTTCGATTACACAAGTGACAATATTGGTATCGTGGCCGCCATCTATCCGACAGTCTGGGGAGTTGGCCAGCTTTTCACAGGTAAAATGGCTGATCTGTATTCCCGGAAAAAGATGCTGTTCTGGGGTATGTTACTCCAGGGAATAGCCATATTGTGCATTCCCTATTTTGAAGGTTTGCTTGCATTATCTGTCTTATCCACTATTCTGGGCTTGGGCACAGCGTTGGTGTATCCTACCTTCCTGACAGCCATTGCACATGCCACAAACCCCGGTCAAAGGGCTGAGAGCATCGGAACATTCCGATTATGGCGGGACCTCGGTTACGCATTCGGGGCTGTCATTTCCGGTATTACCGCAGATGCCCTTGGTGTAGGATTCGCCATACAGCTCATCGGCGTACTGACTGTCATCTCGTCTCTCATCATCATGGTTCGTATGCCTCGTGATTAAATTCTTTTTTCGAAAATCGAATTTAGGCTAGCTTAAACATTTCCGAGCCTCTTCTTAACATCATGTGTTTGTTAAAATTAAAAATCTATGCATAATGGATTAGTGGGTTAAAAAGCATAAATTGAATCCCGTCAACCGGAATCTGACGGGTTATTCAACATTTTTAAAATACTCAGGGATGAAATCCATATCCATAGGTCAGCGAGCTACCAGGACAATGACCATTGAAACCGATCATATTCGAACTTTTGCAGAATTGAGTGGTGATTATAACCCACTTCATTTTGATGAGGATTTCGCCTCGATGACCAAATTCGGAAAGTTGGTTGCACAGGGGGGACTGACAACTGGTCTTCTTCATGCTCTGGTCGCCATGGACATGCCGGGCCCCGGAACGGTATTCCTGAGTCAAAACTGGCAGTTCACAGCGCCGGTCTATATCGGTGATACCATTACTGCGCAGGCTGAAATTCTGAGTATTCATGATTCCAAGCCAGTTACCCAGCTTGCCGTGGAAGTAAAACGCCAGGATGATACCATCGTACTGAAAGGAGACGCCTGGTGCTATACTTTTGATCCATCACACAAGAAGTAATGTCGAAACCTTGAAGAGGTCAAGCTATATCCTTCCGATCATTGTGTTTGCACAGTTCTGCGGAACATCACTCTGGTTTGCTGGGAACGGTGTGATGGACGATCTGGTTGCGACATTCGATCTTAACGCAACCGCACTTGGGCACCTGACCTCAATGGTCCAGTTCGGGTTTATAACCGGAACTTTGATATTTGCAATATTGACCATCGCGGACAGGTATTCCCCTTCTCTGGTATTTCTTATAAGTGCAGCCCTGGGTGCCCTGTTCAATGGACTGATGATCTGGGATGGCAACACCTTGTATTCTCTTTTGACCCTTCGGTTCGTTACCGGATTCTTTCTGGCCGGCATATATCCGGTTGGCATGAAGATCTCGGCGGACTACTATGAAAAAGGATTGGGCAAGTCTCTGGGATATCTTGTGGGCGCCCTTGTAGTTGGAACAGCATTCCCTCACTTAGTCAGAGGTCACCTTCATGATATGCCCTGGACCGTAGTTATGCTTTCTACTTCTTCTCTCGCCATCATTGGTGGAATCTCCATCTGGCTGTTTGTACCGGACGGCCCCTATCGCAAACCGGGACAGAAACTGGATCTTTCTGCATTTTTCAGGGTTTTCAAAAATCAAAATTTACGTTCCGCAGCATTCGGATATTTCGGTCATATGTGGGAGTTATATGCTTTCTGGGCCTTCGTACCTGTTATTATATTGACCTATCAGTCGATCCATTCGTCTTTCGAAATCAACATATCGATGCTGTCCTTCCTCATCATCGCTTCCGGAGGGCTGACCTGTGTGATCGGTGGATATCTGTCTCTCCGGCATGGGCCGCAAAAAATAGCACTGATCGCCCTTATGGCGTCCTGCTTGTGTTGCCTGATCTGTCCCTTCATCTTGATATCTACTTCGCCGATACTATTTCTCCTGTTCCTCTTCTTCTGGGGCATGACCGTGATACCCGACTCTCCTTTATTTTCCACACTCGTCGCCAACAATGCCAAGGCTCACCTTAAAGGCACTGCACTTACCATTGTGAACTGCATCGGTTTCGCAATAACCATTATTAGTATTCAGATACTGAGTTATCTTCATGATCTCTACAGTACACCCTATATTTATTGGCTTCTGATGATAGGGCCTGTTGCTGGCATTATATCCATAATTAAAATCAAAAAAACTAATTAAAAAAATGAAATCTATTATGGCAAAGCTCCTCTTCACTTTCCTAGGTTTGATCCTTCTTTTCGGTACAGTCTCAGGTCAAGGCTCACCTGAAAGTTTAATAAATCAATTTTTCACAGACTATAAGAATGTCCCACCAGATCAAGCACTTCATAACCTTTACGCTTCCATGCCCTCACCGGAGAGAATTGAAAAAGAGGTAAACGAATTAAAAAGAAAGTTCTCAAATCTTAAATCCCTCGTTGGTGATTATCATGGGCACGATCTTATCGCTAAAAAAGAGTTGGCTGGCTGCTTTTCGATCCATAGCTATCTAGTAAGATTCGAGCTACAGCCTGTGCGCTTTATATTTGAATTTTACAAACCCAATAAATCCTGGGGGCTTTATGGGTTTTCCTATGATGACAACATTGACGATGAACTGGAAGAAGTGGTAAAGGTTCAGAATATTCTTGATTCTGACTAAATTTTTTAATTTATATTACAGTTCAGTATTGTTCACTGTCCTTTGAATTCAAAAATTGCGATAGTACGATGAAAAATCTCGTTTTGTTCTCTGTCATTATATTTCTCTTTGTAGCTTGTACACAAGTCGAAAAAGAATCCTATGATCCAGAAACCGTAAAAGAACAGGTAAGGTATCTCGGTAATGACATTGTCCAGGCCCTCAACGATAACGACCCGGAAACACTCATGCGTGATTTCTGGAAATCGGAATCTGCCTTATTTATGATCGATGGTAACTGGATCCAGGGGCATAGTAATATTTCAAAAGCAATAGAGAGTATCCCTCAGCGACGCAAAGCCATGGACCTCAAGGTCGATAAAGACAGGGTCATTGTCTACTCCGAAGAAATGGCCGCTCATATCGTTGAATTCAATCAACGCGTTACCATGCCGAATGACAGCATCGTTTCCGGTCAGGGCGTTTGGTCCACTCTCTATAAAAAGATCGATGGCGACTGGAAGATCGTCCTTGTCCATGAATCCCACAAGGTGCAATAACAGACCCGATCTGCGATGATTGTTATTTTATTTTGTCGCAATAACAGCACTTGCTGGTCCTGTGAGTGGCATGATGGTCGTCTTCTGGAACCCAATATCCTTCGCCCATTTATCAAAATCGGCTGCTGAGAAGTCAAATCCCTCATCCGTTTCTATAAGCATGTTCAGAGACATCATAAGTCCAAACGCATTCTCCTTTCTCTCATCATCGATGATGTTCTCGATCACGACCAGTGACCCACCGGGATTCAGTGCGTCATAAGACTTCCTGATCAGGTTCTTCTTATCCTTCTCGCCCCAATCGTGAAGCACATTTCCCATGGTGATCACATCAACATCGGGTATATCGTCCTTGAAGAAGTCACCTGCCTTTACTGAAACCTGATGACTTAACTTCATTTTACCTATGTTACTGACCGCAATTGGCTCCACCTGAGGCAGATCGAAAGTGATACACTTCATGTGAGGGTTCTTCTTCACAACCTCAGCCGACAAATACCCTCCCGCTCCTCCGAGATCACAGAGGGTTTCATATTTGCTAAAGTCAAATTCTTCTGCGAATTTCATGAAGTTGCCCATTTGAATACCACCCATAGCACGCATAAATTCTTTGAGGCGATTCTCGTCGGCGTAGACAGCTTCGAAAAGTGGCAGATTTCCTCGTTTGGTCTCATTTTGTGGTTTGCCCGTCTTCAGACCTTCTTCCAGATCATTCCAGAAGGGGTACAGTCGATTATTGGCCATTTCCAGAATTCCACCGACATAGCTAGGCTTCTTCTTATCCAGAAACACCTCTGTATCCTCAGCATTGCTATAAAGTGCCTTTTCTTTGATCCCCTGCCTTTTTAAAAATCCCAATGCGACCAATGTGTCCAGAAAATCATATAGTCCACGGTCATGCAAACCCAATACCTCTTTTATGGCCTGTCCTGAAAGCTCTTTTCCTGCCAAAAGTGTGAACAACTCCATGTTAACTGCGGTCAGCAATGTTTTGGATGCCCAAAAGCCCATTCCAATTTGCATGATCTTCGATGGGTTCACATGATTTTCCTTTTTCTGTTCCATGATTTTAATGATTGATGTTTTAGATTATTAGACCACTTAAGTACTTGCAATTTGCCGGCCTTCTGGAAAAGGGTGGGTTTTACAATAAAGCGTATAAATATACTTATAACCTCGGTCAATACAACTGACAGACAAATAAGTGATAGACATCAATGCGCAGGGTCTATGTCAGTCATCAACATTATGTCGATCGGTGGTTTAGGAGAATTTGAGCTCCCAGTTCTTTTAGCTTCTCAAATACGGTATCAATGTCCTCCAAAGTGGTTCTGTGGGAGCAGATCGACAATCTTAAGACCACTCGGTCATAAATTTTGCTGGTCATAATGAACGCCAGGCCGCTAAGCATTATCTCATCAGCCATTTCCTGGTTCACATCGTCGAGGTATGACTCCAGATCTTCCTCGCTGCCTTTCCAATTCTGAATGAATTCCTGAGGTGCATAGCGGAAACAGTACATAAGCAGGTTGGGCTTGTGCAGTTCCTGAAAATCATCCGAGCGTCGAACCATTTGATCCAGGTGCTCTACACATCTGACATTTTGATAAAGCAAACGACGATAACCATTTACACCAAAATACTTTAGTGACATCCACAGCTTCAGTGCTTTGAATCCTCGTGACATTTGTGGACCATACTCCCAGAAGTTCTCTCCATCGTAAGATCTTGGTATTGACCCTCTCAAATAAGGCGCACTTAAAGAAAAAGCTCTTCTTAACTTCTCTTTATCCTTCACCAACACACATCCACACTCATACGGGATGTATAACCATTTGTGGGGATCCAGCGTCACTGAATCCGCCATTTCCATTCCCCTGTACTGATCTTTTTTCTCTGGTAACATAGCTCCCAGAGCGCCACATGCACCATCTGCATGAAACCAGATTTTGTATTTCTGACAGATCCTGCCGATCTCTTCAAGAGGATCGATGACCCCGACATTTATCGAGCCCACCTGAGCCACCACACATAATGGAATATTCCCATTGGATATATCTTCTTTGATCTGCCTCTCGAGATCCATACTATTCATCGAAAAATCAGAATTGCTTTTTATCCTCTGAATGCACTTTCGACCTAGATTCAAAAGGTCCGTCACCCGGACGATACTGACATGCCCCTCGTGATCTGACATGTAGACTTTGAACTGTTGATCAAATCCTTCCTTTTGCAGACCATGATGACTGGTATCATATGGCGCGAGGTTCCTCAAGGCCGTTTCAAGAGCCGTCATATTGGCCATGGTACCACCGCTCGTGATCAGTCCGCCTGAGTCTGAATGATATCCGATCATCTCGGCGATCCATTTGATCGTTCTTCTTTCGATCTCGGTGGCCGATGGAGACGCCTTCCATCCACCCTGATTCATATTAACCGCTGACGATAATGCCTCTGCCAAAGTCCCGATCATGGTTCCTGAGCCGTTGACAAAACCAAAAAATCTTCTTGATCCCAGATGTGTTGCATTCGGTATTACTCTGTTCTTCCATTCATCTATTATATCCCCCGGGTCTTGAGGTTTGCGGGGCAGTTCATCATTGAACTCACTTTCAATTTCCGAAGCATCTTTTCCTGGAAATACATCAAGATCATCCAACTTCTTGTAATATTCCGTGATCATATCGATGGCATGATATCCCAGCTTCCTGAACTCTTCAGGACTCATGTCCAGGTTTTTGAATTTTTTATCTTCACTTTTCATGGGTCTGTTTTAAATTACAAGAATTGGACCTCTTACAGTTGGCGGGATCAACAGACAAGAATAATGTATCCTCCTATCTGTCCAAAAAAGGTGTACTGATCCAACTGTTTATTTTTTTCACCGCTTGCCACGCACCCCATGCTGTAATGGTGACCAGATCATGATCGCTTATTCCCATATTTCTCAGTTTAAATAATCTGGCTTCTGAGATCTTATAGGCCTGGATACCACTCAACAGTACCAACTGAGCTATTTCTCTGTTAACATCACTAAAGCCCTCTGTTGCCTGTATCAGCCATTGATTGGAAACGCCGTATTGTTCTCCATTCCAGTTCTGGAAGAACTCGATGGTCCTTTGCCTTACATTGTCAGGAATGACATGCTGGCCGTGTTGTGCTATTATATAATTAAAGGACGTGAATGACGTGCCTATATATGGTGATCGCAATGACCAGGCAAATTGAGCTGAAATACCTTTCATGGGAAGTTTTTCCGGGAATTCTCCTGGTTGTGCCCTGACATTTATGAGATTTTTTGATGCTGTCATTTTGAAGAAAGATGAAATAACCGGTTTCATGAAAGCCAAAAAGTCGGGGAGTGGTAGTGGGTAATCCGTTACAAATGCGCTTACCATGCGATTGATGTAATGAAAGGCCAAAACCGTTCCCAGGATCTCCGGGGCTTCTTCTTTTCCAAAAGGAGGGTTTTTGATAATCTCATGATCGACATCGTAATGATGCTTACTCCAGTCGAATAACCGACGATCTTCATAACTCGTTTTACCGCCTGACATATTAATATGGGCCTCGACACAAAAGGGACATTGGTTGCTGATAGCCACACCGCCAGCAATCGCTTCTTTGGTCAGTCTATTCACATGACCTTTGACGATCAGAGACTCCCTTACCAGGATCCATGAGGCGGACATCAGTGGAGGATTCACGGCGTGCAGCATGAAAGGCGGACCGAGCACGTAATCCTTGATCATCGCATCATAGTAATCCCGAACATCGTCCTTGGA
>JAWVZH010000020.1:0-27720 GCA_033722295.1 Saprospiraceae bacterium
ACAAAGTTGCTTTCTGAGATAAGAAACATACATCCGGAGATTGCTATCAGGACAACAATGATGGTGGGCTTTCCTGGAGAGACCGAAGAGGATTTTACGGACCTGCTGGATTTTGTAAGGGAACAACGATTTGAAAGGTTAGGCGCTTTCGTTTACAGTCATGAAGAGGGCACTCATGCCTTCGGCAGGGAAGATGATGTACCGGAAAAAGTCAAGATAGAAAGGATGAATCGGCTCATGGCGCTGCAGTCAGAAATCTCGTTTGAGAAGAATCTTGAGAAGATCGGTAATACGTACAAAGTGCTTGTCGACAGAAAAGAGGGTCATTATTTTATCGGACGTACAGAATACGATTCCCCAGAGGTAGATAATGAGGTCTTGATCTCTGCTGATGAATCTTATTGCAGGGTTGGGGATTTTGTCAGGGCCGAGATTACCAACGCCGAGGAATATGATCTTTTTGCGCGACCTGCTGTTAAAAGTTATGCGACATGAGTAGAGAATCCATATTTACCAAGAATATCTCTCCTTACTATCAGGGAGCCGTGATTCTCGGATTGATCCTTATAGGTCAGATCGGTATAAGAATCACGATCAATCCCGAAGATCAGTTTGGGCGTCTTGATTACTGGATACTTGCCAGCGCTTTTCTCCTCCTGTTTGCTGTCGTAGCGAGTGTTTTCAGCTTTTCGGCTAAAAATCCGATGAAATACTATGGCAAGAGTGTCACAACATTTCTGGCTGTCGCTTTTCTGGGAGGACTGGCAGCTTATCTTTTCTCAGGAATCGCTCTAAAAGAAGCCGGATCATTCTCCTGGATATATATGGTTTTGACGATCATTTTCGTTGTATTTCTAACCATAGTCAACCTTATTCGGAAGATCGTTGAAATAGCGAAGAAACAAGAAAGGAAACTTAGAAATGAAAATTAATACTCTCATACTGGTTATTATCTCTGCGGCTGGCCTTACTGCCTGTCAGGCTCAGGAAACCTCAGAATCTCAGAATTCATCAAAAAAGGCAACTCTGGAATTAAATTTTCCAGAAGAGATCGAGGAGGTTAGAAAAAAGGAAGCAGAATGGAAAGAGGAACTCACTGAAAAGGAATTCTATGTATTGAGGGAACAGGGAACTGAAAGAGCATATTCGGGTGAATACTGGGACCTAAAAGAAAAGGGATATTATTGCTGCGCCGCTTGTGGACTGCCTTTATTCCATTCATCTACAAAATTCAGAAGTGGTACTGGTTGGCCAAGCTTCTACAAGCCTGTTGATAAGGACTACGTTGGTGAAGTTGAAGACCGTTCTTTGGGAATGGTTCGAACCGAGGTAATCTGCAACAGGTGCGAGGGTCATCTGGGTCATGTTTTCAATGATGGGCCGGAGCCTACAGGATTAAGGTATTGCATCAATTCTGTGAGTTTGCAATTTGTTCCGTCTGACCGGAAACCTTAAGTGAAGCCTCTATTCCGGGAGACGACACCTCTTTAAATTTTTCACCTTAGCGTATCAATGTAACATCTCCGACTTGTGGTTCTATCGGCACCATATTTCCGGTACAGTCCATGATCTCTCCGATAAAAAGTCTGAACAGATAAACCTCAGATGGCGCATCCTCACCATCCGTATTGCCATCCCACTTTTCACCAGGCGTTGTTGATTCGAAAACAATATTTCCCCACCGGTTATACACTATGAAGCTATACTGATCAAAGTCAAAAGCATCCACGTCAATCATAAAATCAGGCCCGAAAACATCGTTCTTGCCGTCACCGTTGGGCGTGAAGGCATTTGGCATCTGAAATATACTGTCTTGTTCAACTGGAAGTACATTGCTGGTTATTTTATAGAAAATGGAAGCAGTATCACACCTGTTCTCAAAGACCAATTCGTATCTGCCTGTATCTTCAACTTCTCTCTCGATCGGGGCAGTCATATCATCTCTCCAGTAAATAAAGTTCTCGCCATATCCGAGGTTATCACCTATCATCACTACAGGATCCACCTGATCACACAGATCTATGGTCACCGTAGAATCATCTCTGATCCGATCAAATCCTTCCAGAGCAGGTATAAAAAACTCCAGCGAGCCAGTGCAACCATCACCATCCATGATGACAAGAGTATGGTTCCCCGGAGAAAGACCAGTGATCGTCAAATCAGTTGTGAATGGCTGACCATCCACTGATATTGTATAAGGGAGATTCTGTCCCCTGATGCCGACGGAGGCTTCACCGTTATTCAGATCTTCACAAGCCGGCTGTATGGAATTATCATTGATAAAAAAGTCAATGCCTCCGAACTCTTCAACGACAACAGAGTCTATACCTATACACCCGTTTTCAGCTGTACCTTGTACATAATATGTTCCAATGCTTCCTGCCACTATCTCGGTCCCTTCCGCACTTCCTATGATCTGTCCGTCAGTCGTGAACCACTGAACACCCCTCAACTGAGTATCTGAATCTGCGGTCAGGATAACGGTGTCTCCGGTGCAACCGATGATGGCAATATCCCCGGCATCCATGACTGGTTTAATCGTATCAATTTCCACTATCACGGTGTCAGAGACCTCACAATTTTCATTGGTGGCCCTGATCGTAGCAATATATTGACCTGGCTTTGACACCATTTGGTTGAGCTGATTTCGCCGCTGGGCTATGATATCCGGCCCTGCCCAGATGAAGTCATTAAATGTACTGTCGAATCCGGTCAGAACAGCATTGAGGTTGACCTCTGGGTTATCACAATCAATTGTGCCATCGTTTCCAGCATCTACCTGGGGCGGATTCAGTTCTCCTGTCACTTCAACTGTATCACTGCTCTCACAACCATTTAAAGTATCTATTACAGTAATAATGTATATTCCCTCTCTGTCCACAGATGGTCTTATTCGGTTTCGATTACCAGCATTGATCCCTGGACCTTCCCATGAGGCGACCATCCTGCCATTGTCATTATTGATCTCTGCCGCTAGAATTACATCTCTTGTGTTACAATCGATGTTCTTATCAGCACCCGCTGTGACATCAGGGAATCTTATCTCATCGATAACTGTCACTGTATCTGCTGCCCGACAATTACCGACGCTGTCGATCACATGCAATATATAATTGCCTGGCTCATCCACTACAGGAAATGATGACATCCGGTTCTGAGCCGTTATGCCAGGTCCTTCCCATTCAAAGCCAATACCTGATCCCACAGAAGAGCCAGCCTTTGTCAATCGGGCGGTAGGGGAGTCGCATGTCAACAGCAGATCACCTCCCGCACTTGCGATCGGTATATTCCCGCGGTTGATCACTGTTACCATATCCTCTGTCACGCACTTGCTGATCGTGTCGGTCACTCGAAAAGTATACACACCGGGAATTCGGACACTGGGGAATTGCTCACGTTCGTTCGTAGCATCTATTCCCGGGCCTTCCCAAATAAAGACAAAATCAACCCCAACAGTACTGTTATTGCCTCCAAGAACAACTACATTACTGTCGCACGTCAAAAACCTGTCTTCTCCCGCATCGGCGATTGGTCTATTTTTATTGAGCTCGACTATCACGGTGTCCATATTGCAGCAGCCCGTGATCTCGTTACATCCAAAGAATATATACTCGCCTGGCATATCCGTGGTGATCCGACGGTTTGTTCGGTTACCTGCGTTGATACCGGGCCCCTCCCAGTAAAAGATATCATTGTTACCGGCATCAACGAGATTACCGGAGAAAGACACTTCAAGATTTTGACAGTTGATAAGTTGATCGCCACTTACATTGATCTCCGGCTTATCATCAAAAAGTCTGACCCTGACCGTATCTGCAGCCAGACAGCCAAAGGCGTCATCACCATTCAGCAACACATAGGTTCCTTCCACATCAACAGTTGGAAATATTCTGTTGGCATTACCGGGGTTGATGCCCGGTCCTTCCCATAAAAAGTAGCCGGCGTTGACCAACTGAGCACTATCCGGCATCAGGGTCACTTCAGGCTGATTGCAGGTAATAAGCATATCAGGACCCGCAGAAATAAAAGTAGTCTGCAGTATAGTAAGTGGTATAGTGTCGTCATATCGGCATCCCAGCGTATCCGTAATTTCAATAGTTACTTCATCGTCCTCCTCAGAAAAACAATATATCGCAGTTGTATCTTCTGTTCCGTTTGACCATTCATAACTCAGGATGCCCGAACCTGATATATCAAATTCACTGCAGTTGTTCTCACACCATTCTGTACTATCATACAGGAGTTGGTAATTAACAGGTTCTGACTCGATCACTATTACGGTATTGGTCGCAGTACAACCATCCGAATCGGTAACGGTCAAAAGGAAGGAATCTGGTTCGGTAATGAAGTTTACAGGTGATGTCGTACCATTACTCCAACTGTACTCTTCAAATCCCGGAGTAGCAGAAAGAATGACAAAGTCATCCTCACATATCACGGTATCTCCGAAAATCTCCACCTCTACGGGAGGATTGAAATAAAGTTGAATAGTTGGACAAAATGTTGTAGGTATCTCGGGAAACACCAATGTATCATACATGACCCCCAAACTTCCGCAGTCTATGCAGTTACCCGTTTGCACAAGTCTCGGGATCAGTCGTTCTGTTGTGTCATAGGTCCAGTCCTCAGACCAGAATATTATCAGTTCAAGCGTAGTGTCCAGATCTATTGTCCTATTTCTTGCATCTCTCTCGTAGAGCTCGAACTGAAGGTCACCACTGCCAAAGTTTCGGGCTCCTGTAGCTACAATAATTCTGTAGTCTCTGCCCCCACGTGAGAAATCAGTTGTATCATTCAGCATTCTGGTTCCACTGCTGTCTACCAGTCCCCATTGACCTCCAAGATGCACCGGGATGATGACGGGTATAGTATCGAAAACAGTGTCCACGCAATTTCCACTTCGGACAAAACACTTTTCAAATTCTCTGCATGTCGAATCCAGACCATTCATCAGGCTACCTTCAATGATCGATAGGAATTCATCAAAGCGGTTATTTATAATTTCTCCAGCCTGCTTGTCTACCTCGAGGAACGGTTCCTGTGTACTTGTCCATAAAGTTTGCACAGTATCCATTGCGTTGACGCCCACATAATTGATCGTTGCCATACAACTGGATGAGTCTATAGCTGAGACAACAGGGTCAGGGTAGTCGCTCTGACACATGCCAGTCAGAGATATAAACCATCTGGGATTCGGAGGGGAGGCTCCCGGGATCACCTGTATATGACCACAACTGTCGATAGGCAACCCGGGGCAACTGTGATTACCATACTGAATATCTATATCGTACTGAATACGCCGGGATTGCTCACCAGGATCCTCATAACTGACCTGAACGGTATCAGCATCCATGCAAGAGGTATCACTTACCGTATAGATAAAAGAATAGGTGCCACACTCTGAGGCAAAAGCCAAAGCACGGCCATTCGGGGATGTGCCACCTAGTTCAAGCCAACGCGTACTGTCCGAACACAGATAAGTCCATGTTCCTCCAGCAGGCTCACCTATAAGCCCAAAACGATACCCGCACACCAGAGTATCATTGCCCGCATTGGCACATTGCCCAAGTGCCCCCGTTGTTGAGATTAACAGCATTACGAGCAGCACAATCCAATTCTCACTTCTCATAATATTCTAAAAATACATATTATACATAGAATATCTCACTTGTATTATCGGCACATGTCTCTGAGACAGGTATCAGGATGATATTGATCTTAAGTTTTGATCCAGATCAGAGATCAAAGTATCGGGATCTTCAAGTCCCACATACAGTCTGATATGGTTGATCGGGAGGTTTGGTGGCTGACGTCCGGGAATATCATGTGCTGCCAATATGGGCAATGCCAGGGATTCATGACCTCCCCACGAAACTCCCATACGAAATACATTAAGTCCATGTACAAATTCTTCGATCTCACTTCTTTCACTGGTCTTCAAACGGATGGACAACAATCCAGGACTGCCACTCATTTGACTTCTTGCCAGGTCATATTGCGGATTTTGAGGATCGAAGGGATAGAATATTCTTTCAATGACAGGATGGCTCTTGAGATAATCAAATATCTCCATGGTACTTTTGTTGATCCTGTTCATTCGTATGCTCAACGTTCGAAGACCCCGGATCACCAGGAAGGCCTCAAATGGACTCATAATAGCTCCTAGAGTCATATACTCATCAGCTGCTATTCGTGCGATCCTTTCCTGAGCACTACACAAGACCCCAAATACCACATCGCTGTGACCATTCAAATATTTGCTGCCGCTGTGCACGATCATATCTATGCCGAGTGTTGAAGGGTTTTGAAAGAGGGGAGAACAATAGCTGTTGTCGATGATGGTCACGATTTCATTATTCTTTGCCCATGACGCACAGGCCTTCAGATCCTGAAGCTCAAAGACCATTGAATTTGGCGATTCAAGCATCAGAAGCCTGGTGTTGTCACGTTTGGCAGCCTGTATCGACTCTAATTCTTTTCCATCAACAAATGTCGTTTCTACTCCATATTTCGGCATATAGCTTTCCAACAAGGATCTTGTCCAGGAATACGGGTTCTTCACACAGATCACGTGATCGCCACTCTTAACCTCAGAAAGAATGGCAGCACTCACTGCTGCTATTCCACTGCTGAAGCATATGGCATCATCTGTTCTTTCCAGTGCAGACAGCTTTTGCCTCAGGATCTTTACGGTTGGATTATTACCTCTTGTATATAGATGATTCTCCCACTCATTGGTAAAAAAGCTTCGCAATTCTTCAATGGAGGAAATACTAAAATTGCTTGTTTGCATTATCGGGGGAACCATTGCTCCTTGCGGAAGTTCCTCTTCTCCAAGGAGGTGGATAATCTCGTCTATGCTCATACGTTCGACTTGCTTATAACGCTTGCAGATTTTACTTCATTAATATTCCGACAACCACTAAGTGCCATGGTCAGCTCGAGTTCGGCCTGATAGTTCTTCAAAAGTTCTTCAACCCCTCTCTGACCTGCAAGAGCCAGGGCATAGGCGTAAGGTCTACCGATACAGACCGCGTCCGCTCCAGACGCGATCGCCTTGAACGCATCCTGTCCGCCTCTAATACCACTATCCATTAATATCAGAAAGTCCCTGCCGCACGCTTGTCGTATATTGCGTAAAGCATTCAGAGAAGACACAGCCCCGTCAACCTGACGTCCGCCATGATTAGAAACGATCAATCCCTTCACTCCGATGGACTTAGCCCGCAATGCATCCTCTGAATCAAGAATGCCTTTGAGTATCACTGGCAGATCGGTCCACTCCAACGCCTGTTGAATGTGCTCCCATGTTAATGCGGTTTGAGAATAGATCGCCGTGAACAACCGCACTGATCTTAGAGGCCGGGAGCTGAACAAGTTTCGCATGGTAGATCCCGGATAATTTTTTGCCAGTTGATATAATGTGATCGGTGTCCGTAATCCAATCTCAGGTTTCTGCCCCTCTTCCTTAAAGCTGTTGAGCAGTTCATTAAAAACTGGGTCCGAAGTATATTGCGCGATACCTCGTCCTTCGAGAAAGGGCAGGTAAGCGTTGTTAAGATCTCTCAACCTCCAACCCAGCAGGGTTGTATCCAGGGTTATGACCAGAGCCTCGCAACCAGAATTCTCTGCTCGTTCAATTAAGCTTTTGACCAGGTCATTACTCTTGCTCCAGTACAATTGCATCCATTTTGGAGCTTTCGGCATGACCGCAGCACAGGTTTCCATAGGTGCCGAGGCCTGATTAGAGAAGATCATCGGAATTTCAGCCTGATTGGCTGCCCGGGCCGACAATAGGTCACCTCGCTTACGCGCAAGATCCAGAACCCCGATGGGGGCTAAGAGGAACGGAGCAGGGATCCTGGATCCCAACAGATCGATCTCTGTCGACCTTGAGGAAACATCTCTCAACATTTTCGGCACGATCTGGACTTTGTCAAGGGCGCTTCGATTGTGGTCGGTCGTCATCTCCCTGCCTGCTCCCGTCTTCACATAATCAAAGCCGCGACGCCCCATTTTTTTTCTGGCTTTTTCCTCGAGCGATCCATAATCAAACGGTATTAAGGAGGATTTGCCGGCGGCCCCTCGAATGTAGATCTCTTTTTGCCTGGTTATGGCGCCCTGTCCTGACGACATGTCTCTGCTTTTATCTATAGAAAATGGAACTAAAAGATACAATATAGAATTCTATTACGAAGTGCGTATCAGAGAGAATCCGCTCATGGGTGACCTCGCTATATCATATGAGATCAATTCTGTGAAATGAAGCTCGCGGTCAGGAAATGCCAAGGAGGATCAGATAAATTTCAAAATGTATTTGTTCTTCTTGCCATTCTCAATAAAAACAAAACTGCCTGCAATGATATCTCCGGATTCAATGACATGATCCATATTGACGACCTTCTCCTTATTAACAGCAAGCGCATTGCCCTTGATTGACCTTTGAACCTCGCTCTTTGAAGAGAAGATATCTGTATTCTCCGCCAGCAAGGCTATAGTTTCCTTTCCGATCAATTCTGAAGGGAGTTCGAAAGAAGGGATCACCCTGGCCACTTGATCAATGGTATCATGATCAAAAGACATCACCTCCTCGTGTGAAGTCTTCCTGCCAAAGATCAGTTCACTTACCCTTTTTGCTCTTTCACAAGCCGTTGATGAGTGAACCCGTGTGGTCATCTCTTCTGCGAGCATTCGCTTCAGATTATTGGGATTGGACGTTTCTCGCTCCAATGTCTCTATCTCATCCTTGGATAATAGTGAAAAGTACCGGAATAATTTGGAAAGATCGGCATCATCGGCATTTATCCAGAATTGATAGAACTCATACGGGCTGGTCATCTCCGGATCCAACCAGATATTGTCTCCTTCGGATTTACCAAATTTTGAACCATCCGATTTTGTCAATAGCGGGGTAGTAACTGCATAGACCTTCGCTCCCTCCTCAGATCGACGAATGAATTCAGTTCCGGTCGTAATATTCCCCCACTGATCACTTCCACCCATCTGTAGTGCGCAGTCAAATGATCGATACAGTTTCAAAAAGTCGTAACCCTGTAGAACCTGATAACTGAATTCGGTATAGGAAAGTCCGACTTCGAGGCGGTTCTTAACTGAATCCTTGGACATCATATAATTAACCGTCAGGGTCTTTCCCAGGTCTCGCAGATATTCGAGGACATTCATGTCCTTGTAAAAGTCATAGTTGTTCACAAAAACCGGCTCTGGGCCCTCATCGAATGACAATAGTTTTTTGACCTGTTCGGTTTGAGCAGCAAGGTTCTTATCAAGTTCCTGGTAATCCAATAATTGTCTTTCCTTGTCCTTACCAGAAGGGTCACCGATCCTTCCAGTCGCTCCGCCCATGAGTACAATGGGTTGGTGACCGGACATTTTAAAAAAGGAAAGGATCATGATCTGCACCAGATTTCCTATGGTCAGACTTTTCGCTGTAGGGTCGAAGCCGATATACCCTCGTTGCCCGGGAGTCGAAAGATATTCTTCGACACCGTCGATTTTATTGTGGATCATTCCTCTCCACTCTAATTCTTGTAAAAAGTCCATACCTTTCGAGCTTTGCGGCAAAGTTAAAAAACCCGGTCATTCAATGGGCCTAGTGAGCTTCATTTCGAACCGTACGGTATTATCCACATCATCCGGTCTCACCTTATGGATATTGAGGCTGGGTATTTTCACTACCGCCATTACCATTGCGGTCATGGTCATGGCATCTGCTATCATCAATGGCTTCCAGACTCAGATCCAGGAGAAAATATTCGGTTTCTGGGGACATGTCCAGATCAGCAATCTTTCTATCAGCGAAAATTATGAAGGTGTTCCAGTAAAAGTAACCACCGGAATGATGGATACTCTGCGGAATATCGAAGAAGTCACCATTACCAAACGGTCAGGTGATCGATACAGCACAAAAGGTGGAATTCGTCACGTTCAGACCACCGCGATGTTGCCCGGCATCATCAAAGGAGATGACCTCCTGGAAGGTATAATATTAAAAGGGATCGATGAGAATTTCGATCTGGCCTTCTTCGATAATTTCCTCAAGCAAGGAGACGCACTCAGAGTAGGGGAGTCAAGCATGGACAAGGCTGTTATTTCTGAACAAACAGCAGCTAGGACCGGACTGCAACTGGGAGACCGCCTTGATCTTTATTTCGTTATTGGCCGTAAGCAGTTTCCAAGAAAGTTCACGGTAGCTGGAATATACAGAACGGGATTGGAGGAATATGATCGCAAATTCATTCTGGTAGATATCGGGGAGGTCAAGCAACTGATCAACTGGAACGAGAATGAAGTGGGAGAAATAGAGATCTTCGTAGATCACATCGAGGACGCCCCCCTCATCGCTGACTATATATATTATGAGGTCATTCCCGATGACCTTTATGCAGAATCCATCAAAGACAAATATCCAGGCATATTCGAATGGCTGGAGCTACAATCCGTCAACGAGATCGTAATTCTGGGCCTGATGCTCATCGTTTGCATTTTGAATATGGTTACTATACTGCTGATACTCATCCTCGAAAAAACCAATATGATCGGTATATTAAAAGCGTTGGGAGCGAACAACTGGACATTGCGTCAACTCTTCCTAGGTCAGGGATTCTATATCCTGTTCCGGGGCCTGATCATAGGTAATATACTTGGTATCGGTATTTGTTTTATACAGAAGTGGACCGGGTTTCTATCTCTGAATGAAGCCGACTATTATCTTGCTACAGTTCCTGTAGACTTCGATTGGGTCTTCATTGGCCTGATCAATGCAGGAACAATTCTGGCGGTATTGCTCTTTCTTTTACTTCCGACAGTCCTGGTTGCAAAGATCTCTCCTGTAAAAGTTATTCAGTTCAAATAGCATTGTCAAAACCCAGCGCCACCTCATCACATGCGAGGATTCTCATGAGCAACAAGCCCATTATCGTTCTGGATGTTCATTTTGTTGGCGTGGTGTTTGTGATATATGATTAAGGTCGTATCATTGTTCTCAAGAGCTACAAAGAGATGAATTCAGATGATCCATTATTATACCACGGACAAAGGAAAGTTGGTGGAGCTGGATGCTCCGCAGCGTGGATGCTGGATCCACATCTCGCCGCCTATTGATGTAGAGGATCTTAAAGAGATCTCTGAAGAGCACGCTATACCTCTGGACTTTCTTACCGATTCTCTGGATATGGACGAAAGATCTCGTTATGAGAAGGAGGAAGACGTAAGACTCATACTTATCAATAGTCCGATCCTCAATGACGATGAATATCTTGATAATGAGGCCTTTTATATCACTTCACCGATCGGCATCATTTTAACAGCCAAAAACATCTTCACCATCAGCCCTGTCAATGCTCCAGTCATAGACCGGTTCCTTGAAGGCAGAGTGAAGTCCGTCAATATCAACAGGGAAGATAAATTTGTCCTGCAGATCCTCGAACAAACAGTGTTCAGCTTTTTGGACAGTCTTAAAAAATTGAATTTAAAGAGGCATCTGATAGAACGTGAGTTGTACGACAGCAGCAGGACGAGTGAACTCCAACAATTGCTCAGAATAGAAAAGAGCCTGGTTTATTTCGTGAATAGTCTGAGTAGCAATGAGCTGCTTAAGCTTAAAATGAAAAGAACTGATTTTCTGGGCCTGAAGAACGATGAAGTGCTTACGGATCTTTTCGAGGATATCATTATTGATAATGGTCAGGCTCTGGAGATGGCCAACGTTTATACCAATATCCTCAGCGGCACTATGGAAGCATACGCCTCTATAATATCTAATAACCTGAATATTTTTATCCAACGCCTGACGGTTGTGACCATAATATTGATGGTTCCTACTCTGGTAGCCAGTTTCTATGGCATGAACGTTCCATTGCCGTTTGGACATGAGGAGTCCGAGAATGTTTTCGTGTATATCGTCATCGTTTCCGTCATTGTGTCACTTTTCCTCGCCTGGTTTTTCCGTCGTAAGAATTTCTTTTAGAGGCTATTCGGTCAGCTCTGGTTGCAGGGCATCACATACCTTAATCATTTCCGAAAGTTCTGATTTTTACATTAATAGCTGGAGTTATCCACAGCCGATAATTCGATTAACATTATATATTACGCTGTCGTCTAATATGTTACGGAGCTTTTCCACAACCTGTTGATAACTTTTGGTTAACACACGACTTTTTTACTATTACTTTGTATCTACTCATGAGAAATTTCTTTAATACGATTGAGAGAAATTACTGAGTAAGGATAGAGCGGCATAAGTACTGTTTTATAAATATATACACATTATTAATTATTATATATAAAAATAATGCTTATATATTTTGTGTGTAAAAAGCACTTTTGATACTTTTAACACATGATGAGAACATGACATATGAAATATCTGATTTTTAGACGAAAAAGGAGTGTGTAATGACCCAGTTGAATGAACCCTTATTAACAGAAAATCCCAGAAGATTTGTTTTATTCCCGATAGAACACGATGATATTTGGAAGTTTTACAAGAAATCCGAGGCCAGTTTCTGGACTGCTGAAGAGATCGATCTTCAGCAAGATCTGTCAGACTGGAACAAGAAACTCAATGACGACGAAAAGCACTTTATAAAACATGTGCTGGCCTTTTTTGCGGCAAGCGATGGTATCGTCAATGAAAACCTGGCTGAAAATATGGTCAATGAGGTACAGTATACCGAGGCCAAGTTTTTCTACGGATTTCAGATCATGATGGAGAACATACATTCCGAAACCTATTCCCTCCTGATCGACACATATATAGATGATAAGAAGGAAAAGGACTTCCTGTTCAATGCAGTAGAAAATCTGGAGTGTGTAAAGAAAAAAGCAGATTGGGCTTTGAGATGGATCGATAATGGCTCTTTTACAGAACGCCTTATAGCATTTGCTGCTGTAGAAGGTATATTCTTCAGCGGATCATTTTGTTCTATCTTCTGGCTGAAGAAAAGAGGCCTGATGCCAGGTCTTTCGTTTTCAAATGAACTCATAAGCAGAGATGAAGGCATGCATTGTGATTTTGCATGTTTACTATATAACCAACACATTGAGAATAAACTCCCTAAAGAAACAGTAGAAAAGGTCATCACCAACGCCGTGGACATCGAGAAGGAATTCGTCACCGATGCGATTCCAGTGAATCTCATCGGGATGAATGCCGAACTCATGTGCCAGTATATCGAATTTGTTGCTGACCGCTTACTCGTTTCACTTGGTAATGACAAGGTCTACAATGCCGAGAATCCGTTTCCATGGATGGAGATGATCTCGCTTCAGGGTAAAACCAACTTCTTTGAAAAAAGAGTTGGAGATTATCAGAAAGCAGGCGTCAATGTCCAAAAGGATAAACAGATATTCTCGCTGGATGAGGACTTCTAGTCCTTTGTCCTGACCTGAGAATCCTACACCGTTACTTACACTACTTTTTGATCAACCATTTTTTAACCGTTCAACCTCCCCGCTATGCAAGTAGTCAAACGATCTGGAAAAAGAGAAAATGTCAGTTTTGACAAAATAACAGCCCGTGTAAAGAAACTGTGTTATGGGCTCAACATGGACTATGTCGAGCCTATAGAAATTGCGAAAAAGGTCATTCAGGGATTGTATGATGGGGTCACCACCTCAGACCTTGACAACCTCGCTGCTGAAACTGCCGCGACAATGTCGACCACACATCCTGATTATGCACTTTTGGCCGCAAGGATCGCTATTTCCAACCTCCACAAGAATACCGATAAGTCCTTCGCTAAAACCATGGAAGCACTCTATAACTACGTGGACCCAAAAACAGATGAAAAAGCAGGCCTTATAGGTGATTCCACGATTAAGATCATTCGAAAGCACGCAGACAAACTGGATAGCGCCATAATCTATGATCGGGATTACAATTTCGATTTCTTCGGTTTTAAAACACTGGAAAGGAGCTATCTGCTCAAAATGGATGGTAAGGTTGTTGAACGACCACAACATATGTTGATGCGTACTGCGGTCGGCATACATGGCGAGGATCTTAAAAGCGCGATACAGACATATAACTTGATGTCGGAGAAGTGGTTTATCCATGCGACTCCAACATTGTTCAATGCAGGAACTCCAAAACCCCAATTGTCATCCTGTTTCCTGTTGTCCATGACCGAGGACAGCATATCCGGAATTTTTGAAACTCTCTCCAGATGTGCCAAGATCTCACAGTCCGCAGGTGGCATTGGACTGAGCATCCACAACATCAGAGCACAGGGTAGTTATATCAAAGGAACAGGAGGCACGAGCAATGGTATCATCCCAATGCTGAAAGTTTATAATGACACCGCACGGTATGTTGATCAGGGAGGCGGCAAGAGGAAAGGAGCGTTTGCCGTATATATCGAACCTTGGCATGCAGATATCCATGAATTCCTGGATCTCAAGAAAAATCATGGCAAGGAAGAACTCAGGGCAAGAGACCTCTTCTATGCTATGTGGATTCCTGACCTGTTCATGGAGCGTGTCAAAGAGAACGGTGACTGGTCTTTATTCTGTCCAAACGAAGCACCTGACCTTCATGAAACTTACGGTGGAGAGTTCGAAGCGCTCTATCATAAATACGAGAAAGAAGGAAGGGCAAGAAAAGTGGTGAAGGCCCAGGACCTCTGGTTCAAGATACTGGAGTCTCAGATCGAAACAGGTACGCCTTATATTCTATATAAGGACGCGGCCAACAGGAAGAGCAATCAGAAGAACCTGGGTACAATAAAGTCGAGCAACCTGTGCACCGAGATCATGGAATACACCTCTCCGGACGAGGTCGCTGTATGTAATTTGGCTTCTCTAAGCTTGCCAAAATTCATCGACAATGGAAAATTTGATTTCGACAAACTCCACGAGATCACGCGGGTGGTTACTCGAAATCTCAACAAGATCATAGATATCAATTACTATCCCATAAAGGAGGCAGAAAGATCGAATCTCAGACACCGTCCGATCGGCATTGGTGTACAGGGGTTGGCCGATACATACCTCATGATGGGTATGCCATTCGACGGAGATGAAGCCAGAAAGCTCAACAAGGATATCTTCGAAACGATCTACCACGCCTCATTGACAGAATCCAACGTATTGGCCAAGAAAGAAGGACCTTACGAGACTTATGAGGGATCACCTGTGAGCCAGGGAGTTCTGCAATATGACATGTGGGGTGTGACACCTTCAGATCGTTGGGACTGGAAAGGACTGAAAAAGAAGATCAAGGCCAACGGTGTACGAAATAGCTTGCTGCTTGCTCCAATGCCAACAGCCTCTACTTCTCAGATACTTGGAAATAATGAGTGCATAGAGCCTTATACTTCCAATATCTACACAAGAAGGACGCTTTCTGGAGAGTACATAGTGATCAACAAGCATTTACTGAAAGACCTGATCGAACTGGATCTTTGGAACGATGACATGAAGGAGCAATTAATGGCAGCTAATGGTTCGGTACAGGAGATCGAAGGATTGCCTGCAAAGATCAAGGAGATGTACAAGACGGTATATGAGATAAGCCAGAAGGCCATCATCGATCAGGCCGCTGACCGGGGAGCATATATATGTCAAAGTCAGAGTCTTAACCTGTTCGTTGAAAATCCATCTTTTGCGAAGTTGTCATCCATGCATTTCTATGGCTGGCAAAAAGGCTTGAAGACCGGTATGTATTACCTGAGATCAAAAGCCGCAGTGGATCCGATCAAGTTCACGTTAAGCGAAAAACATCAGCGTAAGTATATAAAAGCTACTGCTGCGGCAGCCGTCACCAACGGTGAAGAGGTCCAGATTAGCGAGGCTGAACAGGCCGATACCGAAGGCCAGATATGTAATCTGGATGAGGGTTGCCTCATGTGCAGCGGTTAACATACATTTTGCAGCAATAGGTTCCGAAGGTGGGCCCGGTAAGCGGGTTCACCTTTTTTAGGGCAGTAACTCCTCAACGATCTGGGGCACTCCGGTACCAGCATTTTCAGCAATAACTTCATGAGGGCGTCTCTGAAGCTCAAATGATATTTGCGGACGTGGATCCACATAAATACATCGGCAATCGCCAGGTGCATAATCAATAAGACCCGCCGCAGGGTAGACCTGCAACGATGTGCCGACCACTAAAAGTAATTCAGCGCTGCTCACTATCTCAGCCGCTCTTTGCATCATCGGAACAGCCTCACCAAACCACACGACATGCGGTCTCAACTGGAATCCCTGTGGACAGACCTCTCCAAGCTTAATATCACCTTCTATTTCGATAAGGAATTCTTCGTTACCACTTGAACGTGCTTTTTTAAGTTCACCGTGCAGATGGACAACATCTGAGGACCCCGCTCTCTCATGGAGGTCGTCCACGTTCTGGGTTACCACAGTCACATCATAGTGACTTTCGAGCCTGGCGATAGCTATATGAGCTGGATTTGGATCAACCTCATTGAGTTGCGCGCGCCGTTGATTATAGAAATCCAGAACTAACTCCGGATCATTATGAAAGCCCTGAGGACTGGCCACTTCCATTACATCATGACCTTCCCACAATCCATTTTCATCGCGAAAGGTCTTGATACCGCTTTCTGCACTAACTCCGGCGCCTGTAAATACAACTATTCTCATGTCCTGATCATTTTAAATGCCTTTCCCAAATTCTTTATGATATCTCTCGCAATCAAAGATTCTTCCGACTGTTCATCGAGAGCCAGGTCACCAGCCAGTCCATGAACATACATGCCAGTAATCGCTGCAGCTACAGGATCACCGGTTTGAGACATCAGGCCTGTGATAAGACCGGTGAGCACATCACCACTTCCTCCGCTGGCCATGCCTGCATTTCCAGTACTATTGAAAAAGAGTCTACCATCGGGCAGGGCTACAGAAGAATAATGCCCCTTCAAAAGAACTATGATATCATGATGCCTGGCCATCCTTCTTTGTAATTCTATGCGCTGCCTGTCATCATTAGATTCATGACCGGTCAACCGGTCGAATTCACCAGGATGGGGAGTAATGATCGATCTGGACGGAACCTTCTCAAGCCAACCTTTGTGCGCAATAATATTCAATGCATCAGCATCGATGACAAGTGGATTCTCCAGTTGTAGAATGTCCTCTACCAGATCCTGTACACCCGGTTTTTGGCCTATGCCACATCCAATTCCAATACACGAATACTGCTCTGGCTTTGCCACTCTCGTGCTGTGAAACTCATGTTCATCAACCGAGCATAGCGCTTCCGGGCACCTGATATATGTTACATCTTTTCCACATCGAGGGACATGCGTGGTGACTTTTCCGGAACCAGAGCGCAGACAAGCCTCAGTCGCCAATAATGACGCCCCCATCATTCCCAAAGAGCCGCATATCAACAAGCTATGGCCAAAGTCGCCCTTGTGGCTGAACCTGTTGCGCTGTCCGGCCTCAAAACCGATCAATTCGGCTATATCCAGATAGAACTTATCCGCAGAGGCTTCATTGATGGCCTTTTTTGATAGTCCTATATTCACCAATTCCCACTCACCAACAAAATCACTGGATGAAGCCAGGAGATAATTCATTCGAGGGATCTCAATGCCCAATGTCTGTTTGGCATGGATAATGGTACCTCGGGGTGGATTTTCATCGGTCAGTCCGCTTGGCATGTCGATCGATACAACCGGACGCCCTGACACATTTATATGCGTGACGATCTCTGCAAAACGACCTTCTACAGGTCGGGAGATGCCACTTCCAAAGATGGCGTCAACCAGTACGAGACTGGAATGTTGAAGTGCCGGAAGATCACCTTTTTCACATATTTCCTGAATTGTAATGCCATCAAGAGACCTCAGCCGATCCAGATTGATCTGGTTATCATAACTCCTGGTGCCCAGGGTGATCACCCATACAGTCACCTCATAATTTTTCTCCCTCAGTAAACGAGCCATGACAAGGCCGTCACCACCATTGTTTCCTGGCCCACATACTATGACAACATCGTAACTGGTTGAATAAAGCCCGCAAAAGTGTTGAGTGAGGGCCTGACCTGCACGTTCCATAAGATCGGAAGAGGAGATAGCCTCTTCTTCCATGGTCTTTTGATCAATGTCCCGGATCTGTTTCGATGTCAGAATTTTCATGCATCAAATGTCGATTGAATTAAGAATATGTTTATGCTTAATCTTCGGATTAGATTTTTATATTATATGTAAAAAAATCTAATTTTACATCGTAATCATCAAGGTAGCTCATTTGGCAATAACCAGATATAAATAAATACAAAGAGATGGAAATTCTGCTAATAATAAGTATATTGCTTTTAGCTATGCACCTCAATAGAAATGAGGCTATGTTACCCTCCTGTTTATATTTAGCCCCAAGAGAACTATGATGTATATTTATTCAGATACCTGAAAAAAGTTGGTTTATGTACAATAAACTTTACCATAATTACCTGGTTGCTTTGATCATGTGCCTATTGACACCGGCTCTGACGGGTCAGGACATTCATTTCAGTCAGTTTCACAATGCCATGATGAATATCAACCCCGGTCAAACGGGGGTTTTCAACGGTGATCAGCGATTTACTGCCATCATCCGTGATCAATGGCGGAGTGTACCTGTGCCATACCTTACAGTAGGTGCAGCATATGATATGAGACTGTCCTCTTACAAATACAGAAATCGCTTTTTCGGTATCGGAGGTCAATTTAATTATGACAAGGCAGGCGACTCGAAGATGGCTCTTGTCAATTTTGCCATCAACGGCAGTTATTCCCAGATCCTGCATCCTCGCCATATCATCAGTGGTGGTGTCGGTGTGGCGATCAATCAGAGAAGATTCAATGAAGATGAGCTCCGATGGGAAAGTCAGTGGGATGGCGATTCCTACAGACCTGACTTTACCAGTGGTGAAAATTTCGAGTCCATGGACATCTTATTTGTCGACCTTTCACTGGGAATAAATTACCGGTTTCAGGTTAATTCAAGGACCTGGATAAACCTTGGTGGGGGTGCCTTCCACCTCAATCAACCTGACCAGACCTTTTATGCAGTTGATCAGGAAGATACTGGTCTCCCGGTAAGACTGACCGGAAGTATTACTTCGAGCTTCAAGATCGCCCAGGCTATTGACCTAATGGTAAATGGCTTGTACCAATTCCAGAATCCATATCAGGAGATCGTCGGAAGCGGCCTTATCAGATTGTATATCAATAACAAGCCAGGCAGGCATTACATTCTGGATCTCGGTGCGGGTATGAGGGCGGATGACGCCTTTTATCCGATCCTCGGGTTTCAGTATAACAACTGGTATCTAGCTGCATCCTACGATGTGAATACATCATTTTTTGATATAGCTACAAATGGACGAGGAGGGCCTGAAATCTCATTGAGATACATCTACGCCAAACCTCAACCTCCCGGTGAATTCAAAAAATGCCCTGTTTACTAAAAGAAAAGGATTAGAATGAGATTACTACTCGCAAGCATATTTCTTCTGGGAACTCTCCAGCCTTGCTGGTCACAATTTCCCAGGTTCAAAGACTACATGGAACTCGCTGCTGAGGCAGAAGCCAAAGAGGATTACTATCTCGCTTACTATTACTACACCCAAATGATCGAATACGACCGGGATCCCGAGTTGTATCACTACAAAGCTGCCCTTAATGCCCTTAACCTGAAAGCGTACACAACCGCAGACAAACACCTTCAGCATCTCGACACCCTGGAGGTAGCTGAAGAGTTTGAGGACTTGAGTTATTACAGGGCGATTGCTGCTCACCATAGAGGCAACTACGATGAAAGTATCACATTGTACAATTTGTATATCTCAGAAGGAGAGGATTCTTTAAAGGTTGAAGAGGCAAAGGAGAAGATCGAGAATGTCGAGTGGGCGATGGTTCAAAAGCCAGACACCCTGGTAAAGCTTGAACATCTGGAAGAGCCGATCAATTCAAAGTACAGCGACTTTGGTCTGGCGCCGATCGATGACACACGCTTCCTGTTCTCTACAGACCGTGCTTTGATCGATAAGGACAATTATCCCAATAGAAGAAGAATAGCACACGTATATTATTCTCCTGATGGTGAGAACGCCAAAAAACTACCGGGCGATTTAAACAAGAACGACAAATTCACTTCCAGCGTGGCATTCACGGAGGATAAAAGCCGCATGTACTACAATGTCTGTCACTATATTGAAAATTCCACAGAGGTCAGATGCGATATCTATTCAAGACCATTCGTACCCGATTCCGCGAATTATGGCCCTGAGGTAAAGCTGCCTCCTCCAATAAATATGTCAGGGTTTTCCACAACTCAGCCAAGTATCGGGATCGATAGAGATGGCAATCAGCTATTGTTCTTTGCCAGTAACCGACCAGGAGGAAAAGGAGAAATGGACCTGTGGTATGCCCCATTGTCGGAGGATGGTGAATTTGGTGAACCTGTCAATCTGGACACACTGAATACAGAAAAGGATGAATGGACGCCATTCCTTCATGAATTGGATCAGGACCTATACTTTTCTTCAGAAGGCTATTTGGGATTCGGTTTACTGGATGTTTACAAAAGTGCCTGGAACAATGGCAACCCGGATCAACCGATCAATGTCGGCGCACCGGTAAACAGCAGTTTTGATGATGTCTATTACCTGCTGTCAGAAAGTGGTGATAACGCGTTCTTTGCTTCTAACAGGGAAGGCAGTTATTACAGGGATGAAGAACTTGAAGCCTGTTGTTTCGATCTCTACGAGGCGCACTATACTCAACCACCAGTTGAATTACTGGTAAGTGCTTATGACAAGTATGATACCACTGACCTTTTAGGCAGCCTCATCTCACTGATCGACATGACAGATGACATACATGTCGGCAATCGTACAGGTGATTCCTGGGATGACTACATATTTGAATTGGATCATGGCAAGGATTACAGGCTTATTGCCGAAATGCCTGGATATATCAGCGATACACTTGATTTTCATACAGATAGCCTTAGAGGCGTTGAGATCATTGAAAGAAGATTGTTTCTTGACAAGATCGTTCCACTCGAAATCGCCGTTTACGATGAAAATACCAACGAACCCTTGCCTGGCGCTATAATAAAGTTGTTCAAGGTTGATGAGGCACAACAGGATCTACTCGCCAGTGAGAGCAATCCGGATAGTCATCTCTATAATTTTGATCTCATCCGTGGTAACCAGTATCTGATATTTGGCACAAAGACTCCGTTATATGATACGGCTACAGTTGACATTACTTCCACCGAAACAGGTCTTGGCGATAGCCTTTACAAGCGCGTTGACCTTGTTCAATTGGCTATCAGGAACCTGGAAAAAGTCTTTCCTCTCGAAGTTTACTTCGACAACGATCACCCCAATCCGGGCACCAAAAAACGAACGACAGATAAGAGATATAGCGAGACCTACAAGGACTACATTGCGAGAAAGGATGAGTTCATAGACAGATATACTTCCAAACTGGGCGGAACTGATTTTGCCGAACGTGCGAAAGAAGAGCTCAATGATTTCTTTGAAGATGAGGTAGAAGAAGGATATGAAAAGCTCAATTACTTTATGGAACAACTTCACGCTGTTCTCAAAGGTGGACTTTTGGTAGAAGTTTCAATAAAAGGCTATACGTCGCCTATTGCCAAAGGAGACTATAATCTGAGACTTGGACAGAGAAGAGTGGAATGTTTAAAAAATGAGTTTTTAAGCTGGAACGACGGTGCCTTACAGCATTTTGTTGATATCGGTCGTCTTGTTCTCAAGGAGATCTCATTCGGAGAGACCAAGGCCCCGGAGGGCTTGAGTGATTCGGCTTTGGATAAAAGGAATTCTGTATACAGCCCATTGGCCTCCAAGGAGAGAAGGGTAGAGGTGATCGCGGTGAGAAGAATGGCCAATAAAGCAAAAGTTAATCAGTAGAATAAAAATCGAACATGAAAGTTCTCAGAATAATTTCATTTTGTTTTGTCATCCTCATGGGATGGAATAATGATGTTCAGGCCACGCATATTGTCGGAGGTGAAATGCGCTACAGGTGTCTGGGCGGTAATTTTTACCGCATCTACCTGACCATGAGAAGGGATTGCTTCAATGGAGCACCCGATGCTCAGTTCGATGATCCGGCATTCGTAACTGTATTTACCCCTAGCGGCGAGATCATTGAAGATCTTGGACAGAACGGTGTGTTTTCGCTTCCATATCAAAGGGATGACACACTCAATGAGATCCAAACCAGTACATGCCAGGTCATAGGACCTGATGTCTGCGTTCATACCACAACCTATTTTTTCGATGTGGAATTACCATTCAGACGAGGTGGTTACCTTTTCGTCTATCAACGTTGTTGTTTTAATTCTACTTTGATCAATATCACCGATCCTCTTTCAACGGGTCTCACAACCTCTATTCAGATCACTGAGGATGCCCTTCGTGCCTGTAATAGCAGCCCGGATTATCGGTCCTGGCCCAATATATATCTATGTCAGAATGATACCTTCACCTTCGATCACAGCGCGAGGGATGTGGACGGTGATAGTGTGGTCTATGAACTATGTGCACCGTTTCGCGGTGCCAACCGAACAACTCCCAAACCAACTCAGGCGTCTCCTCCCCCTTACACGCCAGTGGATTGGCGAGCGCCCTATGATCTGAGTAACCTCATGGGAGGCTGGCCATTGAGGATCGAGGCCAATACAGGCCTGCTTACCGGAGCACCAAATACTATTGGACAATTTCTCGTAGGCGTCTGCCTCCGGGAGTACAGGGACGGAAAGCTTTTATCAGTCTCGCGACGTGCATTCGAATATAATGTCAGGGAATGCCCGGAACGTCCTATTGCTGATTTCTTTACGAATAACGTCCTCTGCGATGGCTTTACCGCTGAATTCTCGAATAATAGTTCAGGCCAGGATTACGAATGGTTCTTTGACTATGAGAACGACCGGTCCAAAACAAGTACAGAAACGAATCCTACATATACCTACTCAGAGCCTGGCATCTATACAGTAGCTTTATTTGCGCTTCGTGACAGCACATGCTTTGATTCGACCTTCCAGGAAGTGGTCATATACGGCGACAGCGATTACTCTGCCGAATTTGATTATTCGATCGATGAGTGCGAAGAAGAAATTGTCCTTACGCTGGAGGACAGGTCATATGATAACCTGTTTGGAATACAAGCGGTGGAATGGACGATTGAGTCATCCGACACTACGTACGTTTCCAATAACAGAAACGAACGTTATGTCTTTGACAAAAGTGATACGCTTACGATCACACTGATCGCCACGACAGATTTCGGTTGCCAGGACACGACTGTACTCACTCTTCCCATCAACATACTTGCAGTAGACTTTATCGGCGATCAAATTGCCATCTGCGAAGGAGATACCACCTTCTTACTTGATAATCCAGATCCGGCATTTGACTACGTTTGGCTTCCACCAACAGGTTTGTCCTGTTCTGATTGCCCTAATCCTATGGCTAATCCCGTGAGTGATATTTTTTACACCGTCATTGTTTCCGATGGTAATTGTTCCATCAGTGATACGGTTTTTGTTACTGTCAATGAAAATCTGCTCGTTGATATTCTTGGCGACACGATAGCCTGCCAGGAAGAAGTCGATCTTAGGGCGAGTTCGGGAGTGGAACAAAATGCGATCTGGTCTTATGATCGCGATATGACAGATGTATTTGCCACAGGAACGAATGAAGTTACTGTTTCAGTAGACAGCATCCTCAAGGTATACCTGATGTCATCGACCGCTGAAGATTGCCTGGGCAATGACAGCATCGAGATAGAACGACAGGAGGTATTTTTCGATGCGGACACAAGCTTGAAAGTCTGTCAGTTTGACACTTTTGAGGTCAATGTAGATAATCTTATACCTCATCATCAATTGAATTTTGACTGGCAACCAGCCAATCAGATCGTATCCGGTGCCAATACGGCATCTCCTTCATTTACATTCCAGGCGCCAGGAAATTACTCGATTTCATTCACAGCTACCAATCAATTCGACTGTTCCAAGAATGGAGAGATCCTGGTACAGGTCGTAGATCTGCCTGAGGTCGGATTCGACGTGATAAAGGCATGTGATTCACTCACTGTTGACTTTATCAACCTGAGCGGATCAGGGGAGTATCGCTGGGAATTTGGAGATGGCGACACTTCTGAAATCAGCGATCCAACGCACACCTATGCGACTGCGGGAGACTATCTTGTCACCTTATCTGTCGAGGATTTCTGCTATAATGAGATCACTCAGAATATCAATGTAGGACTGATCGAAGTAGACCTGCCTGATACGATCATTTCTTGCGCGGGTGAACCGGTCAAATTGAATCCTGACCCGGATACAAACCTTCTTTATACCTGGACGCCCTCGGTTTTCCTGGATGATCCGAACTCACCTAATCCTACTGCGACGGTGGTTTCGTCGACCAACTTTACCGTCACGATACAGGATACAACCTTCGAAGACTGTTTTATAGAGCGGGAAGTTTATGTGCTGGTGACCGAACCGATAAAGTTCAATACCAACACATCGGATACCATCTTATGTTATAGTGATACCGTCAGGCTAAGTGCCGATGGCGCAGGTGATTATTTCTATTGCTGGATCGATGAAGCCGGTGATACGATAGCCACTGATCAAAGCGAAATAATTGTAGTTGTGGAGGACGAGGAGGTCTATACGGTCATAGCCAAGGATATATACGATTGTAGTGAGTCAAAGACCATCCGGGTCAAGCGATTTGATTTCAATGTCGCCATCGCCCAGCCGGATACAATATGCTTCATGGATGCCACTCGCTTGTCTATAGAGAACCTGGGAGAGGGACCTCTGACCTATATGTGGACGCCGGTATCATCAATTCTCGAAGGTGCCAATTCAGACAATCCGTTGGTCAGTCCTGACTTCAGTACCACTTATACTGTCAAGATCACCAATGAGTTCGGTTGCGAATATTTCGACACGGTGCGATTGATCGTAGATCGTGTTATGCCAAGACCACAGATCACCTCAACGAAGGATACCATATATCTTACAGATACCACGCAATTGCAAGTGATCGGTGGGCCATATGCTTCCTATGAATGGTTCCCGACTAATGGTTTGTCATGTACCGACTGTCCAGATCCTATAGCAAGTCCAGAGAATGAAACAACGTATGGGGTGTGGGTCACTAATCTAAGAGGGTGTATAGACAGTGCCTTTATTACGATCGGTGTCATTCGTCCCAATTGTGACGACTCAGATGTATATGTACCTAACGCCTTCAGTCCTAATGGAGATGACAACAACGATGTCTGGAGGGTAAGAAGTAACTTTGTTGACCTGATCGATGTCTATGTGTACAATCGCTGGGGTGAGAAAGTCTTTGAAACCCATGAATACGATGTTGGCTGGGACGGTACCTACGAAGGCGAATTCCTGGAACCTGATGTCTATGCATATTACATACGAGTAGTATGCGTGGATCAATCGGAATTCACGAAAAAAGGAAATGTGACTCTTGTCAGATAGATAGAATAAGTCCTTTTAATATATTTTTAAAATGCATATGGGGTGAATTCCTCATATGCATTTTATTTTAAATATTTAAAATGATACTTGAGAAGCACCTACATATACTAAGTATATGTGATATTTTTTATGTGTAAAATTTAGTCATTATACACTTTTTCATATATGAAAAAGATATATTCTTTCGCTAATTTAGCAGGGAAAGCGGCAGTGGTTTTCATGCAATAACCTTTGAACAGAACCGATTAAAAATAAACTTTCCCAAAAGTTTCAATGGTTGTTTTATGTGATCGTCGATCTAGCGATAATGCTATCGGTGGTGATATTCTAACCAAAAAACAATTGGCTTGAGACTTTTGAGAATAAAATGGATTTGTGGATTCTTTATGATCGCCCTTGCGGCCACTGAAGCTCAGGACCTTCATCATAGTCAGTTTTATACTTCTCCTCTCAATACAAATCCTGGCCTCACCGGGGTTTTCAACGGCGATTACAGGGCAGCGATCAATTACCGTGCTCAATGGTTTGTCAAAGATCTTGTCAGATACAGCACTATCTCAGCCAATGCGGATATGAAGTTTTTCCCGAAAGCCCACGATGCTCAGGGATTCTGGTCGGCTGGCCTACTTTTCAATTATGATCAGGCCGGAGAATCACGACTTAGTCTTGCTCATATCGGGCTTACGGGATCCTATACCCGTGCATTGAACGAAAATAATCTGTTTACATTAGGAGCTCTTGTTGGATTCGGACAGCGGAGATTTCATACGGATGATCTGATCTGGGATGAGCAATGGGTCAATGGGCAGTACAACCCCAATGCTGATCCCATGGAAGATTTCAGCAACACCTCAAATGGTTTTTTGGATATTGGTGCAGGTGTCAATTATCGCCTACAGAAATCCGCCCGTACCAATCTCAATTTGGGACTTGGAGTATTTCATATCAATCAACCCGACCAGACCTTTTTTGCTCAATCTGCTACGGAAGAACTGCCCAGAAGGTGGGCCGCGAGCATGATGGGCAGCTTGCAATTATCGGAATCCATCGATATCATGTTGCACGGCCTGTTTCAAAGACAGGGAGAGTATCAGGAGATCCTGGTTGGAGGTTATGGAAGATTGCATGTCAATCAACAGCGGGGAAAGGAATTTGCCCTACTCATTGGGTTTGTGACCAGGCCCGATGATGCCTTAACACCAAAATTTGCTATCCAGTATACCAACTGGTATGCCGGTTTCAGCTATGATGTTAACAATTCCGAATTCAGACAGGCGACCAATAGAAGGGGAGGCCCGGAATTCTCACTGGTCTACAGATATACCACAGTCAAACCATTGCCTCAATTCAAGAATTGTCCGATCTTCTGAATCACATTAAATGAGAAAATCCATACATATCCTGATCGGTCTTTTCGTCATGCCAGTGCTGCTCAGCGGGCAATCGAGGGAAGCTTTCATAAAGGCTGCGGAAGATGCCTTCGAGACCAAGGATTATTTTTCAGCAATGTCCTATTATGCTGAAGCACTCGAATTTGAAAAAGATGTGAGTACCTCATGGAAGGCCGGGGAGGCTGCCAGGCTTTTTGATGCCTACACAGTAGCCATCGGACATTATTCTTATGTGGTTGAAGAGTCGGATTCGCTGAAATACCCACTCGCTACCTTCTATCTGGGTCAAATGTATCAGAGACAGGGCAAATATGATGAAGCAATAGATCACTATCAACTGTACATTTCGGAAAACGATGATTCAGACTCTACAAAAGTGGGGATCGCCAGAAAGGAAGTAGAAGCATGTTCCTGGGCGAAAAATGAAGTAGACAATCCTAAACGTAACATTACCACAGAAAAGCTGGAAGGTAATGTCAACACACCGTACTCCGAGTTTGGGGGATTGAATACAGAATCAGCTTTCTATTTTTCTTCATTGCGTTTTGTTCAGCCCAACGATGATCATAATCCGCCAAGGACTTTCAGCAAGAATCTGATAAAGGATTTCAATGGTATCAATATAGATACGACGATCGAAGCGGCAGACACTCAACACATCGCTCATACCGCCTTTAACGGTGACGAAACAAGGATGTACTTTACTTTATGCGAATATCTGAATGACAAGGATATCCGATGTGATATCTACATGCGTGACAGAAATCGCAATGGCACGTGGGGTGAGGCCAAGAAACTGCCCGAGCAC
>JAWVZH010000021.1:0-27700 GCA_033722295.1 Saprospiraceae bacterium
AGGTTGACCCTGAGTGATAATCCTGCACTTGCAACAAGAGCACTTTTTGTGTTATAACCAGGTTCACCAGGCTTGATAAAAATCTCCTCATAATCGTCGAAGGCAATACCGGCATCGACGAAAAGATTTAAGTCCGTAAACAGGAATTTAGATGGTATCAACGCCAATCTCCTGGGTCCAGTGAACGGTAGCCTCACCTCAAAACCGACAACACCAAATTTTGACCCTGAGAGCTGATCAAATGTCAGACCGTATCGCTCAAAGTTCTCCTGAAGCTGATTGTAGTCAAAGCCTCTGACAAGACCCCATTGGCCATTACCTATAAGTATTGGAAAGGTTTGGAAATCATCATCGGTAAATTGACTGTAGTGCTGCGCTCTGAATGCAAATGTGACCGGATTCATTCGATGGTAATACCGGCCGTCTAGATTTATGCTTGTTACGTCATATCCTCCGAAGAAATGATCGGCGGATACACGCCACCTGTAGCCCGCCAGGGGAGCAGCGACACCAAAAAAGGAATTATCACCTACATAAGCGGCATTCAGCGAATAAAAGACTCCTTTTTCTATGACATAATTACCCAGAAATACGCGATCACCTATATCGACCCGATCCCTCTCGCTTCCGATGAAAAAACCGGTCCGGATATCATAATAGTCGCGGTACTGATCTCTTCTGAAAAACCGATAATTAACACCTGCTCCAAGTTCAAACCGTTGGGTGGTGGACAGCGGATACTGAGCGAATACACTCAGTTGTTCCTCAAATATTCTGAGGATATCGGTCTCCTCGATTATTGCCTCCACCATTTGCCCATCGATGTCCACAGTACCTGTTCCTACGCGAAAGCTTCCTGTTCGGAAGGGTATATGTGACAGATTGACACCCCAGGCGATCCTGTTCTTCCTGTTGAGGTAGGATACTAATCCCCCAAAATCGATGAGCTCGCCATTAAGGGAAGCGGAGGTATAAAGCTGATTATTTCCCAACATATCGCTAAAAAGCAGGTTAACCCCACCCGCTATACCGGTCTGTGTACCGAATGTACCCGTTCCAACCCCAACACCTATCCCACTTCCGAAAATCGCATCAAGCTTGAATTTCGGCCGGTAAGAATCCTTTTCAAATAACGCCGTGTCCGTGGTGACAATTCGGCCAAGTTTACTGATATTCTCATTCACGATCTCGTCTACACGTTCATTATTGAACGGAAGAATGGCTGCCTCGTGATCCACAGCTTTAGGATCGATCCGTTTCTTCATCATATCCCCGATCTGAGATTCATAAATGGCGTACTTGTGATCCTCATAGACCGTATAAAGGATACGGTCACGCCGTTGAGAAACCGTAACAGCAGGAGAATAACGGGTGATTCCACTTATTCCTGTCAAGATATCGGTCAACTGGTATACATATTGACTGTCCTGATCGTATCTATAGATATTTCTGAATCCATCGCGGTCTGACAAAAATATTATTTGATCTTCATGGTCAAATAAAGGATTAAGATTGTCCGCGCCTGGGAATACATCGATATTATCGATATCAGAGGTTTCCATATCCATAATAGCCAGGTTGAACTTCCATTTACCATGGGTACGGCCACGATCCATAGACAACCGGTCTGTGGCATAGACTATTTTATCCCCCTCGAGATTCCAGTTGGGATGGATCTCTGAATAGCGATCATTCGTGAGTTGGGTTAATTCTTTGGTACGCAGATCATACTTGTAAAGATCTGTCTGACCCTCGACAAGACCCGAGAAAACTATCTCATTTCCCTGCGGCGACCAACAGGGGTTCGATATGGCAGGCACGCCAGGGATCTTGATCTCTCTGGTGGTCTTTCCAGTCTCCACATCCTTGATGATCAGGTAATGCCTACCCTGCTTGTAGGCTACAAAGATGAATTCGTTTCCATTGCGCGACCATGAACCGGATGACTCGAAGTAAGCTATGTCATCCAGGTGGCCATCACGAGTGGTGCTGGTGAGCTTTTCAACGATCTTTTCCTGGCGAAGGTCGTAGAGAAAGAGGTCGGTGGTGAAGAGGTCCTTTTCACTTAAGAATATTACAAATCTTCCACTTGGACTGATCACCGGAGAAACGTTGATATATCCGGCATTGTCCTTATCGATAACCGACTCACCGGGCTTGAATTCGGCGCGCTCTGCAAGCATCGGCTTGTAGTATTTTTTTATCGTGCGCTTCCAGTTATTGGAAAGAGTGTCATGGTGGACGCCGAGTAATGAATCGATGGTAACATTCAGTCCGTGAATTGCTGTGTTGAGATATAAGGGTCGTATCACATCGTCTCCGTACATCCCGGTCATGAACGACCAGAAAACCTGGCCGTAACGGTAAGGGAAGTATCTGGGGTTGTTGAGGTCGTCGAATGATGGTATATCTTCAGAATATACGGCATCGCGCATCCACATGGCCGTATGAGAATCATATCTACCTATGGACAAATATTCCGCGAGACCCTCCACCATCCAGAGAGGCAGATTCCCCAGATTTTCAAAAGAAGTGGTATCCGCATTCAGGATCATATTATATTGAAAAGCGTGGACCAATTCGTGACCGATCACATGATGGGTTTGTTGATTGGTGAATGCAAACGGGAGAACCACCCGGTTTTTAAATGCCTCCGTCACACCTCCTGTCCCGGCACCTATTCTTCCGCTAATAGTATTTGTCTGCTGAAAATCAGGGTGGTCATTATACAGAATGAAAGGATTTCGCTTTTTAAATGTATCCAGAAGGACCGCCTGATGCAGATGATACCAATCCTCACACCACTCGGCTACTTCATAAAGCTTCTCTTTATTTTCCAGATAATTGTGAATGGCAAAATGAGGAGTATTCAGAACTTCAAAATCGAACTGATGATACCTGGGCTTGTTCCTTCCGAAATATTGCGCATTAAGGCCATCAACCAGTATGAGTAGAACAAGAAGAATTGCAATTCTAGTGAAACGCATAAATGATGATTTAAGAACTCCTTTCATTTACGTACTTTCAGAGTTCATGACAATTGCTAATAGATTAACGCATTATTTTTCCGGTTTACTGCTTGCAGTCTCGATAATTTCTGTCGGATGCTCACCGAAATACAATGATAAAATAAACAGTATGAAGACCTCCTTTGAAAAAAACGAAAATTCGACAGCAACCTATTATGAGACAATAGATTTTTACAGATTGTTAGCTGAAAAGTCGGACCTCATACAGTTGACGGAGTGGGGAATGACCGATCAAGGCAAGCCCTTACACGAAGTAGTCATTGATGGCTTGTCAAGATTCGACCTACCCTCAGGTGAAAACGACGAAAGAACGATACTTTTCATCAATAATGCCATACACCCGGGTGAACCGTGCGGTGTCGACGCCACCATGATGCTGGCCAGAGATATTGCAAGCGGAAAAACAGAGCTACCTTCTGATCTCACCCTCGTTATCATCCCATTCTACAATATTGGCGGTGGACTCAATAGGGGTTCACACAGCAGGGCCAATCAACTGGGCCCTGAGGCCTATGGCTTTAGAGGTAACGCGCGTCACCTGGATCTCAACCGTGATTTTCTCAAATGCGATTCCAGGAATGCGCAAAGCTTCAATCAGCTATTCAACAGATGGAAACCTCACGTCATGATCGACAATCACACTTCGAATGGTGCGGATTACCAATATGTGATGACCTTGATCGCCACGCAGAAAGATAAGTTGGCGCCGGAAGTCAGTAAGGTTATGGTTGAAGACATGTTACCGGCACTCTATGAAGATATGAAGAACAAAGACTACGAGATGACACCTTATGTTCATGCCCGGAATACCCCGGATGAAGGTATCGCCGGGTTTTTGGACTATGCGCGCTATTCATCAGGATATGCCGCTTTGCATCACACAATATCTTTTATGCCTGAAACCCATATGCTGAAACCTTACAGAGATAGAGTTTACTCTACCTATGGATTCATGTCTTCCATGATAGACTATTTAAGAGATGAGGGAGAAACTGTCCGTAAGGCTAATATAAAGGCATATGAAAATTACTGTAAGAGGGATAGAGTACCTCTTGACTGGCAACTCGATCCTTCGAGGATCGATTCTTTGTTATTCAAAGGATACGAAGCCAGGTATAAGCCCAGTGATGTCAGTGGTCATTCCAGACTTTATTACGATCATGGTTCACCGTATGAAAAGGAGATCCCTTTCTACAATTCTTATAAGCCCGTTCTCGAAGTTGAAAGACCACAGGCTTATGTCATACCTCAGGCATATCACGAAGTTAAGGATAGGCTAGAATGGAATGGTGTGCAGATCGATCTGCTGGAAAAGGATACGGTGATGAGCGTTCAGGCCTATTATGTGGTATCCTTTAAGGATCAGCCCGCGTATGAAGGTCATTACTGGCACACCGATATCAAAGTGAAAAGGGTCATTCAGGACATCCAGTTCTATGCTGGAGATTTTATAGTGAAGACTGATCAGGCCTCCTGCAGATACATCATGGAAACCCTGGAACCTCAGGCACCAGATGGATTTTTCGCCTGGAATTTCTTCGATGGAATATTGATGCAAAAGGAATATTTCAGTCCTTACGTTTTCGAAGACCTGGCAGCCAAGATCATCGAAGAGAACACCAATCTCAGGTCTAAACTCGAAGAAAAGAGACAGTCTGATCCAGAATTCGCTGCTGACGGTTACGCGCAACTGGAATTCATTTACAAGAACTCTCCTTATTACGAAGAGTCGCACAACCGCGTTCCGGTGTACAGGGTGTTGGAGTGAGTGTTGGGGAGGGAGATGGTGGTAATGTGACCTGAAATGTTAAAGTGACCCCCGGGGTCGATTTTACTATAAAATGTCTTTCAAGGGACATTTGAATATATACTTATCTGACTATCAACTACATAATCATATAGAAATGAGAAAAGGTTTTTAGCAAAGAATAGTTCAAAATGTTTGAAAGTGTTAAAGTGACCCCCGGGGTCGGCAAATTATAGCCCTTTCAAACGCTCCACAGCTCTCTCCAGCGTATCCAGTTCCTTGGCAAAACATAATCGCACTACTTTGTCTCCCGGAGGGTTACTGTAAAATGGAGATAACGGGATAGTCGCAACGCCATACTCACGCGTCAGCCACTCGGCAAAGGAACGATCATCTTTGTCACTCACTTCGCTGTAATCAACGAGCATAAAATAACTTCCTTCGCACGCCAGAGGTTTCAAAGCAGTTCCGGATAAAGCATCTGACAAATAGTCCCTTTTCTCCTCAAAAAAGTCGGACAGCCCTAAATAGCGCTTTTCATCTTCCATGTATTCCGCAAGGGCATATTGTATAGGTGTATTGACTGAAAAGACATTGAACTGATGCACTTTTCTGATCTCTTTTGTAAGCTGAGGCGGAGCTATACTATATCCTATCTTCCATCCTGTATTATGAAAAGTCTTTCCAAAGCTGTAAGTCAGCACGGAACGCGCGTACAACTCAGGATATCTTAAAATGCTCAGGTGGGGCCGGTCATCATAAACCAGATGCTCATACACTTCATCAACCACAAAATATCCATTGTATTGTTCTAGCAATTTTCGCATCAGCCCAATGTCATCATCGGTTAATATCTTACCCAGTGGGTTGTGCGGATTCGTAAGAACGATCAGTGCAGTCTTCTCATTGATCGTTTCTGCGATCTTGTCCCAGGGTGTTCGGAAGTCGGGGCCAGTTATCGCTACCGGGCGCACCTTGCCACCGGCCAGATGCACAGCGGGCGCATAAGAATCGTAGGCAGGGTCAAGAATAATGACTTCATCCCCTCGCTTCACAAAGGCATTGAAAGTATTGAACAGCGCCTGGGTGGCTCCTGAGGTAATAGTAATTTCATCTTGCCAGTCGATTTTCTGGCCATAAAGACTTTCCACTTTTCCCGAGATCCTTTGACGGAGTTCGGGCAACCCTGGCATAGGGGCGTACTGGTTCTTACCCTGCCTCATATACTTATGAACAAGGTCGATCAGAACAGGGTCACTTTCAAAATCTGGAAATCCCTGGGAGAGATTGATAGCCTCGCACTCCTGAGCCATCTGGCTCATTATAGCGAAAATAGAAAGTCCCTGATTGGGCAGCTTTGAATCAAGAGACCTAGCTGTCATACTTCTTGTAGACCTTGTCCATGATATCCGCCAATTTTCTGTCTTTCTCAGTTACCGTGTATTCCGCATCGTGGGTATGCAACTTGACATGGACGGTATTATATGTATTGGACCAGGTAGGGTGATGATTGATCTGTTCCACATGTAAAGCACATTCGGTCATGAATGCCATGGCATGTTTAAAGTCAGTAAATTCAAAAGTTTTTTCCAGGGAGTGATCTTTTTCTATCCAACTCATCATTTAAAATTTGTGGTCAAAGGAATCTATTCGCTGTACGCATTCCTTAAGCAAGGCAATACTCGCTTCCACATCCTTGATATGCACCATTTCGATGACCTGATGCAGGTTACGACATGGGATGGAAATACCACCTGCAATGGATCCGTTACGTCCAGCTCTCTGGACCATAGCAGTATCTGTTCCACCAGCCGGAAGCACTTCTGCCTGCCATTTGATATTACCGGATTCTGCACAGTCCTTCATAAACCTGACCATGCGAACATCACAGATTGTTGTCCCATCAAGGATCTTTATTGCCGTTCCTTCTCCCAGTTTACTCACTTTTTCCTGAGATTGCGCGCCCGGCAGATCAAATGCCACGGTCACGTCCAGGTTGATGCCAAAGTTGGGGTCTACTGCACTGGCAGCTGTTTTTGCACCTCTCAAGCCTACTTCTTCCTGAACCGTGAATACGGCGTAAAGGTCGTATGGGATCGTCTTACCCTTTAGCGACCGGAGCAATTCGATCAAAACATAGACGGAGATCCTGTTGTCCAGGGATTTGGCATTGACGCACTCTCCCATGCGGATGAGCTCTCGTTCACGTGTGATGACATCGCCGATATCTATTTTCTTTTTAACATCCTCCTTGGACAGGCCGGTGTCGATGAAATAATCCTTCAACTGGAGGGGCTTGTCCTTTTCCTCTTTCGTCATAAGATGCACCGGTTTACAGCCCATAACCCCCATCACGTCCTCGCGGCCATGGATGATCACTCTTTGAGCGGTGAGAGTTTTGGGGTCAAAGCCTCCGAGAGGTTGAAAACGTAAAAATCCGTCATCATCTATATGGGATACGATGAAACTGATCTCATCAAGGTGGGCCGTGACCATCAGGGATTTGTCCTCCTTTCCCGTTTTCACAGCTACAAGATTACCCATGGCATCCACTCTCACTTCATCGACAAGAGGCTCAATCTGCTCCTTTACATATTTACGAATGGGTTCTTCATACCCCGGCGCACCCGGAATACGGCACAAGTCGGTTAATAGCGCTATGTCTATCATATATCGGCTTTACAATAGTTGCCGAAAATAAGGCATTATTCTCCAACTAACAATCAATTGACACAGAAGACACACATCAGCCTGTACTGAGTAATGCGAGGTCATATATGGTCAGAAAACACATATATCGGCGAATATTCGTTATCTATGTCTAACTTGTCGTCGAGGCATGACATTATTCAAACAATTAGCAGGAGAAACACTGGTCTACGGAGTGAGTCATGTGTTGGGAAAGGTGCTCAACTATGTTCTCATCGCCTTTTACCTTACCCGTAAACTGGCAGGTCTTCAATCGGAGTATGCCATCTATAACGAGCTCTATTTTTATGTGGCCATACTCATTATCATCCTTGGTTTGAGAATGGAAACCACCTTCTTCAGATTCGGCAGTGACGTTGAAGACTACAAGAAAGCATTTTCCAACGGTCTGGCCACGATGATGTCCACAGGTCTGTTATGGTTCATTCCGGCCTTTATATTCAGTGATCAGATCGCTGCTTTCTTAAGTTATCCCGACAAAGGCATCTATATCCGTATCCTTTCAGCGCTTGTTGCCATAGACCTGATCATCGCCATGCCGCTCGCGAGATACAGACTTGATCAGCGCCCGGTCAGGTTTGCATTACTCCAGACTGGAAGCATTATTCTCAATATAGCTCTTGTGTTGTTCTTCCTTGAGATCTGCCCATATATGGGATGGACATTATGGCGGGCTGAGGACATCCTGATGTATGTATTTATCGGCAATCTCATCGCCAGGGTGATATTGCTGATCGTCCTTTTGCCAAATGTCGTCAAGCTGGGCTGGCATTTTGATGCCGGGATCTGGCGGAAAATGATATGGTATGCCTGGCCCTTGGTTCTTGTCGGACTGGCAGGAGTGATCAACCAGTCGAGTTACATCTTCTTGCAGAAATATTTCCTTTCAGACGATATTCTCCAGAACCTGACAACGGGCGGCATCTATGCTGCGGCCGCCAAGATCGCCCTGCTGATGAACCTGTTCGTCATCGCCTACAACTTTGCCGCAGAACCCTTTTTCTTTAAACAAGCCCGCAGGAAAGATGCAACCTACATCTATGCTCAAATGGCTCAGGCCTTTTCGTGGATCGCTGCCCTTATCATGCTGGTTCTTCTCTTGTTCCTCGATCTCTTTGAGTACATAGTCGATGCCACTTATCGCGACACTATGTATGTTGTTCCCATCATTCTGGTTGGATACTACTTCTTAGGTCTGTATTACAATCTGGCCATCTGGTATAAAGTGACGAACAAAACGATCTATGGTGCCCTCATCTCAACCATAGGCACAGCAGTTACCATCATTGTAAATCTATGGCTCTTGCCACATATCGGAGTCGTTGCTTCAGCCTACGCTGCACTGTGTTGCTACTTTGTCATGTCCTTGCTGTGCTTCGCAATCGGCAGAAATCATTTGAGAGTACCGTACGCGATGTGGAAAATATTTTCCGGTCTGTTCCTTGTTATCTTCATTTATGTCGGTTTCAATGCGGTAGCTCCCGAATTATCGAAATGGATATCCTGGATAGTGAGATTTGGTCTGTTGGGCTTGTTCTTCATGGTGTTCTGGATCACGGAACGAAAGAAAGTCGTCGAGTGGCTGCAGTACAAATAGGCCCTCTTATTACATGAAGTAAGTTTTGATCCAGCTGATGATATCGTAGCGATTCTTCCATAAAATGATGGCCACCGCTATAGTGGCAAAAATGAAAAATATCTTCAGATGTTTGGTGGACCGTTGATATTTCTCGCGCCGACTTCGGTATCTATGCCTTCCACTGTACGACATTTTCAATAGTCTTTATGACGTTCCCAGTAATTTTGATCCTCTATTTCCTCAACGATCTGCACGTAATTGTCATAACGCCATGGATGGATCTCTCCTTTTTCAACGGCTTCCTTGACGGCACAGCCGGGCTCATTCATATGAGTACAGTTACTGAATCTGCATTCCTTGGAATACTTGAAGATCTCACGGAAGTTGTGCGCCACATCCATGGCTTCCAGATGATTGAATGACAACGTCTTCAGGCCGGGAGTATCTATGATCTCGGCCCCGAAGTCCAGTTCGAACATCTCGGCAAATGTCGTGGTATGCTGCCCTTTTCCACTGTAGTCCGATAATTCGGTCGTCTTTAACTCCAGTCCGGGTTGCAGAGCATTGATCAGAGTCGACTTGCCCACACCTGATTGTCCTCCGATCAGGGTTGTCTTATCTTTAAGAGCTTTTTTCACCTCATCAATTCCTGTCCCTTCCATTGATGAAACCAACAATACCTCATAACCTATGTTCGTATATATCTTCTTTAGGTCATTGAAAAGGTCCATACCGCCTTCACCAAGGATATCCGCCTTGTTAAAAACTATGATCACTGGAATGTCATAGGGTTCAGTCATGACCAGAAAGCGATCTATAAATCCCGGCTTCAACATTGGCTCGGCGATAGTGACCACCAGCATGGCCTGGTCGATGTTACTGGCCAGCAAATGCAAATGATGCTTTTTGCGGGGTGATTGACGGAGCACATAGTTTGTTCTTGGCTCTACCGATCTGATAATGCCTTTTTCTTCAGTGTCTTCCAGGTCAAAATCAACTATATCCCCAACCCCTATGGGATTGGTCAGCTTCAATCCTTCAAGCCGCATTTTACCTACCACTCGGCATTGGTACTTCTTACCTTCTTCGGTTTTGACCTCATACCAGCTTCCCGTCGATTTGACTACTTTTCCCTTCATCTCTTACTGTCTTAAATAGATACTTTGGCCTCCTTCAATGCCTGTGTCATTTCCAAAATAAGCGAAGGGTCTTTTTCTATGGCATTGCCTACAACGATGAGATCTGCACCTGCCTTTGCCTTGCGATACACGACTTCAGCGGACTGTAATCCTCCCCCAACTATGAGAGGAATTCTTACAGAGGCTCTGACCTCCTGGATCATAGTTTCTGACACCGGTGTTTCCGCACCGCTTCCCGCATCCATAAATATGGCTGAATGGCCTATCATCTCTCCCGCCAGAGCAGTAGCAACAGCTATATCTGTTTTCTCTGAAGGGATCGGAAGGGTGTGACTTATGTATTGCGCTGACGACGGCCTGCCGCCATCAATAAGCATATAACCTGTAGAGATGACCTCCAGACCTGCCTTTTTGATAGATGGGGCAGCAGAGACTTGTTGACCAATGAGATACTCCGGATTACGTCCCGAGATAAGATTCAAAAACAGAATGGCATCTGCCAACGGACAAACCTGAAGCATACTGCCGGGAAATAAAATAACAGGAATTTCTGATACGGACTTTATCCTTCGAATACAATCCTCGAGCCTGTCATTGATGATCAGACTGCCGCCAATCAGGATATAATCCACGCCCTGGCCATCAGCCAGATTCATGATCTGCTCAAAATGACGGAGGTTGGAGTCATCAGGGTCGATGAGAACAGCAAATTTCTTATCTCTGCGTTCATGGGCATTGACAAGGTCGTGTGCTATGGAATTTGCTGTCATATCACAAAGGTAACCTTAATATCCCTGAACTTCTCTTGGGCCTCACTCATTCGTACTACGATAGACATCCAGGCCACAAGACAGGTATTCCGCGTAATCCTTGACACCTTCCTTATAACCTCGTGGTTTAGCCATGACCCGTTCATCGGGAGTCATCATGACATATAGTGGCTGACTGTTCTGCTCAAAATTGACGATCTGGAAATCTGCCCATTTATTACCCACATTCCTCAGCTTCGTATCCCGGGTTTTGGAGAGAAGTACTTCTTCCAGCGGTTTTCGGTCATCGACATACAGGGAGATGAGTACATAGTCTTCGGCAATCTTGTTCCATACTTCATCACGCACCCAGATATGCTCTTCTGTCTTTCGACAATTCACACACCCATATCCTGTAAAGTCAAGCAGAACCGGTTTGTTGACCTCTCGGGCATACGCCATACCCTCATAATAATCTTTGAAGCAATCCAGGTTATTGGCACACTTGGAATAAGAACTGTACTTTGACTTGATCAATGGATCGAGTTCGGGCTCAGGAAGCAGATAATTATACTGGGTCGGAGGGGCCAGGCCACTCATCAATTTAAGTGAATCGTAGGATTTTATACGGTCGTTGTAGAAGAATCCGGTGGCCAGATATATCGTCAGGGCCAGAGAGCCCAGGGCAAACACCCATCTTGTAGGAGAAAGTTTCTTCAAAGGTGAATCATGCGGGAATCTTATAAAACCGAACAGGTATAAAGTCATACCAAGGAAAATGATGAACCAAAGCCCCATGAATAGTTCATACTTCAATATACCCCAGTGCATGGTCATATCTGCTACGCTCAGAAACTTCAATGCCAGCGCCAGTTCCAGGAATCCCAGAACAACTTTTACGCTGTTCATCCAACTCCCGGATTTCGGAAGTGTATTCAAGAATGCCGGGAATGCCGCAAACAATCCAAACGGAATGGCCAGTGCCATTGAAAAGCCGAGCATGACCACAAATGGTCCCATTGACGATGTCGCAGACTGCACTATAGCTGATCCGATTATCGGTCCCGTACAGGAAAATGAAACTATGGCCAACGTGAATGCCATAAAGAAAATACCGATAAGACCTCCTTTGTCAGCCAGGCTGTCACTTTTATTGGCCCAACTGCTTGGCAGGGTGATCTCGTAATACCCAAAAAAGGAGAAGGCGAACAAGACGAAGATGATGAAGAAGAGCGTATTGGCAATGGCATTTGTGGAAAGCTCATTGAGAGCTGTGGCACCGAAGACTCCCGTAATAAGAAGGCCGATGCTCACATAGATGACGATGATGCTCACGCCATAGATCAGCGCATTCATCCAGCCTTTTCGCTTGGTGTCCTTAGTAAAAAAGGATACGGTCAGCGGTATCATCGGAAAGACACAAGGCGTCAATAGTGCAAGCAATCCCCCGGCAAATCCCAGTAGAAAGGTCAGCCAGTAATTGGTACCCCTTGCCACATCTTCCTCACCGCAATTACCAAGAGGTTCTGTATATGTTTCTTTTATGGAAGGCACAACCTGGTCGATCACATTACCCTGAAGCGCCCTGTCCTTGATATCTCCTCCAGACGGAGGAAGTGATCCTCTGTCTTTGCCCAGATAAAACTCAAAATCTACAAACTGAGGTGGCAAACATCTCTCATCGTCACATGTCATGTATTCCAAGGATCCTGAAACAGGATTGGAGTCATCCATCACCCTCACTTTCTGTGAAAAAGTGACCTTTTTCTTGAATTTGATGACGTTCATTTCAAAGATTTGATCGAAGCCTTCTACTCGTCCCTTTCCTTCCTCTTTGGTTTCTCCGATCAATTGATAGTGATCACCTTCCGTGAAAATGAATGATGTAGGTATGGGACCACCTTCATCGATGTTCTGCGAATATATATACCAACCCGGATCCACTGTGGCGATCATCTTCAGCACGTAGGTATCCTCCTCAAGTTTTTCGTGCTCAAATGACCATTTAACCGGATCCAGTAATCCACTTTGCTCTGCTGATCCTACATCTTCTTCGGTTTCTTCAATTGTTACGTCCCCTATTTCATTTGACGAAGAAGCGGTGTAGGCCACTTCTTCATTTTCTTCAGAGTTTTCAGCAGTAGCATTGGCGTCCGGACCGCCAGAATCCAGGTCTATCTCAAAATCGTAATCTGTCGGAGGCGTGCATTTTTCAAGATCACAGGCCATGAAATTTATATATCCTGTGATCGGTTGACTTTTATCGACGATCTCAACTTTTTGAATAAAATCTACAGATTTGGAATATTTGGCTACGACGACATTATCGAAAAGCGGTTCGGGGCCTTCTTTTTTCTTCCCTTCTTCATTCGTTTTACCGATGAGCTTGAAGTGATCGCCTTTGTCAAAGTTGACGGTGGTTGGAATCGGTCCTTCAGGGTCTGAATCCTGGGAATACGTGGACCACCCTTCATCTATAGTGGCGTGGAATATTATTTCGTACTCATTGCCTCCAAGGTGGGTGGTTTCTGTCTCCCAGCTAACGGGGTTGTAGATCTGTCCAAAGAGCGAAGAAATCGACAGAGCCAGTGTGAACAGTAAAGAATACCTCATAATCCTATTTTGAGCACGCAAAATTAATAAATCTGGATGTTCATCCCACTAAGAGTAAGGAACTCAACAAAAGGATGGATATATCCGCAGAATGGTTTAACAAAATATTAACCGGGATTGGGAGATGTGCCGCTCGTCATGTGGCATGTATTGAGTGACAAGTGACATGGTTTACGGGCGCTTCTTTGCATTTGGTAATAGGTATTTGGTACATGCTATCAGGGTAGTCAGGTTGTCAGGTGCTCCGGACTGTCAAGCCTATAATGTCAGTGGAACTTAATCATCTCAATATCCTTACCGTACAGCACTGACCATCGATACACGATAATCAATAATCAATAATCAATAATCAATCTATGACCTCACAGCAGCTTTCAATAATATGGATTCGAACAGGCCTCGTCCATCAGTATTGCCCAATTCCTCTTCCGATGCCCGCTCAGGATGTGGCATCATTCCAAATACATTCCTCCCTTCATTCATAATACCTGCAATGTTGTCGATGGAGCCATTGACATTCGCCTCGTCACTCAATTGACCATTGGCGTCACAGTATCTGAATAGGATCCTGTCATCGTTTTCCAGCGTATGCAGCGTTTCCTCATCACAGTAATACCGCCCTTCAGCATGCGCGATCGGGATCTTGATGACCTCGCTTTTTTCGTATGCTGAAGTTACCCTCGACCCGGTGGTCTCTGTTCGAAGAAAAACATTGCGGCAGATAAATTGCTGATTACGATTTCTTAACAAGGCACCCGGCAATAAGTGGGCCTCACACAACACCTGAAACCCGTTGCATATACCAAGCACATTGCCACCGCCCTGAGCAAATTCCTTCACACTCTTCATGATCGGCGAAAAACTGGCAACAGCGCCGGACCTCAAGTAGTCGCCGTATGAAAATCCACCAGGCAATATGATCCAATCCTCACTGTTGAAACTGTCGAGAGAGGTTTCCTTGTGCCAGACCTCAACGACTTCCTGCCCCATGACGGTTGACAGGACATGGATCATATCGTGATCGCAGTTTGAACCGGGAAAAATGACTACGCCGAACTTCATATGTAATATTGTTGAAAATGCAAATATAAGATACCTATGACGACTATGATATGTATGAACTCGGCAGCAAGCTTCATTTTCCATCCAGCGATCACCATGCCTAGTATTATTCCGAGGGGTATGCTCAACTGCAGAATGTCCTCGACCCATAGCGCAGGCACAAACCATAGGCCCGGAAGGGAAAGGAGCATCAGCCAATATATCAGCTTGATCTTCTTTTGCTCCTTGATGGATTGTTTGTTCTGTAATTTGTAAAAATTGAGCACCGCAATGATTAAAAGGATATAAGTAACAATAAGGATCAACCCACTTCGAATACTGGAGAAGTCCAGCAATACCAACCAGTTTTTCAATCTGAAAACACCAAACAGATCGAGGAATTGATTCATCTCGTCAAGAACATAATATAGACAACCTATAAGTATCATGACGGTCACAAAACCGGTCAGTGCCTGGCGCAGCTCCCTCATTGAGAAGTTCCGAAGTATAAGCATGGCGATAAGCATATAAATGATCAGCACGAGGTAGCCAGGAAAGAAAAACGCAGAAAAAGCGGCAAAAAAGCCCATGTTGAAAATGTTCTTCTGCGTATTGTACAACCTGATGATCTGAAAGCAATTGAGGAGGAACAACAGTAAAAATGTATTTGCGATCAGTATATCATGAACACCCCGGACGGCGGGCACAGCATTCATGAGAACGATATAGGTCAATCCGGGCAGTAAGGAGATCACACGACTCATCCGGTGTTGAATGACCAGGCGGTTGATCATGGCAGCCTGGATAAAAAGCAAGAACGCCGCGAATATGACATTCCATACCGGATGACCATCCAGCCAGCTAAAGGTCAGTTCATATAAAGGAGAGTCGCCTTTAAAATGAATCTCTCTGTGAACAAAAAAGCCATCCACCGCCAGAAGTATGCTGTAAGGCAGCAATAGCAAGCTGTTGAAAAAATGATTTTTGCGGAATAATTCTAGCACGAAAAAGATATATCGATGACTCGGCACAAGTTAATGAATATTACAGGACAGCTCTCTATTCTCGAATACGACAAAATGCAGAAATTTATCATCTTCACGGTTCCAAATGAAGTCTATCAAGGACATTCAATCATCGGTTGAGACAGAACTGTCGACTTTCCAGACCAGGATGAAGGACTCCCTTCGGACAGACGCTCCATTGCTTGATAAGATCATCAGATATATTCTTAAAAGAAAGGGCAAGCGCGTTCGACCTTTGCTGGTTTTCCTTAGCGCAAAAGCTTTTGGTGAGGTCAATGACGCGACATACAATGCGGCCACGCTTATCGAGATACTGCATACAGCGACCCTGGTTCATGATGACGTCGTCGATGAAGCGGAAAAACGTCGCGGATTTTTTTCGATCAATGCACTGTGGAAATCCAAAGTAGCCGTCCTTGTGGGTGACTTTTTGCTTTCCAAAGGCCTAATAATGGCACTGGAAAATAAAGAATATACTTCCCTCCAACTGCTCAGTGAAGCAGTCCGCGATATGAGCGAGGGTGAATTGATGCAAATAAAGAAGTCGCGGACGTTGGACATCACCGAAGAAGAATATTTCGAGATCATCAGACGAAAGACGGCCTCACTGATCGGAGTGGCTACCGCAGCGGGTGCTGCCAGCACTACTGATGATCAATCATCAGTAGATGCAATGAAGCGATTCGGACATGGCATTGGTATGGCCTTTCAGATCAAAGATGACCTCTTCGATTATGGTCAGGATAATGTGGGCAAACCACTTGGCCTGGATGTAAAACAAAAGAAGATGACCCTTCCACTGATCTACACTATTTCTCAGGTAGACCGGAAGGTGAAGAGAAAGCTGATCAGGATCGTAAAATCAGATAACCCTTCAAAGGAGCAACTCCGGCATCTGTCACATGTCGTTTCGGATTCAGGGGGCCTGGATTATGCAAGAAAAAAGATGCTTGAATATCGAGATAAGGCCCTGGAGGAGATCTCTATAATTCCGGAAAGTCGGAGCAAGGTGGATCTTCTCGAGCTCAGCGATTATATTGTGGAGAGAAATATTTAAGCTTATTATGAATGTACTCTTGATCGGAAGCGGTGGCCGGGAGCATGCCTTGGCATGGAAAATGTCACAAAGTCCACTACTTTCGAACCTATACATAGCTCCGGGTAATGGCGGAACGGATTCTACTGGCAAGAATGTGGATCTCGATACTTCCAATTTTGCATCTATCCTGGATTTTTGTCACCAGGAAGAGATCGATATGATAGTCTGTGGCCCTGAAAAGCCTCTTGTAGATGGCTTCGCTGATTATTTCAGTTCTGAAAATATAAATGTAGTCGGACCGAGCCAGGAAGGAGCTATGCTCGAAGGAAGCAAGTCCTTTGCCAAAGAATTTATGGCCGATCATGATATACCCACAGCTAAATATGGCGCTTTTACGGCCGATGATTTCAATAAGGCCATGCGCTTCATCGATGAGATGTCTGCACCTGTGGTTTTAAAGGCGGATGGACTGGCCGCGGGAAAAGGGGTTCTTATCCTTGATTCTAAAGAGGAAGCCAAAAAAGAGCTGCAGGCCATGTTTGATGGAAAGTTCGGTGAAGCCGGTGAAACTGTTGTGATCGAGCAGTTTTTAAGTGGTATCGAATTCTCGGTATTTGTTTTGACCGATGGACAAGAATATCTGCTCCTTCCCGTCGCCAAGGATTACAAAAGAATTGGAGAGGGAGACACGGGCTTGAATACAGGTGGGATGGGAACAGTGAGCCCGCCACCATTTGTTGATCAGGCCTTGATGGACAAGGTTGAACAACGTATTATAGAGCCAACCATCAGGGGTATTGTCGAGCGAAAGATCGACTATAAGGGCTTCATCTTTTTTGGTTTGATCGATGTCGACGGAGATCCGTATGTCATTGAATACAATTGCCGACTGGGCGATCCAGAAGCGCAGGTCATCCTCCCAAGACTACAATCCGATCTTCTTGGGTCATTCTCCTCGCTTTTTGATGGAACCCTTGCAGATCGCGATATGCTGTCGACTGACCAAACTTCCCTTGCCGTAGTATTGGCCTCAGGCGGATACCCCGAAAGGTATGAGAAAGGCATAGCGATTAACTTAAAAAGGGACATTGATGAAGGTGAGATCATATTTCATGCCGGCACTCGCCAGGAAGAGGGTCAGCTCGTGACTTCCGGGGGGCGGGTCATGGCCTGTGTTGCGCTAGCTCCTGATCTTGAGTCCGCACGTTCTAAAGCATATAATTTGGTAGAGTTCGTTGAATTTGAAGATATGTACTTCAGAAAGGACATTGGACTCGATATGATACCTTATGTTTAAGACGAAAGAAATATCTGATATAGTTGGAGCCGCAACCAGGGATACCACCGGCACGGAGATAATTTCACATGTTTCAATTGACAGCCGCCTTGTCGAGCATCCTGAAACCACCTTGTTTGTCTGTCTAACTGGAAGCAGACATGATGGCCACGATTTTATCCCTTCTCTTTATGACAAAGGTGTTAGGCATTTTATTGTCGATCACTCATACGACTCAGATCCCCCGGTAAAGGCCCAGTTCTACCGCGTGGAAAACAGTGTAATCGCTCTGCAAAAACTGGCTGCCGCACATAGAAAAAACATATCTGCACGCGTGATCGGCGTCACCGGGAGCAACGGTAAAACGATCGTCAAGGAGTGGTTGAGCCAACTGCTATCAAGAAAGTATAATGTGTACAGGAGTCCAGGAAGTTATAATTCGCAGATCGGGGTGGCCCTATCCGTACTGGGAATTCCGGATCATGCTGATCTGGCCGTGATCGAAGCCGGCATCTCACAAGAGGGAGAGATGACCAGACTGGAAAAGATGATCCGGCCTGATCTGGGGATCTTCACCAATATCGGTGATGCCCATGCCGCTGGTTTTACTAACCTTCAGGACAAGTTTGATGAGAAGAGCCTTCTCTTCAAAAATGCTACCTGGTGGACAGGACACGACCTGTCAAAGTATAATCCCGATAAGAATTACAGACCCTGGTCTACGCTAAAAACCAATGGCGTGCATGTACAATGGTCCGGTCAGTCCATTGCCTTCGAGGGATACAGATTTGACAATCCATTCAGTGACAGGGCATCGATGGAGAATCTGACTCACTGTCTGGTATTTTGTCACCACTTTGATCCCCACCTTCTGGAAGAGTTACAGGCAGATATTGATCAGTTACAAACGGTAAGCATGCGCACCGAACTAAGGAAGGGCGTTCGCAACTGTAGTGTGATCAGCGATTATTACAATCTTGATATCGAATCGCTTTCCAATGTTCTTGATCTGGCAAATCAGATCAACCGACATTTAAAAAAGATTATCGTCATTTCGGATTTTGTCGATAACCGAAATGATAAAGCTCTCTATCTCAAGGCCATTCGCCGAATAGAAAAAGCAGGGATCGATACCGTTCTTGTCATCGGAAAAGACTGGAAGGAACATCTGGATGAGATGCGGGTCAGAGACCTTGAGGTGTTTCATTTTCCTGACGTCAGTACATTGCTTGTTTCCCGCCAACTCAAAACTATCCGTAATAGTCTCATCATCCTCAAAGGCGCCCGTCGTTTTCAATTTGAAAAAATAGAGAAGAAACTGGTACGACCGGTATATGGCACAAGATTGGAGATAGACCTCGCTGCCTTGCGTCATAACTGGCTTGCGCTGACCAGGCGGCTTGATCCCGGAGTGAAAAGACTCGTTATGGTCAAGGCGTCTGCATACGGATCAGGATCTGATGAACTGGCAAGATTTTACGAGGATAATAAGGTCGATTACCTGGGTGTAGCCTATGCCAATGAAGCCGTCGGCCTCCGTGAAAAAGGAATCTCCGTTCCGATCCTGGTGATGAATGCAGAACCGGCATCTTTTCCTCTCATCGATGATTACAACCTTGAACCTGAAATTCACGGGCTTACACAACTTCGAGGATTTCTTGATGAAATGGGCCCTGAAGACCGCTTGACAATACATCTCAAATGTGAAACCGGCATGCATCGACTGGGATTCGAGGCACAAGAGCTGGATGACCTGTTCGACATGCTGAAAGATGAGCCACGGATCAAAGTAGCTTCTGTCTTTTCTCATCTCAGCAGTGCGGATGACCCTGATTCCGATGAGTATACCAAGGCGCAAATAGCGGCATTCAATGGGCTTTATGATCAGATCGCTTCAGCCCTGGGTTATTCTCCGATCAAGCATATCGCTAATTCCGCGGGATTGATCCGGTTTGCCGAAGCTCATTTCGACATGGTCAGAATGGGCATTGCCCTCTATGGTTGCGGGGCAGCAGCGGCTTTTGCCAAAGATCTGACACCTGTTCATGCACTGCGCTCATATATTATTCAGGTGAAGGAACGTCACAAAGGAGACCGCATCGGCTATGGCATGGAGGGCAAGGTGGAGCGGGTATCCAAAATAGCAACCCTCCCGATCGGATATGGGGATGGTCTACCCCGGTTGTTAGGGAACGGTCGACTGAAGGTTTTTGTTAATGACCATTTTGCTCCGTCTATCGGGCGTATTTGCATGGATATGACAATGATCGACGTGACAGAGATCCCAAATATTGAAATCTATCAGGAGGTGGAAATATTTGGTGAAAAGATCTCGTTAGACAACTTTGCTGCGATGGCTGGTACAATTCCATATGAGATACTGGTAAGTCTCGGAAATCGCATAGAAAGAGTAATTACAAAGGCATAGACATATTTGTTATTTTTGTGCTTCGTTAAAATCCATTCACTAGGTAAAAGTTTATGAGATCAATTCTTGCACTTCTGCTGGTCTTCCCGTTCTTTCTTTTTTCGCAGGATGATCCCGTCCTGTTCACGGTTGAGGACGACTCTGTTCACCTCTCTGAGTTTGAATACATCTATAATAAGAACAACGGAGAAAAAGCAGACTACAGCCGTGAGTCTCTTGAGGAATATCTGGAACTGTATATCAAGTTCAAACTCAAGGTACAACGCGCAAAAGAACTTCAGCTCGATACGATACCAAGCCTTCAAAAGGAGCTCGAAGGCTATCGACGACAGTTGGCCAATTCATATCTCACAGACAAGGAAGTGAGTGAGAGACTCGCGAGAGAACTATATGACCGTATGCAGGAAGACATCGCGGTCAGTCATATTCTCATCAGCGTCCCCAAGAATGCTTCAAAGGAAGAAGAGGAAAAGGCGCTTTCCAAGATCAGGAGTATCAAGAACTACATAGAACAGGGATCCGATTTCGAAGAAATGGCCAAAGCCCATTCTGACGATAAGAACACCAAAAACAAAGGTGGATACATCGGATATGTCACAGCTATGTTGCCTAATGGTTTTTATGAACTCGAGAATGCCATCTACACACTTGATGAGGGTGAGATCAGCGATCCTGTGAGAACACCTGTTGGATACCACCTGGTCAGAGTGGAGGGCTCCAGGCCAGCACGCGGCAAAATTGAAGCTGCCCATATCCTGATCCGAAAGGAGAAAAAAGGTCAGCCCGATCCAGAAGCGCTTGCCAGGATAGACAGCATCTATCAAATGCTTGAAGATGGCAAGAACTTCGAAGATCTCGCACGTCGATTCTCAGAGGATAAGTCTTCGAAGAACAAGGGAGGTAATATAGGTATCTTCGGTATCAACAGATACGAAAGATCTTTCGAGGATGCTGCTTTCGGGCTAGAGGAAGAAGGCAGCTATACAAAACCGGTGGAGACGAGTATAGGATGGCACATCATCAAACTAGTTGACCGGATCGAAATGGGTAGCTACGAAAGAATCAAAAGACGCCTTCAGGCAGATATTACCAAAGATGACCGATATGAGATCGCTCAAAAAAGTATGATCGACCGTATCAAATCGGAAAACGACTTTAAGGTCAATGACGAGGTACTGGATGAATTTGCGGAAAACCTGAGCGATGATTTTTTGACCTACAAATGGAAGATCCCAAGGGATTTGGAGGAAAAAACCTTGTTCACGCTGGGAGACAACTCCTACTCAACAAAGGACTTTGCCAAATTTCTACGTACCAACTCACGGTCACGCCTCAGGATGAACAATAATCTTCCTATTCCGGAAGCCGTGGATCAGTTGTTCGAGGAATTCGTTCACAATGAATGCATCAAATTTGAAGAAGCCAATCTTGAGGACAAGTACCCGGATTTCAAATCCCTGATGAGAGAATACGAAGAAGGTATTTTATTATTTGAAGCCACCAAGCTTGCTGTTTGGGATAAAGCTTCACAGGACACCACTGGCTTGAAGGCTTTTCATGAAGAGCATCAGGATGACTATATGTGGGACCAGCGAGCAATGGTCGCTCATATCACCTTGAATGATGTGGATACGAAGAAAGCTGGCAAGATCTACAAGAAAGCCGCTTCATGGGATGTCGATAAACTCAAGAAGAAATACAATAAGAAAGGGGAGATCGTAACAAGTCACACGGCGTTATTTGAGAAAAATCAGCTTTCCAAGAACACCGACCTGGAATTCGAGGTCGGCTCCATGTCTGAACTGACCTATGACGATACCAGTCAGGAAGGAAGCTTCAAGAAGGTCTCCAAAATCCTGCCACCCGAACCGAAAAGGCTTAATGAGGCGAGGGGATATATAATCGCAGATTATCAGGATCATCTTGAAAAAGAATGGATACAAAGCCTCAGGGACCGCTACGAAGTAAAGGTCAATGACAAAGTTTTTGAATCACTCGTGAAATAGAGATGAACCTTTATGTGGAAGTTGATATGTTCTTTTCTCGTATTATCTGCTCTTTTCGCCTGCCAACAGGCGCCGGGGACCAGTGAAGGGGAAGAGAATGTCGCAGAAGAGGAGGATGTTGTGCTGGCGGAAGTATACGGCACACAACTGAAACTTTCAGACCTGTCTCTCGTCGTTGATTCTTATGATGATTCCAAAGACAGCCTTGCCGCTCTGAAGACTGCCATTAACAGATGGGTAAAAGATAAGCTCCTTTTGCATGAGGCTACGGAAAACATCCCGGAAGACCTCGACATCGACAAGCTTGTCAAGGAATACAGAGAATCCCTTATCCGCCATCATTACGAACAAAAGCTGGTCTCAAGCCAATTGGATACGGTGATCACCGAATTTGACCTGATGAATCATTATGAGGAGAATAAAAGCCGGTACACTCTGGAAAAAAGCATTATTCGCTGTTTATATATCAAAGTGCGTAAACCTGTTCGTTCTATAAAACGGATCGAAGAATGGCTGGATGAGCCGACCACTGCCAATCTGGTAAATATGCGCCAATACTGCACAAATTACGCAGAGTTCTGCCTTGTCAATCCGGACAAGTGGTACAAATGGGAGGATGTAAAACAGTCATTCCCCAAGCAGTTCAAGGTTAAAGATCTCAAGGCTGGTAATCAGAGAACTTTCGCAGATTTTGAACATCAGTATTTCATCAAGATCCTCGAATTTGTTTCCAAGAAGAACGAAGCACCCTTATCCTATTTTGAGGAACAGGCGGAGAAGCTTATAATTCGAGAAAGAAAAAACCGTTTGTTAGAGGAGTTGAAATCCCGTTTGTATGAAGAGGCCAAGGGGAGCCAGAATGTCAAAATATATATAGAATGAAGACCGTCACTTATATCCTGTTTTTCCTTTCTGTTCCGATGATCGGGTATTCACAATCCGAGATCATTGATAAGATCGCTGCCTATGTCGGAAGTGAGCTTGTACTGCTTTCGGAAGTGGAAGAACAATTTCAACTTATGAAGGATCGTGGTGTGGTGAGCGATGAATCTCAAAAATGCGACATACTCGAGAATCTGATGGTTCAGAAATTATTGGTGAATCAGGCCAGGCTTGACAGCATTGAGGTTCTCGAAGAGGAGATCGAGCTACAGTTGGATGCGAGGATCGACCGCATACTTTCTATGATGAATAATGATGTGGCTCAGTTCGAAGAATATTACGGTAAGTCCATTACCGAGGTCAAACAGCAATTCAGACAAGACCTGGAAAGCCAGTTACTGGCAGAGAGAATGCAGGCCAAAGCCATGGCCCAGGTCAAAGTGACCCCTTCAGAAGTGATCGATTTTTTCCATCAGGTTCCTCCGGATTCTCTTCCTTACTTCAACGCCGAAGTAGAGATCGCAGAGATAGTGGCATACCCCAAGGTCAATGAAACAGAAAAACAACTCGCTCAACAGAAACTCGAAAAACTCAAAGCCAGGATCGAAGCCGGTGAAAGCTTTGAAGCGCTGGCCGGTCAGTTCAGTGATGACCCCGGCTCCGCGCAGAAAGGAGGCAATCTTGGTTGGATGAAGCGGGGTTCTCTTGTTCCGGAATATGAAGCCGCAGCTTACAATCTGGAAGAAGATCAGATCTCTGACATAGTAGAATCCGAGTTTGGCCTGCATCTGATACAACTGCTTGACCGTAGGGGTAACTCTATTCTGACCAGACACATACTCATCAAACCACAGATCACCGACGCGGACGAACTAAAAGCGATCAATTATCTCGATTCCGTAAGAAACGTCATTATCGAGGACAGTATCGACTTTACCCGGGCGGTGCAGGCGTTCTCTAATGAAAAAACACCTTCTTATAGCAACGGTGGTCGGTTGACCAATCCTGCCACCGGCAATACATTCTTCGAAGTGGGGGATCTGGATCCAGATATCTATTTTACCATCGATACCATGAAGGTTGGTGAGATCTCACAACCTATTGAGTTCAAGAACCGACAGGGTGAGAAAGGCTATCGTATCATAAAATTGCTCTCCTTTTCCGATCCGCACAGGGCCAACCTAAAACAGGATTATTTCAAGATCCAGAAAGCTGCGGTTGAACAGAAGAAGAATGAGAAATTTTTTAATTGGATACGGTCCAGGGCGGAGAACACCTTTGTAAAGGTTGAAGCACCCTTCAACGTATGCCCCAATATTCAGGCATGGACAGGTGTGGAAGCCGTGGGTAATGAACCCTGATGTGGTGAGAATATCGATAGGGGTATAAAAAAAAGAGATCGGTCCATACCCCCCAGTGGAACCGATCTCAGAAATTGCTAAATATCCACTCAATGTGAATATCTATGAACAATTACATTAACATCAAGCATTACTGCATATACCTTGCCAACTTTTTACAAAAGGCGTGAAAACCGACCAGATTATTAAGGGATATGAGGAGTCAGGGGAAATCAACTCTATACATTGAGGTAATAGTTAATATATAGATAGTTGTTAACCATATATTTATGATAATCACCCTTGGAGGGTGTGGGGACCCTTGGAGGGCCCATTAAAAATCATAAAGCTTGCTCCGATACACGCCCCATCTGGCAAAGGCATGTGCCAGGCTCACATTCAGAACACCGAATCCATACTTGACACTCCTCCAAAGATTGATAGATGAAGCTTCCGGGAAATATTTAGTGGGGCAGGTAACTTCTGCTATCCTATAATCCTTGTAAATGACCTGTGAAAGCAATTGATTGTCGAAGACGAAATCATCGGAGTTATCCTCGAACGGGATGTCCATCAACACACGACTAGAAAATGCCCGGTAACCTGTATGATATTCGGAGAGCTTGTGCCCCGCCAGCAGGTTTTGAATGAAAGTCAGTCCGCGGTTGGCAATATATTTATAGATAGGCATTCCTCCTTTCAAGGCGCCATTTCCGAGAATTCGAGAACCCAACACAACATCGTAAAGATCTGAAGAGATCAAGTGAGCCATGGAGGGTATAAGCAATGGGGTATACTGATAATCCGGATGAAGCATAATGATGATCTCACCGTTCATCTCAAGCGCTTTGCGGTACAGGCTCTTTTGATTGCCACCATAGCCCAGGTTGTGTTCATGTCTTATGACCTGATCTATACCCAACTCGTGGGCCAGCTCGAAAGTATTGTCCTGACTGGCATCGTCGCAAAGGACGATCTCGTCAACTATAGTTCCGGGGATCTCATCGACGGTTTTGCGTAATGTTCTGGCTGCATTAAATGCAGGCATGACAACTATCACCTTTTTGCCGTCGATCATCCTATTACTTATTCTTCCTCGTCATTTCCGAGCATGTTGCGCTCATTCAGATACTGATACCAGCGTATGACCTTCCTGATATCACTGACAAGAACACGGTCTTCGTCATAGTTGGGAAGCACACGGTCGAACCACTCCTGAAGTTTTAATGAATCGGCGTTTGCTTCAGGCAGGTCTCCGGTCTTCCTGACCGCCTTGAATACATCCGTCAGGGGAACTGTATCCATTAATGTATATATAGAGACCGATTCAAGGGGTGTGAATTGATGCTTACGCACAGAGGCAAAACGCCGTTTACCGGAATCCAGATCTTCAATGATAAGACCATTATTGCGGGATCCCGCCATTTTATACAAACCCGACATACCACTTACAGCCACGATTTTTTCCAGATTCATCCTTCTATTTCTTTAATCAACATTCAGATGTACAAAATTAGAAATTAACACTATTCCCACACATACTACGCGTGAGTTCAATAAGATAATAAAGCTTCAAGCTTGTCAGACAACCTCGACTTGGCCAAGAATGCCTTTTCCAGAGACGGATTAAAGGGAACCGGGGTGTCAATGCTGGCACATCTCACCACTGGCGCATCCAGATATTCAAAGAGATCTTCACTGATGTATGCAGCCAATTCGGATGCAATTCCTCCAAACATGGTGTCCTCCTGTAAAAGAATGACACGGTTCGTCTTTTTAACGGTCTCCTTAACCGCGTCATGGTCAAGCGGCTGGAGTGTCCTTAGGTCAAGGATCTCCACATCCAGGCCTTTTGCCTCCACTTCCTCTTTCGCCCAATGAACTCCCATGCCATAGGTAATGATCGAAGCGTCATTACCTTCTCTGACCACCCGGGCCTTGCCCAAAGGAAGATTGTAGTAGCCCAGAGCTACTTCGGCAGTATTAGTTCTGTATAAATATTTGTGTTCGAAGAACAGAACTGGATTGGGATCTTCTATGGAAGCGAGGAGCAACCCTTTCGCATCAAAGGCATTGGAAGGATAGACAACTTTCAATCCCGGTACATGACAAAACCAGGCTTCATTGCTCTGCGAATGAAAGGGACCTGCCGCCACTCCTGCACCGGTAGGCATCCTGATAACCACGTCTGCTTTCTGGCCCCATCTGTAATGCACCTTGGCCAGATTATTTACGATCTGATTGAATCCGCAACTGACAAAGTCCGCAAACTGCATTTCTACAACCGATTTGTATCCCCGGATGGCCAATCCCAACGCGATACCTATGATGGCACTCTCGCAAAGTGGTGTATTCCTCACCCGCTCTGGACCATATTTGCCATGCAAGCCATCCGTGGCCTTGAAAACTCCGCCATATTCGGCGATATCCTGACCCATGATCACAAGATTGTAATGCAAACCCAATGCCTGGTCAAGAGCATCCCTGACAGCATCTACCAGTCTCTTCTCCGAGGTTTCCTCAATAGGCGGAAAGGTCTGCTGATTATCATGACTTGCGTACACATCTTCGATCTCCTTGGAGACATCTACTTCAATATCTTTTTGTTCCCTAGCGGTTTTCAACTGGTTTTCGATCAATGACTTGAATTCGCTGCGGATCACATTGATCTCGGCTTCGGACAATATCTTCTGTTCTCTGAGTTCTCGCTCGTAATTCACTACCGGGTCTCTTTTGGCCCAGTATTCCATAAGCTCGACTGGCACATATTTAGTCCCGCTCGCCTCTTCATGGCCTCTCATGCGAAAGGTCTTGCACTCTATAAGAACAGGTTCCGGATTTTCCCTCATCTTTTTGGCCCAACTCGAAACGGTCCGATACACTTCAATGACATTATTTCCATCGATAACCTCTCCCGCCATACCGTAACCCTTGGCGCGGTCAGAGAGATTTTCACAAGCGTACTGCTCGCCTACAGGTGTGGACAGACCATAACCATTATTCTCGATCACAAAAATGACCGGCAATTTCCATACGGCCGCAACATTGAGAGCTTCATGGAACTCACCTTCACTCGTTCCTCCCTCGCCGGTAAATGC
>JAWVZH010000022.1:0-27472 GCA_033722295.1 Saprospiraceae bacterium
CTCGACCCTAAGCACCCCTCCTTTCTCACAACTTCATAACTGCAACATAGTAATCTTCATCTACCGAAAGCTGTTGAGGTGAGCTGATCTCCAGATTCTGCCAATAAGTGCGGGGATGAATTCTGAATTTGCGATCATCAATATGTACATCTACAGGCATATGGAATCCTTGAATGCAATTTGCCCAGCGATATTGAACACCGCCAGGAAAAATACGGTATTCCAAAATCGGTATTCGGGTATCAGTAATGTATTGCTCAAAGAACTTTCGGATATCATCCTTAGTGTGATCATTGATATATCGAATGAGTTGATCTGAAGTGATCGTTCTGTGCCTGAAATGACTGTTGAGTCCCATCAGAATATCTCGCCATAGCGAATCATCTTTAATGATCTGTCTGAGCGTGTGTAGCATGTTGGATCCCTTGTAATACATGTCACCTGAACCAGGTTGATTTACACCGTAGGTGCCCTGAATGGGCAGATGGTTGTTAATTCGAGACCTTGTACCCCGAACGTACTTCGACGCTGTGTCAGTGCCGTAATGATAATCCAGATAGAGGTTTTCCGAATAGGCGGTAAAGGATTCATGGATCCACATATCGGCGTTATCGGCTGCAGTAATGTTATTAGCAAACCATTCATGTCCGCCCTCGTGTATAATGATGAAATCAAAGAGATATCCCATACCTGATTGACTGAGATCCATGCCGTGATAACCATTCCTGTATCCATTACCGTAGGTAACTGAACTTTGATGTTCCATGCCGAGATATGGCACTTCCACAAGTTTGAACCCATCCTCATAAAAGGGGTATGGTCCAAACCAATATTCAAAGGCCTCAAGCATGAGTGCAGCTTGCGTAAACTGAGATTTAGCCTTATCTAAATTATATTTTAGCACGTAATAATTGCATGCCAACTGCCCATCAAGTCCGTCATATGTCTCAGAGAAATGTGTATAGTCAGCAATGTTGAGGTTTACGCCGTAATGATTGATAGGGTTTGAGACATACCAGTGAAAAGTACGTCTGTTACCATCCAAAGTGTCGACCTTCATCAGTCGCCCGTTCGAAACATTGATCAAGGGATCAGGAACTGTGACAGAGATCAACATACTATCCGGTTCATCGGAAGGGTGATCCTTACAGGGCCACCAAGTGCTGGCGCCTTCTCCCTGACAAGTAGTAGCGATGAAAGGCTGACCGTTCTTATCCTCAGACCAGGTCAAGGCAGCATCCCAGGGCGGGCGATTTGCCTCAAGTGGTGGACCTTCGTAATGAATGACGATGTCATATACCTGCCCAATTGTAAGACCTTCGGGCATAGTGATGAAATGTGCGTTGCCTTCGGTGGTAAAGCTTAATGGCTGTGCTCCGTATTCTATTGATGTGATCCTCATAGGAGGCTGAAGGTCGATCTGCATACGTCTGATGCTATCCAGGATCGTGAATCTAATGGTATTCTTACCACGGATGTATTTTTCATCAGGAATGACCTCTATATCCAGGTGGTAATAGCCTATTTCCCACCAGGCCCTCTCGGGAGTTATGCTTCCGCGCAAGGTGTCTTGCCTGGTAAACTGGGCATGGCCAATGACCTGGACAGCTAAAAGAATCAGAATTGGAAGAAAAAGTTGTTTCACAACGAAAATTTACCTCAGATCTTAACGAATTTATAAACTCTAAGGTATCCATTGTCATCTTTATAACGGACAAAGTAGGTCCCGGGATCAATGCCATCAACGTCTATCGATTGTTCATTAAGGACCGTGAACTGGTTGATTATTCCCTGGCTGTTAAAGATCGAGACAAAATCATCATTGGGTAGGTGAGGTAATTGAAGTACTGATCTGACAGGGTTAGGCCATACTGTTTCTTCCTCCTTTTCATCTATACCCCTAGTGGTCGTGGTCGTGCAGATGACCTCATTAAGTCTTTCCCACATCTGGTCGTGAAAGATCACAGGCACGAGACTATTGTCCGGAGCTTCACCCATACGAACAATGATCAGATTCTCACCTGGAACAATATCAAGGAATTGTCCATTTTTGCCGAGGCCAGCATAAAGGTCTGCAGGCGCTGACGGTGACCAGCTACCATTAAAAGGAATTTGTAATCCCGGAAGTAAGAACTTGTCTTGTCCATTGAGCCACCACAGGTATCCGTATGACGGATTGAGATGCTGAGAAGGGTTACGCATATCGCGGATGTAATCTTGATGTTCAAGTATTGGCTGGTCGGCCCAGGTGCCATCATTCAGGACCAATAGCCCGAAACGAGCCATGGATCTCGGATCACTCCAGTACACGTTATTGTAACCATTCTTTATAAACAGCCCCTTCATGCCGGTAGGCATTTTTAACCTGTCATCGATAAATCCATTCAGATTTTTTCCTGTTGCATTTTCTATCACAGCATCCAGAAGAGTGTACGGTGCATTGTGATAGGCCCACCTTTCTCCTGGATCGGCCTTATAGACGAGGCATTGAGGTTCCGTGCAATACGGATCTCCTTCCTTGTCATCGAGTCCGGTGGTCATAGTCAGTTGATGGATGACCCTGATTTTTGACTCATCCTCCTTGCGTAGAGATGTCCAGCCCTCACCGAGGTAAGTGGAAGTGCTCTCTTCCAGGTCTATGAATCCCTCCGCTACCGCCATGCCCACTGAAAAGGCAGTGACGGTCTTGCCCGCACTGGCCCAATACCACAACTTGTCCTTGTTGAACTGATCAAAATAGGCTTCGATGACGATCTTGCCATCCTTGAGCACAATAAATGCCTTCGTATTCTTTTCATCCAAAAAATCCAGTAGATCTGGTATTTTTTCCGTGCACCAACCGAGAGCCTCGGGCTCAGTTGTTTCCCACTCGTCTCCATCAACAGGTGGAAAGTACATCTTCTGGGCAGATGTGAGGACTGTGATGAAACATGAAATGAACAGACATTTATAGCGTAGACGTATCTTCATAGAATAATAGTAGATCTGATTAATTCCATACTCTATCATTAAGACGTAACACGGGCCTTTTTTCTTTGTATGCAAATTAGGCAGCCATGATGGAATTATGTGTCATCCGTCTTACTATTTAAAATAGGTATAATCAGCTTCGATGTAACCTCCTTAACCATTATTTCTTAAGGTCATTCGGTATATTTGGTGCATGTCTGACAAGTACACAACCATACATTATCACGATTACCTGGAATTGGATAAAATTCTGAATGCCCAACACCCGAGAAGCGGTGAAGGAGGTGATGCAGCTCATGAGGAAACGCTTTTCATTATAATCCACCAGGTCTATGAGCTATGGTTCAAGCAGATCCTTCACGAAGTTGAATCGGTCAATGAGATGTTTGACAATGACCGTATCGATGAGAGGAACCTCGGTATTGTCGTTCAAAGACTCGACCGAGTAAGAGAGATCATGAAATTGATCATACAGCAGATCGTCGTCCTTGAGACGATGACGCCCCTGGACTTTTTGGACTTCCGCGGATATCTTTTCCCGGCTTCAGGTTTTCAGAGCTACCAATTCAGAATGCTGGAGGCCATGCTGGGTCTTCCGGATGAGCAGCGGATTACTTATCATGGGCAGCACTACACTTCGGTTTTCCCGGATGATATAAAGAAGAAACTCCTGGAAGCAGAAAAGAATAGTCTTTTCGACGCTGTCGAGGCATGGTTGGAGCGCACCCCGTTCTTGCAATTTGAGGGTTTCCGCTTTATAGAACAATACAAATCGGCAGTAGAGAGAATGATAGAGAAGGAGCAGGCCGCCATTAAGGAATCGGAATTTCTCAGTGAGAAAATGAAATCACAGAGGTTGGAAATGCTGGGAAGTACAGAAACATATTTTAATGCGATCCTGGATAAGGAGGTATATGACGAAAAGAGGGAAAAAGGAGAATTGAAGCTTTCGTATAAGGCATGCGTGGCCGCCTTGTTGATCAATCTCTACAGGGACGAGCCGCTATTACATCTGCCTTTCAAATTCCTTAATGCTCTGGTGGATATCGATGAATTGTTCACGACGTGGAGATACAGGCATGCACAGATGGTCCTGAGAATGTTGGGTAAAAAGATCGGTACTGGCGGGTCATCGGGACATGAATATCTTTTAAAAACAGCCTTCAGGCATCAGATATTCACCGATCTGCACAATATATCCACGCTTCTTATTCCGAGATCTGAACTGCCTGATCTTCCAGATTTTCTGGTAAAAGAACTGGGATTTGCCTTTACGCAGAGAAATGATGGAAAATGAGAAAAAGCTCATCCCTGACAAAAGCCATATTTGCTATTATGACCGGCTGTTGATCCGGTGAAAAGATTTGGATAATGAATGTGCTTAATTATATAAATGGCGAACTGGTCCCTTCTGAAAGCGGAGATGTACTGGATCTCATCGATCCAGCGTCGGGAAGCGCTTATGGACATGCGCCGGATTCGACTTCCGAAGATGTGCAGAAAGCTGTAGAGGCGGCTAAAGATGCGTTTCCAACGTGGTCGACGACCTCAATCGAAACGCGCTATCATATGATGTCGCGAATTGCATCTCTTATAGAAACCAACCTGGACCAGATGGCGGAAGCCGAGTCTCGCGATAATGGCAAGCCGCTCTGGTTGGCGAAGAAAGTAGATATACCTCGTGCAGTGAGCAATTTTCGGTTTTTTGGTACAGCGATCATGCAATTTTCTTCTGAGAGTCATGAAATGGTGAATAAGGCGATAAACTATACTTTACGACAACCTTTGGGCCCTGTCGCCTGTATTTCGCCCTGGAATCTGCCACTTTACCTGTTTACATGGAAAATAGCTCCGGCCATTGCTACAGGCAATACTGTTGTAGCAAAACCCAGCGAGGTCACACCTGCTACAGCTTTCCTGCTCTCGGAGCTGTGCCTGGAGGCCGGTTTACCTCCCGGCGTGCTGAACATTGTTCACGGATACGGCGAAAAGGTTGGTAAAGCGATGACGTCGCATAAAGATGTCAAGGCCATTTCCTTTACGGGAAGTACAAGAGTAGGTGCGGAAATAGCCAGAGTTGCCGCCCCGGAATTCAAAAAATTAAGCCTCGAAATGGGTGGAAAGAACCCAAATATCATTTTTGCTGATTGCAATTATGAAAGGGCGCTCAAGACCAGCGTCTCATCGTCTTTTGCCAACCAGGGTCAGATATGTCTCTGTGGTTCCCGAATCTTGGTCGAACGACCGATCTACGAGAAGTTCAAAAAGGACCTCGTCGACAAGGTCAAAACAATGAAGGTCGGACATCCTTTCGATGAGGATACGAAGGTTGGCGCTGTCGTATCGAAATCCCATATGAAAAAGATCCTGTCGTATATCGATTTGGCGAAGGAAGAAGGAGGAAAGATACTGTGTGGTGGCGAACGGGTTCATCCTAAAGGTCACAAACATGGTTACTATATTGCCCCGACCGTTATTGAAGGTCTGGATCAACAATGCAGGGTCAATCAGGAAGAGATCTTTGGTCCTGTGGTCACCCTGACACCGTTCGACAGCGAGGAGGAGGCCCTCGATATGGCCAACAGTACACCTTATGGTTTATCAGCATCTCTCTGGACAGAGGACCTGTCTCGTGCTCACCGGATGGCTGCTGGGATCGAAGCCGGCATTGTATGGATCAATACCTGGCTGCTTCGCGATCTGAGGACACCATTTGGTGGTATGAAACAGTCGGGCGTGGGCCGTGAAGGAGGTCTGGAGGCTCTAAGGTTCTTTACTGAGCCTAAAAATGTTTGTATTCAATATCAAGATAAATAAACTATGCGCATAAATGCTCACGGCCATGTCTTGCCAGAACCGGATGAGATACCCCGGTTTTTTAAGGAGAAGAATGTTCTGTGGATAGATAATGACCGTTCTTTCATGCGTAATGCTAACTGGGCACGCCCCATTACTGATGACAGCTTTTTTTTGGATGAAAAGTTCAAGTGGATGGAAGAGAATAACATCGATCATGAGGTTATTCTCAATCTTTCGCAGCTGTACTGTAATGGCATGGAGCGACAGTTGGCTCAGGATGTGATCAGGTTTCAGAATGATTACAATGCCCGCATCATGCATGAACATCCTGATAAACTGACTTGCGGATTCGTCGTGCAACCCCTTCATCTGAATGATGCACTCAGGGAGGTGGAAAGATGTGTGGAGCAACTGAAGATGCCATTATTATGTCTCCCTTCTCATTACAGTGATCTTGAGGATAACTGGTATTCCGTGGCTGATGAAAAGGTTGATCCGATTTGGGAGCTTGCCGATAAGTACGGCCTGGCGGTTGAGATCCACCCCTACGATGGTGACCGCATCATCAAACTGAGAAATGAATACTGGCGATTTCATCTCATTTGGATGTGCGCTTTGACCGCGGACACATATCACGTGCATACACTGCGTGGATTGCCCGATAAGTTTGAGAACACCCGAGTATGCTATGCCCATGGCAACCAGTTTGGTCAGGTAAACTTTGGAAGGCGATTACAGGGATTCAAGGGAAGACCGGATCTGTTCGAGGGGACCAGATCTCCCGAGGATTACAAGGGGCATGACAATATCTATTTTGATACCCTTGTGCATGATGTGGATGTGCTAAAACTTATGTTGGACCGACATGGGGTCAGTCAGATCGTGGCCGGATTGGATGACCCATATCCGCTGGGAGAGATGGCAACTGTAGAAAATTGTTTCCCGGGAAAAGTCTTGCAAGAAGCCCTTGACAGGAAGTATATTACCCATGAAAATTATGATCACATCTGGTATGATAATATCTGCCGGTGGTTGAACAAATCTTTTGAAAATTAGCTTTATGGAGTATCGTTCTGACCGGGATTTTGCCATACAAACAGATAAGAATGACGATCTTTCAAGATACAGATCCAGGTTTCATTTACCGAAAGATGAATCCGGACAAGAGCAGATCTATTTATGCGGCAACTCCCTGGGATTACAGCCTAAGATCACATCTGATTATGTCGCAGAAGAGCTGGAAGATTGGTCGAAACTGGGCGTGAAAGGACACGTCGAAGCCCGGCATCCCTGGATGCCTTATCATGAATTCCTCACAAACGGTATGGCGGCAGTGGTCGGTGGTCTGCCGGAAGAGGTAGTAGTGATGAATACTCTGACGGCGAACCTGCATTTTATGATGATAAGTTTCTACAGGCCGACCCCTGAGAGATACAAGATCATTATAGAAAGTGATGCCTTTCCTTCTGATCTGTACGCGGTGGAATCACAGGCTGCCTTTCATGGATTTGACCCAAATGAAGCGGTGGTCAAGCTCTATCCAAGAGAGGGAGAAAAGACGCTCAGAGATGAGGATATTTTAGAAAGAATAGATCAGGAAGGCAGCTCTCTGGCTTTGGTGTTATTGGGAAATGTCAATTACTATACCGGTCAGGCATTCGATATTGCTGATATTACAAAGGCTGGACATGAAGCGGGTGCTTTTGTCGGGTTTGATCTGGCTCATGGTGCGGGCAATCTGCCACTTCGCCTGCATGATGATGGCCCTGATTTTGCGATCTGGTGCACCTACAAGTATCTGAATTCCGGGCCAGGCAGCGTTGCAGGATGTTTTGTCCATGAGCGGCATGCCAGGAAAAGAGAGATTCCCAGACTGGCAGGATGGTGGGGACATGACAAAGCCACAAGATTCAATATGCGAAAGGAATTTAAGCCAATTCCGGGTGCTGAAGGTTGGCAGCTCAGCAATCCGCCTATTCTGTCACTGGCAGCTATCAGGGCATCTCTTGAGATCTTTGAGGAAGTGGGGATGGGAGCCCTCGTTAACAAATCGAGAAAACTGACCGGTTATCTCGAATACCAGGTTAATGGTCTTGACGAGGAACGGATCAACATAATAACACCCTACGATCCACAAAAAAGGGGCTGCCAGTTATCTATTCAGGTGAAAAATGCAGACAGGAGTTTGTACGACAGGATCAGTGAATCAGGTGTGATCGCAGACTGGCGCGAACCGGATGTGATCAGAGTGGCGCCAGTACCGTTGTATAATTCTTTCCTCGATGTATATGAATTTGTCAATCGACTAAAGGCAGCTTTGAAATGAAAGGTAAAAAGGTTCTGATCATAGGGGCCGGTCTGTGCGGTTCATTACTGGCTCTAAGGCTGGCACAAAAAGGATATAATGTCGTTCTCCGGGAAAAACGGCCGGATATGCGAAAGAAAGGCTTCGTCGGTGGCAGGTCCATTAATCTGGCATTGTCAGACAGAGGCCTGCGTGCCTTGAGAATGGCTGGTATAGAAGATGAGATAAGGAAACTATGCATTCCAATGGAAGGCAGAATGATCCATTTCAAGGATGGAGAAAAGCGGTTTTCCAGGTACAGTGGCCGGGAAGAGGATTATATCAACAGTGTTTCTCGCGGCGGCTTGAATATCGCTCTGCTCGATCGCGCAGAGAGGACTGGCAATGTAGAAGTTCATTTTGACTATCAGTGCCTTGGTGTGGACCTGGAACGTGGCATTGCCAGATTTCGAAATACCCGCAGCAGTGGAGAGATTGAGGAGAAAGCAGATGTGATCTTTGGGACGGATGGCGCTGGAAGTGCTGTTCGTCAGTCATTCATGAAGAATACCACCAGCTTGCTTTTCAATTATTCACAGCATTTTCTTAGAACAGGATACAAGGAACTGAGCATACCCCCCAAGCAAGGCGGTGGTTATAGAATTGAAAATAACGCTTTACATATATGGCCTCGTGGAAGTTATATGATCATCGCTCTTCCAAATCTGGATGGCAGTTTTACGGTCACTCTCTTCTGGCCGTTTAAAGGAGACAAGGGATTCGAAGCGATCACTACACCCGAAAAACTGATCCCTTTCTTTGAAGAAGATTTCCCGGATCTATTACCTCATTTGCCGGAACTCGACAGGGAATATTTTGACAATCCGACCGGAGCACTCGGAACCATTAAGTGCTATCCCTGGCAAGCCCATGGGAAGGTATTGCTGATGGGTGATGCAGCTCATGCCATAGTGCCCTTTTACGGACAGGGTATGAACGCGTCATTTGAGGATGTTCTGGTCCTGAATGAGATCCACGACGAGTTTGACGGTCATTGGCCGACAATACTTGAAGTTTATGAGGATCGGCGAAAGAAAAATACCGATGCCATAGCAGACCTTGCTCTTGATAATTTTATAGAAATGCAGGAAAAAGTGGCCGACCCGGTTTTCATCAAAAAGCGTGACCTCGAAATGCGGCTGGAGCAGGAGTACAAAAATTATTATTCCAAGTATTCCCTTGTGACATTTCAGGAAGAGTTGCCCTATTTTGATGCTATGCAGTTGGGCCGGCAACAGGATGAGCTGTTGCTTGATCTGTGTCGCCATGGAGAAGTGGAAGACATGGACCTGGAGGAAGTTTATAAAAAAGTGATGACTTTGTCTTCGTAATGAATTATATTAAAAGGATAACCAGTATAGACTATGAAGAAAGTATATGCCAATGCCAAGGAAGCCATTGAAGGGGTCAGTGACGATATGACCCTTATGCTGGGCGGATTTGGTTTGTGTGGCATCCCTGAGAACTGTATCAGTGCGTTAGTGGATGCCAATGTGAAAGGATTGACCTGTATCTCGAATAATGCGGGCGTTGATGATTTCGGCTTGGGTCTTTTGTTGAAAAAACATCAGATTAAGAAGATGATCTCTTCATATGTCGGTGAGAATGCGGAATTCGAAAGACAGATGTTGAGTGGCGAGCTTGAAGTTGACCTCGTTCCTCAGGGTACTCTGGCCGCACGATGTTATGCGGCTGGTGCGGGTATTCCCGCATTTTTTACCCCTGCAGGCTATGGAACTGAAGTGGCGGAGGGTAAAGAAGTGCGCTGGTTTGACGGGAAAGCCCATCTGATGGAGGAAGCTTTTGAAGCTGACTTTGCGATGGTAAAAGCATGGAAAGGTGACACCCACGGCAATCTGATCTTCAAAGGATCGGCGCGGAATTTCAATCCGATAATGGCCATGGCGGGCAAGATCACCATCGCTGAGGTAGAAGAACTCGTGGAACCGGGTGAACTGGATCCTAATTTCATCCATACACCGGGAATTTTTGTACAGCGGATATTTGAAGGCACCAATTATGAGAAGCGCATTGAACAATTGACCACCAGAAAAAGAGATGAATAATGTTGGATAAGACAGGTATAGCCAAACGGATATCACAAGAGCTCAAGGATGGATACTATGTCAATTTGGGAATTGGCATACCCACGCTTGTGGCTAATTATGTTCCTGATGACATACAAGTCACCTTTCAGTCGGAGAACGGCATCCTCGGTATGGGGCCTTTTCCTTATGAAGGTGAAGAGGACGCAGATTATATCAATGCAGGAAAGCAAACTGTGACGGTGAGACAGGGAGGATCGCTGTTTGACTCCGCTACCAGTTTTGCTATGATCAGGGGTCAGCATGTACAATTGACCGTACTAGGTGCTATGGAAGTCGCGGATACTGGAGATATAGCCAACTGGAAGATCCCCGGAAAGATGGTCAAGGGGATGGGAGGCGCTATGGACCTTGTGGCTTCGGCAGAATATATTATTGTAGCCATGATGCACACTAACAAACGTGGTGCGAGTAAGCTATTGAGAGCCTGTACTTTGCCGCTGACCGGTGTGAACTGTGTCGACAGGATCGTTACTAATCTTGCTGTTCTTGATGTAACAGAGGATGGATTTTTGTTAAAAGAAAGGGCACCCGGCGTGACGGTCGATGAGATCAGGGAGGCCACGGAAGGACGCCTCGTCGTTCCTGAAGGTGGAGTTCCGGAGATGGTAGTTTAGAAATGATGGCCGTATTTCAGAATACGGACCACTGCTACTGACCACTATATAATGAAAAAGGCGACCATCCGTTCAGGATGACCGCCTTCGTAAAATCGGAATAGCGTTTTTCTTATCGGATCGCCTGACCCATAGGGAAAGACAGATTCTGTCCCATACTATACAAAGTATGATCCATAGCATCCGAAGGTATGCTTCCAACCAATGGCTTCAGTAAGAACGGAGCTGCGCTATTATCAGGTACTGGTTCTACACTGATCACTGCCATTCCACCGGAAAGATCTACGGGGAAACTTAGTCCCGAAGGTGCGTTGGTCAGGAAGTCCTCACCTGGAAATGGAGGGCCAGACATAGTGCCACTGTAAGGAGCGGCATTGTCTGCTTCATCAGTAGAACTGAAAGTTCCTGTGGTTACGGGCTGGCCATTGACCACTACCCAACCTTCATAGATCCATCCTGCAGGAAGATCCGGCAAATTAAGTGCTTCCATCGGTGTTCCCGATGAAGCGTCAAGGAACCATATTCCACTGAGCTCATCCGAATTCATTCCATTAGTAGGAGTTGCAAGTATATAGTCACCTGCTGCTAATTGGAAATCATTTCCGATCGCCGCAGAGTGTGAAATGCTGAGGTCTGCCATTTCGTTGGCATCAAAGTCACCGGCAAGAATATGTACCGCGCTAGGCGCAGGATCATTGTCCGGGTTAGGCTCGATCGTCAAGACGAAACTAGCGGCATTCTCCAGATCATCTTCGGCTACCTCGAATTCGGTTTGACTGAGGTTTCCATTGGCATCTACGGAGAACGTTCCGGTGGTAACCGGTGCGCCGTCAACAATGATCCAACCCTCATACAGATAATCAGGTCCCAGATCTTCCAGTCCTGATATATTGAGTTCGAGCTCATCATTTGGGTCATCATCATCATCGTCATTACAGGAGATGAGAAATGGTGTTGTCAAAGTAAGTGCTAATAAATAAATCAAATATTTTTTCATAATAATCAATTTTTAATTGAGGCTTTCGGTTTTACAATAAAATTTCTACTAGTAATATGGATGAGGATCACAAGGGTTGCCTGAAAAAGAAAATAATTTGGAAATAGGAAATAGGAAATAGGAAATAGGAAATAGGAAATAGGAAATAGGAAATAGGAAATAGGAAATAGGAAATAGGAAATAGGAAATGATTCGTGTGACATTAAATATTTCCCTGCATAGCGAATAGATTATTTTATAAACTATAAACTATAAACTATAAACTATAAACTATAATCGCCGTTACATCCGATAAGCAACCCAGAAATTCAAATTCAAGGTATGCATGTAGGTCCTTGCCTTGTCCTCTGATTTGTAGGCTTTCAACGAGGTCAATGAACGGTAATATCCTGTCTGAAGACCCAGAGAAAAATGATCTGAAATATTATATCGGACATCGACATTCCCGTACAAACCTCCGAAGAATTCATTCAGCATAGGCGGACTTTCCTGTCGAAAGGTTTCTGATTTGATCGGTTCACCTTCATGGTATAATGCCATGGCCATCTTTTCATCAAAGTTCAAAATATAGTGTGCCTTCAGTCCAAGACCGATGGAGGCGTCAAATTTAAGCGCCCTCACCAAATGATAACGTGGCACTATACTCAATCCGATCGTAGACAGGTCCTGGTCGATTATCGTGTGGTTCTTTATTTCAGCCTGGTCGGGTATGTCCTTATTTTGAAATGTCATTTCTACATTCTCCCTGAGTTGGCCGGTAGGTGATACAATACTTATATCTGTGGAGTAGGATCTGCTGCCACCCGGCAACTTCTCCTCTTTCTGTTTGTCATAAGGCATTCTATCTTTATAATGACTTTGGTTGTACTGCTTGTGGTATGTCAATGCGTAATCAATGCTCCAGAGGGAATTGATCTGTTGTTTGACTCCAGCCCCGAGGGCCATGCCTCTGTAATATTTGTCATAATCAGTAAGTGAGAAGCCGGCGTCCGGCAGATTTGACATCGTAAATGTGGAAAGCTCAGAGGACCATAGCATATAAGGCGACCAAAAGTGTTGATCCTCAAGTATGGTCTCGGTGATGATCAGAGGCGGATCAATAGCGACATTAGTAGAGAGTAAAAACTCATTGATCTGCGATGTTGGTAAGCTGGAGACAGGTGTGCCTGATCGGTACAACGCTGTCTGCTCCACTTCGGCTTTATCTAATTGCTTGAACGGCACCATCCGGACATTATCGGGATCATCGGTAGGTGCTTCTTCCTCTTCGGAGCTGACCGCTTGTGCATTGGGAGTGAGTGCAGTTGAATTATCTACTGATGTTTCAGGATCGCTACCTTGTACCTCAATGTTGTCAACACCAGCTCTTTTAGGAGTAGAATTATTATTTCCTAAAGTAGGTTGTTCGGTTCTTTCTTTTTGAGTTTCGAGAATTTGATCCTGAGTTTTTTCAAGGTTTGCTATCTCAGTTTTCAGAGTGGAAAGAGTGACATACTGCCAAGTGATCACTCCTCCGAGAATAAGTATCAACAAGGCCAGGAGAATCCAAAGGAAAGGAAACTTCCTGCGGCGCTCATCAATAATGGACAATGCGTTATGAAATACATCATCCGAGGGTGTATTCCATTCCTCGGGATGTATGCCGTCCTCCTTAAGTCTTGAACGGAACAATTTGTCCAGGTCGTTATATTTATTCTCTTCCATGAGATCCGTCGTTAAAGTAATACTTCTAATTCTTGTTGTAACATCTTTCGTGCCTTATGTAATTGCGATTTGGATGTTCCAACAGATATATCCAGTATTTGGCCTATTTCTTTATGGTTATAGCCTTCCATGACATACAGATTAAAGACATTTCGATATCCCTCCGGTAACTTCTGAATTAGCCTTGTCATTCTCTCTGGTGACAAGGTATTTTCGGAAGATTCTGGTTGAGATACTGTTTCAGGTGTTATGCCTTCAGTCATCTTCCGGTCTTTAGTCCTTTGTCGGAGGAATAAAAGATTTTCATTTACCACTATCCGATTGGCCCAGTCCTTGAACCTTCCTTTTCGCGAGTCAAACTGACCCAGCTTTGAAAATATCTTCACCAGGGCGTTCTGCAAGCAATCTTCTGCATCGAATTGATTGTGATTATACCGCAGGCATATAGCAAACCACAGATTCTTATATCTGTGATACAGCATGGATTGCGCTTTTTTATTGCGTTTTCTCGCCTTGGTTATCAATTCCGATTCCGACATACTGGTGCCTGCTACAGGCATTTTCTATATATAATATGGAAAAATTGGCAGAAGGTTGCCTGGAAGGTGGATGATATGTACGGATATATGAAAAAATGTATAGACTTGAATTGGCTATCTTGGTAAGAGAATGGGACAGAATTTGCATATAATGTTATGGATCGCTCTGGCTATGTCGGGAAGTTGGGTGAACGCCCAATCAACAGAGTCGTTGGAAGGGGTGGCAGAAGTGGATAGTTTTCTTCATCACTACTATTCTGTCTTAAGTGAAAGGGATTGGCAAGCATTTGAACAGTGCTTTTGGAAAGATGCCACGCTGACAACGGTCTGGCAAACGAGCAAGGATTCTGTTCCGAAAGTATTTACCAACAGCATAACGGAGTTTCTGGCTCAAACCTCACAGGGACCCGATAGTCAACCTATTTTCGAAGAGTCGCCGACGACTATTGAGGTCGAAGTTCGTGGTAATCTCGCACGGGCGTGGGTTAACTATAAAGCAAAGTTCGGTTCAGAAGCAGACCTTTTGGAATGGAAAGGGGTGGACCTGTTTTCGTTGCTTCGTCACGATGGGGAATGGCGGATCGTCAGCGTCGTTTATGAAAATGATTAGAGCTTTACACGGTGATTACTTTGAATGCTCAATGAGAAACCATTGCAATCCGATCATAGTTTTGGCGTCTATTATTTGCCTGCTTATCAACATCTCCTTGATCTGATCGGCATTGAGCTTGACTAGTCTTATATCCTCATCCTCCTGAGTCGAACCACCTCCCTGGTGGATCCTGTCCTCGCTGTTCACCTCAGCGTAGTAAATATGGATGCGTTCATCCGAAGTACCGGGTGACATATAAAAGGTGCCGATGGACTGCAAATTATCCAATCGATAACCGATCTCTTCCTCTGCCTCACGCCTTATTGTCTTTTTAGGACTTTCTCCTTCTTCTATTCGGCCGGCGACAATTTCAAGAAGCCAGTCATTATCGTGAACAGTGATGGCCGGCCTGAATTGTTCAGTAAATAAAAGAGTGCCTGTGTCCTTCTCATAGAGTACCAGAGCAACCGAATCTCCTGTTTCAAGTATTTCATGCTCTTTGACCATTACTTCCTGATCATAGGTCGAATGTTCAACCCTTACTTTAGCAAGGTCGAAAAAGCCACGATGAATGTATTCTTTATCCAGTATTTGATACTCCATAATTAGATTAGCCTAAATATTATTTTAGATGATATATAAAATATATGCAATATGTAGAAGACCGTCAATTTGTCAATTCAGGACCACATAAATTCGTTCAATTGCTGGCAATTCGTCAATATTTTTTGTCAAAATGACAGCTATTTGCATGAGGAATATTTTTTGATCAGTGTAAAATAGAATTGATTGTTTAATCTTAAAAATTTTGAGCCATGTTACCAGTAAAATCAAGTTTGCTTCCAACGGTCTCAAGGTTTTTGGAGGACGATTGGAATAAGTTGTTCGATTGGTCAAATCGTAACTTTTCAGCTACCGAGACGACCCTGCCATCTGTAAACATCAGAGAGAACGCTGATGCTTTTATGGTGGAGATGGCCGCTCCGGGTATGAAGAAGGACGATTTTCATATCGAACTTGATAACAATGTTCTCACCATCTCCAGTGAAATTTCTCATGAAGAGGAAGACGAGGAGAATGGTCGATACACCAGAAGAGAGTATAGTTATCAGTCTTTTCAGAGATCATTCAATCTGAATGATCAAATTGTTGACGATGCAGGTATAAAAGCGGAGTACAAAGACGGCATTCTTCGTGTACACTTACCTAAGAAGGAAGAAGCCAAGAAGAAACCTGCTAAAAAGATCAGGATCTCCTAAGATCCAGGACGACGGCGAAGGTATTTTGCCTTCGCCAGATTTTTATATAAGGAAAATATAAATTCCGAGTCTACATGAATATTCTCATCTATATACTATTGGGAGGTTTGACCTCCGGGTATTTGTTCCTGGCCAGTGATCTCATTGTGGGCAGAAGCAATATCATCCAAGACAACCCTGCTATAGCACTTGTTATCGGTGCCGCAGTGTCAGTCTGGTTCTACATGACTGAAAACAGATAGTTGACATTGTGATCTTCAGACTATTCTAGAATTGATCTCAAAACGGTCATATATTCATGAGCGATCGTAGTTTTATCGCTTTTTTGCATTATGCTTCGTTGATATTCAGGATCGAAGCGTCGCCCTTCATGACCGAGGATGAATTCTACTAGCGGATCACCTGGTTCTGATCCTGCATCCTGGTTAAATAAAGCCTCACTTCCCTGGAAAAAGGTAGTTACCGGGTCAGCCTTGATGAAGGAAAGGTGAAGAACAGGTCTGTTCGCAATGACATAATCAACCACTTTACTTGGCAATTGATTTGGATTTTTATTGCCAATGCTGAGAAGCACATCCATTTTTTGCATTGAGGAGGTCACTTCATGACGACCGAGGCGATCGTGGATATTGATGACTGCGTCTTTTGACGAGAAATTATTCAGAATGGACAAGTGTTCCTGTTTGAAGCTCCCAAAGAAGTGAAGCTCAAGATTCTTTTGATCAAATTTTTTGCACAGCTTTTCCAGGAAAGAGACTACCTGACCTGGATCCCTTACACCTGTATAAAGCGATCCGAAGTAGCCGATCCTAATGATGCCAGTATTTGATCTTTGCGTAATTGCATCCTTGATCGGACTGTGCAAGGGGCCAATGACATGAATTTTATTTTCATGGATCAGCTCCTTATATACTTGTTTCAGATTTGAGTTTGTAACGCAGATGCTGTTGCATTTCTCAAGCAGTTTTACCTCGATAAGTGCGTTTCTTCTTGAATAGAGCCAATGGTTATTTCTGGAATTCAAGTTGCCGTAATAAAAGGGATCGCCAATATCCATCAACCAGGGTAAACCTGTCTCTTTACTGATCTTGTATCCGATCAGATGTGTGCTGAACGGCCATGAAACGGTGATCATAACATCCGGACTGAACTTTGAAATGAGCTGCCTGGCCATTTTGGATCCCGGCTTGATCCAGCTATAAGATTCGTCGGGCCACATCCAGGATCGATAGATCTTTTTGAGTATGGACCGACCGGGGAATGACCGCGAAGGTGAACGATCCCGGCTCCATTTCTTGTCAGGCGTACTAAAGCCTGACCTGTAAATGTGATCGGTATCGGAATTACCGATTCCGTCATGCGCTGTGACCACTTTTACTTCCACGCCTTCTGATATCCACGTGTTTACTATCTGTGTCCATCGATAGCCCCTCGGACTCTCATACGGAAAAAAGTAGGGTGTTATGACGAGGACCTTCACGAAATTAAATTTTCATATATGTCATTCAGTATTACACCTGAATCCCTGATATTAAAATGTTCGTGGATATGGTCTTTTGCTGACCGGCGAAATTCCTGATATGTACGGTCATTCATAGTATACAATTCAATAATGGCATCTTTCAGCGCACCTATGTCACCTTCCTCCACCAGGATTCCCGTGGATCCGTTTATTACGACGCCCGGAATATCACAATGCTTTGTAGAAATTACTGGCAGGCCTACAGCGTGCGCATCGATAATGGATACGGGGACTCCACCTTCACAATCGTTTTTAGTGCTGTATTTGCTTGGCTGTATGAGAACGTCAAAATTGGCAAGTTCAGAATACCATCGTTTGAAAGGGATGAACATGTGATATGTGACATGATCATGCAGTTTATGTTTCTGGATATATTTCTGGCACTGTTTAAAATATCGATTACCCGGATTCTCACCCACCAGGGTTAATTTGAGATCAGGACAGAATGGAAGAGCTTGACGTAACGCACGAAGTGTATCAAGTTGAGCCTTTTTTTCTTTAAAAGTGGCCGGCTGGACAAGATGAAGTGAATTAACATGCTTCTGGTGATGCTCTAACTTTATGTGCTCTGGATCAACACCCAGGCGAACGATTTTAACTTTATTCAATGGACATTTCTTTGACTCCAGAGTTTTTTTTCCATTATCGCCTTCTACTATAAAGATGTCAACGATTTCGAACAATTGCCTATATGCTTTCTCAAGGCGAGGCTTTATCGTCGGTGCATATTCATAGTCATAACCATAGAACGAAACTACACACGGCTGAGGAGTCATCTGGATCAATTCTACATATCGTGCCGCGACTGTTGCAAAATGGAAGTGTAAAATATCGATGTTGTTTTCACGAATATATTTTAATATCGATCTGGCATGATAAGCCCTGAAGAACTTTGCATAAAAACGAGCTGGCCAGTTGATCTCCCATTCACTTGAAGATCGTCTTATCTTCTTTAGGAGTCCAGTGTGATGAAAATGAAGGCCCGAGTGGTCGAAATCGTTATCCACATAGCGCATCGCGGAAATGTGGTTTTGGCACGGTGTTGCCTTGATCAGCCGATGGGCCCAGTTCATCGTCTGGTTCAGGTATTGATCAAAAACGTGTAAAACTCTCATCAGGGCTATTTTCACCGGTTGCCAATCTAAGCCAGATCTCCAGGCTTAATATACGGCCTGTCTCTTGTAAATCCTCAAAGAGATTGGAAGGCTCAGGATCTTTGATATAATTCCAGATCTCGGCACCATGATGTAACCAATGATCTTTGACAGTTTCTATGAATGATCGGTCCACCAATCTTCTGTAATTAAAAGCCGGCCGCCTCAGTCGACCGACGCGCTTGATGGTCGGCCACTTCATAGAGAGCAGTGATCTGCTCAACCAGAGGGGGGAGATCGGAAGTCCGGTGTTCTCCCAGGCAATGCTATATAGAGGAGAGGGAAGTTGATCCTTTAGCATATTGAGGAACAAATTGTGATTTTTCCGATACGCATTGGGTAAGGTGATCACATGTTCCATCAGGTGTACATCCAAATAAGGAAGACGTTGAACAAGGTATTTTCCTACGTCGATGGTACCCTGATTCACGAATCTTCGCATGTGCTGATCTATAATGAGGGCATCAGCCAGATGATCACCATAAAATTCAAAGTCAAGATCGATGTATGGTTCGATCTTCCTAATGTGTGTTTGAGTTTTGCCAAGAAAAACACCACCGAGAATAGTGGCACCGCCATAGCCGTTAAATACAGTATCTCCGAGCGAAGCGAACTGCCGGCAGAATGGTGAACTGTGTAGATGGAAGAATGGCATCATACCTTCTGTTCGCCATATACTGCCTATTTTATCATTAAGCCAGTTGCTTTTATCGTATGTGAAGATCCTGTGTTCGAGGTCAAGGGTTCTGGCTACTTGCTTTGACAGGCGGATATCATCGGAATCCTGGGCTCCGAAGGTGAAGCACAGGGGATGTGCCTTTCGTGCCCACCAGGCAATAGCTCTCGAATCAAGACCTCCCGACAGAGCAACAGTGTGATCCTGATCGTTCTGTACCCTTCTATTTACGGCATTATGGAAGATCTGAGCGGTGGCCTTTACGGCTTCCTCAAGGTTGAGTTGAGATCGATTCTCCATGTCAGCCCAGGACCAGTATCTGGATTTCTGAAGCTGGCGGCTCGTCAGGTTAATAGTCCATATCGAGGCCGCAGGAATAAGCTCTATCTCATCATACCATGTGAGATCACCTGGGAGAAACCCTAAATCAACATAGGCTCTGATAGCGTTTTGATTCAGATTCAATTTAATCCCGATCGTCTTGACGAGTGATTTGAGCTCTGTGGACCAACCTAAGGAAGAATCATTTTGATAAAAATAGAGAGGCCGGATCCCATATCTGTCCGTGACAAGATGGATCTGCTGATGTTTGCGGTCATGGATGATCATGGAATAATATCCATTGATCTTTGGCAGGAGGGAGAACAGGGCGTCCCTGGATTCCACTTTCTGTATCTCTCCCAGGTCTGGCTCGAATATCTCACCATCGACATGAAACCGAAACACCTCATTCTCAAAGGTAGCAGGGGAGATCTCCCTCTTATCTTTTACCTGGCCGCATATCAACGAGTTCTCCTGATCCAAAGTAAGATCGTGGATATCGTCCAAATACACCATCAGCTGAACAGCGTTTCGCACATCTTCTGCATCGAAGCCTTTGCCATATATGCCAAAGTGACCGGGCATTAGTGTAAATAAGTTTTTGTCAGAGATCGGATGAGGGATGGTCGGAACAACCATAGGGTCAGAAGATAGATGACTATTCCCAGGAAAGAGCCGGACAATAATAGAAGGGTATTATCCATCCCTGAAAGAAGGTATTTGAGGATAAGTAGAATTGCCGCCATCGGTATAAGCATCAGTGAGCCTTTATAAAGGTCAATCAGTATTTCGCCGTAGCTGACCTTGCCTACTCTCGAGATCATCACATGCCATAACCAGCCTGCACCAAAGGTGAGTATTACAACAGTCCAGGCAGCAGCCTTGACATCGGGAATCAGGGCGAGAGAAAAGAGTAGCCCGGCTGAAAGTAGAACTGTCCACATCGCATTCCACAGAAAACCGATATCAGTTCTGTTTTTTGCCATGATAATAGCGTAGCCAGTGCTGGAAAGTCCTTTAAAAAGTCCAGCCAGACACAGTATTTGTAAAACAGATGCTGCCTCTATCCATCTCCCCCCGAAGAGGACATCAATGAGAGGTTCAGCCCAAAGAAGAAGAAAGATCAGAATGGGTGAAATGATCATCCAGATGATGCTTAAGACCGCGCTGTAACTTTTACTAAGCTTATCAGTGCTTTCGCTGATCCGGGCAAATACAGGATATACTGAATGATTAAAAACACCGGAGATCCGTGCCACCGGGGTGATCATAAGGTCCCAGGCGAGTACATATATACCAAGAGCGGACTGACCGAGGACTTTACCAATGATCAAGCGATCCACCTGGGTGCTGAATTGATTCATAATTTGAGCGCCAAAATCAAATATTCCAAATCTCAATTGAGGCCAGGATTTTATAAAATTGAATTTCAGGGTGGGTTTGAAGTAGTGATACCCATAGCCTATTACCCCTGAGGTGTAAATGATATTTCTTGCCAAATATGCGATGATCACAGCCAGGATGTCTTGCCAAAATACCAGTAAAAGGATGGCTACGATCATCTCTGTTAAAACGGAAGTGATCTTTATACCGGAGAGCATGCCGAATTTAAGGCGTTTTTTCAGAGCGGCCGAATAAAGAAGTCCAGGCGCAGAAATAAGAAATGCAAGTGCAAACCATCGCAGAAGAATCAGCAATTCAGGGTCATTATAGAAACGTGAGAAAAAATGAGCAAATATGAAACTGGTAAAGGTAAACAGAAAGATCCCCAGGATGATCTGAACCCAGAAGAGCGTGGAGGCCTTTAGCTTACTGATCCTGTCGACCTGAATATAACTGTTGCTCAAACCCAAATCAAGCGCGGGCAATGTAATTCGCATCCAGATCCATGCGGTGGCCAGTTGACCGAGTTCTTCAGGACCAAGTAGCCTTGCAATGGTGAGTATAATGATGAAATGGCTCAGTGAGGTGATCATGGTGGTAAGGGTATTCCATCTGACGCCGTGAGCGATGAGCTTTCGAATGCTCATGAGTTCTTTTTATGAGTGGTTTTGGAGTGTGCTTTATTATCCAGAAAAATGCTGTTTTCCCGGACATCTGATCTTATCACCGAAGCGGTTGAGATCCAGGTTCCGTTTCCTATAGTAGCCCCGGGTAAGATTATAGAGTTTACACCGACGGCACAATCATCACCGATGATCACCGGAGCGGAGATCAGGAATTGGCGTTGGGATGCCGTCATTGGTGAAAAATTATAATCATTGATATCCTCCGGGTCATTGAGATTTCTGTAGTGGTGTGAAAGCGAATACAGTTTACTTCCACTCCCCACACCCGTGCGATCACCTATTTTGAGGCCACCTAATCCGGAAAGCAGGCAAAACGGGGCTATGTGGGTTTCGTCACCGATGATGACCTTCCCTCTCAATTCGGAATGATAATTATTCTTTTTGAAATAGGTCAGCCTGCCATCGTCATCCATATTTCCTGCAAGGATCACAACATGGTGGTCTATCCAGCATTTTTTACCCAGAAATATATTACCGGGATCGGTGAATTGCACCCATTGGCCTATCAGACTCCCATTACCCAAGGCACCTAATCGCGCTCTCCAATAGTAAAAACGTAATTTATAACCAAGACTGCCACCAAGTCCCGAAATGAAATTGAGGTATATCAGGCCGGGTAATTGCCATATGATCTTCAGGATCTTCATAGGACAACGGCGAGATTGGTCGGTAAATTGATACAACGTGAAACGGCAATATCGGCATTCGGGCAATCCAAAACTTTATGATCAGAAGGATGCAAGTGTGTTTTGTACCAGCGGGTGATCTCCGCGCGAAGATAATCCGCCCAGGATAGGTCTTGCTTCTTTTCAGGGGGAACGAGGATTGGATAGGAGAGGAAGGACGGATCGCTGTTATTTGGAATTTGCGGTGTCCTGAAGCCCTTGTTTTGCGCCCACTCCTTCCATTCCAGCGCGGTTTGTTTGCGGATCTTTCGTGCTTTTTCAAGATTTTTTATTTGAGACCGCCCGATATCAGCCAATGGAGCAGCTAATTGGCTCAAATAACCGACCGGCATCTTTCGCTGTAACTCATCCTTGCTGACGCCAGGTATGTATGCGTTGTTATTTTTAATTAGAGCCCAGGGACGTTTGTACCACCTTCCGGGATCCCGCTCTGTTTTATACGTAAAGATGAACTGTCTTATCAAACTTCTCACATTGTCTACTGGGAGTTGTGGCGCCTTTGCTTGTAATTCCCTCAATTTATTCCTCAGGCCATCTTCTTTGGCGACGGCAAAACCACCCTGGAAGGTTGAAAGACATTTGGAGCGTTCCGTAGAGAAAAAGGCGGCGTCTGCGAATGATCCCGCTCTCCGACCTTCAATTGTTGAATCGAGGGTATGAGCGCTATCCTCGATAATTGTAATTCCGTGCTCTCTTGCCCAATTCAGGACATTCAGGAATTGTCCTCCTATAATGCCGTAAGTGTGCTGAAGAATGATGACCCGGATATTTTGATTTTGCTCGAATTTTTTGCGGATGTCTGGCAAGTCAGGGCCATAATCATCCAGATCTATGTCATAAAATACTGGACTTAGTCCCGCAAACCAAACACTATTGGCAACGGCTATGCAAGTGTATCCCGGAAGAAGAACCTGACTTTCCGAAGGCAGCTCAAGTGCCTGTAATATTGCCAGGAGAGAAGCCCTTCCAGATGAGAAGGAAATCACATCTTCCTGTCGCAGATAATCGGCCATTTCCTCTTCATACTGGCTCACTGTCTTGCGATCAAAATATGTGTCAGCGCTCCGATCAAGCCACTGTTGGGCCAGGCGAAGCGTATCGCCATCAAGGGTCAGTCCTCCCTGGGGAATAATATTGGGTTCGGCTCCTTTCAGATAAAGGCCGGCGCTTGTTACAAATTGTTTTATTTCATCAGCGAGTGGCATAGAATTGATGGATTCTATCACAAATGTAATTGACCTGGTCCTTTCGAAGCTTTGGGTAAATAGGAAGCCGCAATAGTTTTTGACTTTCCTCCAAAGCATTTTTGCACGATACCCGTGGAGAGGCATATTTTTTCCCTGCTTCTGAGGCATGCAATGCAGGATAGTGAAAATATGCTGATATTCCGTGCTTCATCTGGTAGGTTATCAGTTCTTCTCTCTCATCAAAAGTCCGTGTTTTTAAGAAGAATATGTGGCCATTTCCCTCATTGATAGAGGATTTGAGGGGCAGGTCGATCTGCTCCAGGTCCTTGAGTTGATCATAGTATTCTTTCCATATCTCCTTTCTTTTTGTGGTGATCTTTTCCAGATCGGCCAGTTGCCCGAATAGAAATGCAGACGAAAGGTTGTTCATCGTAAAGCTGGACCCTACGGTGACCCAGTCATAACGATCGATCTCTCCGCGCAGGAAGGCCTGTCGGTTCGTTCCTTTCTCAACGATCTGCAGGATATTTTTATAATGATCCGCGTTTCTCACGATCAATGCCCCACCCTCACTGCAATGGATATTTTTAGTGTGATGAAAACTCAGAGTACCGAAATCTCCGAACGTGCCAAGGTGTCGGCCGTTAAACGTTGCTCCGATACAGTGGGCAGCATCTTCAATAAGAATTATATCATTGTTCTCACAGAAATCGAGAACAGGTTGGATATCATAGCTCAATCCGCCGTAGTGCATAAAAATAACAGCTTTTGTTGATGACGACACTGCATTTTGGAGGGATGAAAGGCTAAGGTTCATGCTCTTCGCATCGACATCGGCAAAAACAATTTTTGCTCCAGTTCTTAAAACTGCATTGGCAATGCTCATGTAAGCGAATGAAGGAATAACCACTTCATCATTTGGTGTCAGTCCAAGCGTCATCATAGCGGCTTCCAGTGCGTGTGTACAAGAGGAGGTTAGTTGGACATGACCATGTCCACAGATCTTACTGATAAGTTCATGGCATTGGGCATGCAGAGGGTGTTGAGCAATTTTTTGTGAACCGATAACAGCCTCAACACATCTGATCTCCTCGCCTGAAGTATAATATTTGTGAAATGGTATCGCTTCCATCCTTTAATATAAAGAGTAGGTGATTAATCCTGGTTAAGATAGAAAACTGTGTCTTTAAACAGGTGTTTGAGGCTCGGGTAATAGGTATATCTGATGGTTATGGTATAGGAAGTGGGGTTGGAGAGATCGCACCCTTCATCTTTGATCAAAATCGGGATCTGATGTCGGAAAAGGCCTGGCAGGTGTAGGATTGTAAGCCGTAAAATAGTTTAATATTAATAGGGGGAAGTTTTGTGTTGATGGTAAGGAAATGCGAGATTCCGTAACCCACACCCTTGGAGGGTCCCCACACCCTTGGAGGGTCCCCACACCCTTGGAGGGTCCCCACACCCTTGGAGGGTGAATATATTTTCCTACATTACAATCCTATGACCGATCAGCTGGAGTACAGAGCCTTTGTGGATAGCCAGGAAGAATGGCCATTTTTCATGACACCATGGTGGATGGATGCCATGTGTGGTAAGGAACACTGGTCGGCATGTATGGTCATGGAAAAGGATGAATGTCTGGCAGCCATGCCATTTGAGTATCGAAAGAAATACGGACTGACCAAGATATCAACCCCAGAATTCACCCCACATTCTGGTCCCTGGATCTTACGACCTCAAAGTGAAAAGCCCCACAGTATTATGGCTTCGTTCGAAGGTGTTGTGCAGCGTCTCCTGAAATCTTTGCCGCCATATAGTCGCCTGGATCTAAAACTATCTCCAGAGACCCCCTATAGTCTGCCCTTCACCTGGGCCGCCTTGCAGGAATCTTCAAGATATACATATCGATTGCCCGTGATAAGTGCGGAGTCGACCTTTGAGAATTTCAACCGGACGATCAGGAAACATCTTCAATCTGAGGATGACTGGATCGTGTCAGTAGAAGAGATGGATGATATCCTTGATTTTCTATACGAACACAACAAGCATTATGATAAGTCTCAGCTCAGCAAATTAAGACTGTTGGACACTATTCCCGACAGCAAGGTTGAGGGAATCAAATTGGGCGTAAGGAAAGACGGAAAGCTCACAGCAGTTCAATTAGCGATCATGGACAAGGATACCGTCTTTCTACTCGCCAGTGGTGTCGATAAGAGTGTTGAACACAACAGGTCTTTCAACAATATTATTTGGCATCTGGTGGAAAAATATACCGAGAGCATCAACACGATTGATTTTATGGGGTCTATGGATCCCGCCGTGGCCTCGACATATAGAGCTCTTTCGGCCATCCCATCGAGATACAGCCAATTATCTCAAAAGCGCATGGGCCTTTTTTAGAAATAGTATGAAAAAAAAGGCCGCCGACATCGATCAACTGGAACAGGCAGTGAGAGCCGGGATGGACTTTTTGAAGCGAGCTTCCCGGGACTGTAATGCGCGTGGTATTTCTCATTCGTACTCCTTCTGGCTCAATCCAGATAATGGATGGCGACGAGCTTATCCTGAGGTTACTGGTTACACCATTCCTACGCTACTCAACGCTTCCAAGTATCTGCATGATGATGAGGCATTGCGAATAGCAAATTCATGTGCAAACTGGCTGGTGGCTATTCAGGATGTTTCAGGAGGCTTTTACGGTGGCACTGAACCCGCAAATGGCCTGAGCCTGTTCAATACCGCGATGATATTGTTTGGTTTAAAATCTGCTTATCAGAATTGGGGCAATGAAGATTATCAGCATGCCTTATCGTCAGCGATCGACTGGATCATCAGGAATCAGGATGTCGATGGCCGATTCACGAAATATGCGTACTACCCGGGTTTTCAGCCCGCATATTATACGAGAGTGGCCTGGGCCCTGCTCAATGTCAGAGACGATCATGATCAGGGAAAGGTAAATTCTGTAGTAGGCCGTTTGATAGAGACCCTGGCTCCCGATATCAATGAAAAAGGTATTGTCAATTCGGGATTTCGACCGCGAGATTCGGCTTTTTTGCACACTGTGGCCTATACCTTACGTGGAGCTTACGAAGTAAATCAACTTCTCCCCGGATCATTCGATCTTGATTATTTGGATCTGTTGGCCGACAGATATCACGACAAAGGGAAATGGCCGGGTGAGATCGGATTCATAGATGGTGAAGAGAGATGGGATACAACGTATCGATGTCTTACCGGAGAAGCTCAGATCGCCATTTTATTGATGAAATACCGGGATGGCGCCTATGCTGACTTGGCTGAAAGGACGATCGATGGCCTGCGGGGTTGCCAGGCAATACGTGGACCTGCCAGGGGTGGCCTGCCTGGTTCAGTTCCTTACACAGGACCTTATATGAGGTTGAGATATCCGAGTTGGGCCACGAAGTTTCTGGTAGATGCCTTAATGGAATTGATTGATCTGAAGAAAAGAACTTGATCCTCACGTAAACAGGATTACGCCATGAGATTACGACTGAGTCATCTATCGGATCTTGATCATTTTACCCCAACCCTGCCTTTTAAAGAGGGGAATTCCCACATTCCGGTGTTTGACATTATCACCTTCTGAATCTTCAGCCGTTAGTCTGTAGAAATAGATACCTGCCGGCAGATGCCTGCCTTCCTTATCGGTGCCGTAAAATTTGTAATCCGTTAAATGCTTGCCGACCCTTAACTCGCCCAAATCGTCTTTCGTCAAGACCCTGACGATCTCCCCGTCAACATTGGCTATCTCGATCTGATAGAAATCCGGTGAACGATCTCCCGTGAGGGTATAGCCGAATCTCGTAAAATCAATGAAAGGATTTGGATGGTTTTGGACATCGGATATACTCATGGCATTGATCACTTGAAAACTCACCTGATAGTTTATGTCTCCGGATTCGTTGCC
>JAWVZH010000023.1:0-26810 GCA_033722295.1 Saprospiraceae bacterium
CTGAACCACCTTTTTCAGGAATGGTCGAGATAATACATGTGGCCTGATATTGATTTATTTTTTCCGCAAGCATGGACCATCCTCTTGACGTATCAGGCACATCCGTAAAGGCATAGTTCACAGAGTCAGTTGATCCCGGATTGTACCCGGTACCGTCTTGAGTCAGTGGTGTGCCGTCAGGCCAAGTTGCATTGAGCAGTGGATACCCGTTAAGAGGTATTGGAAAACTGTCTCCCCTGAATAACGGCATTACAGAGTGCAGTTTCTGTTCTTCCCCAAGGATCGTCATGGAAACTACTGGTGGGTTTTGTCCATACCCCGGGTGACGAATATCCTCATCAACATTATCGGTATTATAAAAATATACGACCTGATTTTCCGGATCACAACCAAAATAATCATCAAACGGATTGCCGATATTGACATCCGCAAACCAACCAATTCGGCATTGATAAAGAGTGTCTGATGACCGATTGACAACTCTGTATTGGCTAAACAAGCTATGATTGAGCAATTCATCGTCGCAATTATATGCGTATGTGGTGTGATGGACATCGGCCAAAGGGACTTCCCAGTCAACCTTATCTCCGGAAAGTGTACAGATCAACCTGTAAATTGTTTCTGAGGGAATGGCATTCTCGTTTACCCCTTCGGGAAGAGGATACTCTCCCAGATGAGGTTCGTAGATGCCATTTTGGTTACCTGGTGTTTCATGAAAGCCTCCATATTCAATCACATCGGGATGCAATTCAAAGCCATTGTAAGCTTCGAAGAACACATTGCCTTTTGCCGGCCATCCAAATATATCAGCTTGATGATCATCAATTATCCCATCTGAGTAATCTTCTATATGAGCTAAGATTTGATCCCGTCTAACAGAAAAAATTTTGTTCCATTGACGGGCAGTCTGAAGAGGATCATCTAAATCTATCGGGCCTGGTGCATAGCCGCAATATTCATGACTTGGATAGTCAGGTATTTTTTCTAATAAATTTGCATCTGAATCAAAACCAGCAATCCACAAGTTATCGATGAAAAAAGCAGAGGGTGTCTCCTGCCCCCTGTAAGGAACTTGAAATCCTCTGTTTCGATCACCACTAAATTGATGTCCTCGATTGGACAGATGGGCCCTGATGTGATTGACATGTAGAACATGAGTCTTAGGTGTTAACTCACAAGTTTCATGCTGAGCAAATAAGATTCCAGTACTTAAAAAGAGCACAGGTAAGAGAAAGCGGTTTAATGATTTCATTTGAGGTAAAACGTGCTCCAATAGGTCAGTGCTGTCCCACAGTTGCTTTCTAATCCCTCTTAGTATAAAATTCTCATCCCCTACGTCAGTATGTTTACAAATCCTTTTCAAAACCAAACAGATTGATTTAGATTGTTTCCCTCCAATACCTTTAAGTGAAGAACACATTTGCCCGGCCCAGAGCTGATTCCAGAACTCCAATCAATTGATGAAAACAGCCCGTTGTATTTTATGGAGATTGTCCTATCTTTGCCCCCTCGAAAAAGCCAATGGCGAATAGCTAAAGGCCAAAGGCATTGAAAAACGGCTCCGTAGCTCAGCTGGATAGAGCAGCTGACTTCTAATCAGCAGGTCGCAGGTTCGAATCCTGCCGGAGTCACTCTAGAAAGCCCCTGTCTTAGCTTGATTATAAGCTAATCAGGGGCTTTTCTTTATATTAATTTATCTCCGATTGATCGGGAGTGCGCCCTAATCACGATCTTGTCCATCGATGGAGAACCGACCCACACCTATGCTCTATGTTATCTTCGGATTGCCTGGAACTGGAAAAACGACTGTTGCCCGGGAACTGGCACGATCAATATCTGCTCATCACATCAATACTGACATCCTCCGCTCGGAAATGGGCCTTAGAGGGCAGTACGACAAGGCTACCAAACGAAAGGTGTATGAGGCCCTTTTGAAACGATGTTCAGATGCACTCAAAATATCTGAACCGGTTGTTCTGGATGGTACATTTTACCAAAGATCAATTAGGCGCGAGATCAGAGAGCTGGCATCCAAAACAGGTATTACGCCTTGTTGGGTGCAAATAACAGCTCCGGAAATGGTTATTAAAGACCGGGTAAAGAAGAAACGGGAATATAGCGAGGCCGACTTCAGTGTCTATCAAAAGATAAAGCAAAACTTTGAGCCCCTGACGGTTAAGCATTTGGTGCTTGACTCGGACCAACAGAGTGTGGATCAGATGATCAAAGCCATAAAATCTGGTTGTCAATGACAGAACAGGATGTCAAGGATATCATGAAAAAGCGCGCCTTCCCCTTCAAGACAAAAGACTGTCGATTCGTAGAGACCCACATTTCCTGGTTGATACTGACAGATGACTACGTCTACAAATTCAAACGGCCGGTGCAATATTCCTTTCTGGATTTCAGCTCAAAGGAAACACGGCTCAGACTTTTGCATCGTGAACTCGAACTCAATCGGCGTCTGGCTCCGGATATTTATATTTCTGTTTTACCTGTAAATAATAAAGATGGCAATCTGGTCATCGAACATGAGGGAAGAGGATCGGTGGACAATGTTCTGCTTATGAAACGTATGAATGAGGACCTTCAATTAGATCTCCTCCTGAGAAAAGGCTTGATCGAGAAAAAAGACATGATCCGGGTCGCAGATGTTCTCGTCCCATTTCACCAAGACGCACAGCGTATAGAATCTGGGGATACTGCAGAAGTGCTTTGGGAGGAATTTGCGGACCTGATGTCGGAAATGCCCACTATCGAGAAAAGTCTTGGAAGTGACGCTAGCAGTAATATAAGCCGAATCGTAGGAGACGTCCGCCCGATCCTTGAAAGTATGGACGATCTATTAAGAGATCGGCATGAAAAAGGGTTTGTCATCGATGGTCACGGTGATCTACACTGCCGGAACATTATCATGATGGATCCGCCGATCATATTTGACTGCCTGGAATTCAGTGATGATCTCAGGCAACTTGATCTTTTGAGTGAAATCGCCTTTCTATGTATGGATCTCGAGCGGTTTGGCAGGGATGATCTCAGCCATGCCTTTCTGAAATATTACCTGGAAGCCATACCGTGCATCGACAGCAAGGATGATGAACGCTTATTTCTCTTCTACAAAATGCATCGAGCCGGTATCCAACTCAAGATCTCATCCATCCGGTACAGGGAAGCAAATGATGAAAGAACAGATCCGGAAGTGCATCTTCAACTGATGAATACCTTCATAACACTCATTCAAAAGTACCACAGTCGGCTCCTCAAAGTTTGATCACACGCATTTCAAATGACCATATCACAAGGCCAGTTTTATTTTAAAACTAACTTTAGGGTCCAATAAACTCTTATAGCTTTTGAGACCCCTTATCTTTGACCAAAATGATAGTCAGACATGATTAGATATGGACTTTTTATTTCATTATTACTTGTGATCACTTCTTGCCAGGAAGACAAAAAGCATGACGCCGCTTCCGAGGGTGCAACAAGCTCGGAAACAAGCACACAAGATGCCAGGGGTTATGCAGATCTTATAGGCACTTACCAGGGCACCTTGCCCTGTGATAATTGCGAGGGTATTAAAATGACTCTTACTCTGTTTGATGATAAAAGATTCCGACAAATACTGATATATCAGGGTGACAAGAGATCTGCCGCTCAGCATGTAGGCCGATATTCCTGGCTCGATAATGGAAAGCTCCTTACCCTTTCGAGTCGGGACACCACGGATCAGAAGTTTGCAGTGGAGATGAATCAGTTGATCCAACTGGATTCTGAGGGCGAAAGGAACAGAGGCGACCAGGCTGAAGAATATGTATTAAAAAAGAATTATGCAGATCCCACACTTGAAGACAGGAAGTGGATGTTAACCGAGCTCAATGGCGAAGAAATAACGCCGGGAGACACACCACCTTATTTTATCCTGGAATCTGTAACGGGGCGAGTTCGCGGGCTACTGGTCTGCAATCAGATCATTGGAAAGTACAGCCTGGAACCCCAACGATCCATCAATTTCGTACAGGTAGGAAACACTATGAAAGGATGCGATCAGGGCGAGCTGGAAAATCGAATAAAGGATGTTTTCATAAATGCGACCAATTACTCTCTGGAAGGGTCGACACTCATCCTGAAACGGGCAAATATGTCTGACCTTGCAAAGTTCCGGGCGGGTTCGGAATAATGTAGGAATAGAATTACAATGTAATCGAATCTATGTCAGCCGCTTCAGACATTAAAATAGAGTCCAGTTGGAAATCCCTGCTGCGGGAGGAGTTTGAAAAGCCGTATTTTTCACAAATTGCCAATGAGGTAAAACAAAAGATCAAAGCCGGAAAGCGGATATATCCTCCTGGCCCCTTGATCTTCAATGCTTTCAATTCCACGCCCGTGGAAGATGTCAAAGTAGTCATTATAGGACAGGATCCTTATCACGGTCCGGGAGAGGCTATGGGTCTCAGTTTCTCCGTTCCCAAAGGCGTTCGTGTTCCACCATCTCTCAAGAATATCTATAAAGAACTACACGAGGATATCGGATTTGAAATACCGGATCATGGAGACCTGACGCCGTGGGCGGAACAAGGTGTATTTATGCTGAACGCCATCCTCACCGTAGAACACAAAAAACCGGGATCACACCGCAAGGTCGGTTGGCATCTCTTTACCGATGCCGTCATTGAGAAATTATCCAGTACCAGGTCCGGCCTGGTTTTTATGCTATGGGGCAATTTCGCAAAATCAAAACGTATCCTCATCGATGAGGGCAAGCATCATATCCTTGAAGCGGCCCACCCCTCTCCTCTTGCCGGTGGCAAGTTCTTCGGATGTAAACACTTCTCGAAGGCCAATGAGTTGCTCGACGAGCCGATAGAGTGGCAAATCTGATTAGGTACGTGGTATTAGGAACTTGTTATCAGACATCTTCAAAGGACTTCAAGTACCGTATATAGCCATTCAGGATTTTTAGAAGATTCCTATGTATCGTGAGAATATTTTCAAGTTGATCCTGATCCAGATATCTACAATCAAAAGCACAGATTAGATGTTCGTATGTTTCAGTTAAAGAGCCTCTGGCCCTTCGGCAGAATTGTATATTTTCTTTAAAATAATACCGACCATTTCCTTCCGCAATATTAGCTGAAACAGATCTAGATGCTCGGATCAACTGATCCTTTAATCTGAAGTTCTCTTCATCAGGAAGATGTTGAGAAAATCTCCAGATCACTTGCCGGTATTTCCTGGCTTTTTGCCATAGTACTAGTTCGTCTAGACCTTTATTCATCTTAAAACTCAGTGACAGAATTATGAAAAAGGTAACCATGTTATTGGAAATATAACATCACTACTTATACCATATTCATTAATCTTCACTGCTTCCTATCAAGCAATTAGCACCTATTACCTATTACCTAGAACCTATTACCTAAAACAAAAAAAGGTGGCCCTGTCGGACCACCTTATTCTCATGAAAGGGAGGATTTCTTATAAATAACCAAAAACTCAATCCTAGTTCATAAGGATCATCTTCCTCGTAGCCGTGAATCTACCGGCATCAAGCTGGTAGTAAAGCACTCCACTTCCGGTCAGTTCAGCTTCGCTGACTGTAACCGTATTCTGACCACTTTGGCCATCGACAGGGATGATCCTGACTACCTTACCCATGGCGTCATAGATCGTAACCGTTGCCGGCATCGGATCTGGCAGATCAAACTGGATCTGCGTTGCGTTCCTGAATGGGTTTGGTACGTTTTGATACAATTGGAATCCTTCAAGTGAAGCATTGCCTTCAAATGCTAATCTCACAGGAGAAGCATTCAGGTCGGCATCATAAGCCTCAGCTTGGGTGATTCTGGAGTTCAAATTGACATTTTCTGACAATGATCCACTGGCCTTGGCAGTGAAAACAATGCTGAATATGTCTCCCTCCAGTTCCTTACCACCAAAATCATTCCAACTTGTTGTGATCAACCCTGATTGAATAAATCCGAAATTATTCTCGGAGATATTCGCCTGGTGTCCTGTAACATCCTTGAGCTCCAGTACAGCTTCGTCGTATTCCAGGGTAAACTGGTAACCACTCAGCTCTCTGGCCTCTTCCAGACTGAGTGTCAGCTCCACCTCTTCACCCGCTGTGAAGTTTCTGGTCTTAGCTTCGAATGTCACATATTCGCCAGATCTTGTGACCGTGCTGATGATACCATTGACGGATGCATCTCCAGTAACGTCACCGACCTTCAGTGCGTAAAAATCAGAAGTCATCATCTGTGCCTGAAGGTCACTGTAAGTGATCACTTCGGGGAACCCACCAGCAAACCAAGGGTTGGTTCTGTCTTCAAAGACATGACTGGTAGGCACAAATCTCCAGCTTTCTACATTCGGCAATTCGGCATAAACACCCAGAATGAGTTTTCTCAACTCTGAAATATCACCTGCTGTTACCGTGCCTGTTTTATTGGCATCTGCAGCGATGATCTTGTAAGGTGAGTTAAGAGCTTCTCGTCCGAGAAGGTGTCTTTGGATCTTGACAAGGTCAGCAGTGCTTACCCCATTGAGGTAGTTGCCGTTCTTGGCAGGGTCAACGACGTAATCATTTCCTGCACTAAGATTCATGAAGGCGTAATAGCCATCCCTTCCCGTCATGCGCTGTGAAAGCGGGTTATTGTTCATCGTCAAGCTTACCTCTACACCCCTGACATACTCCTGGGCTTCGGTAAACATCTTCCCGGCGATCGCTGGTCTTGGAGAAGTACCATTACAAACGCCATTTGGGTCCTGCACTTCGATCACTGTTCTACAGAAATCTGCATTGCCCTCTTCGTCCTCTACCCAAACCTCTACTTCGATCTGCACGCTACCCGTAGCTCCACGATTCACGAATGTATCACAGTTAACTACGAAACCAGTCTGCTTATCATTTCCGTTAAAATAGAAGATAAGGTCTTCCTGAGCCGTACAATTATCGAAACTTCCGGCATCCAGATCCTGAGCCCAGATGGTTATACTGCCTGATGTTGGCATAACTACCGTAATAATCCCCGTCTTGCAATAAGGTGTAGGTTTCTTACAGTCTTTGACCTGGAATACAGTATCACAGGTGCCTACATTGCCACAGCCATCTTCGATGAACCACGTGATTCTATGGAATCCTATTGGATAGGTTCCGCTTGCATCAGTGGCATCCTTTTCATCATCTGCGTAAGGATTGAAGAAATCATGAGGTATTTGTCCCGGTTTGGCCGGTCCACTGGACACATCGTAATCTCCATCATTATAGAGATCGATCTTATACTCATAGTTGAGCCAGTTGTCCGGTGTACATTCATCCTCTACATCAACCGTCAGGCTGATATGTCCATGACAAATTCCAGTAGAATCCTTTTCAGCCGGTTCGCATTCACCTACTTCACAGATCACTTCCGGGTCAGTATTATCCAACACCTTGATGACCTGAACAAACTCCCATCGGCCATCACCACTTATTGAGGCCGGATCATATTGACACCAGTCAATGACGATCCATGTTCTAAGGATCTTGAAACAGGCATCTGGTTCGATAGTGAATATTTCATCCTTGTAGTCTACGATGATCAATGAACAATTGTCATCACCACCATTAACCAATTCAGGCCTTCCTAATGCAGGGTTGTCCGGGCTGGTGTCAGACTTTCCACACCCTTCAAGAGGATCTGGCTGACGACAATCCAACGGCCATCTTACATGATCATCAGGATCGGTACAGTCCTCACTGACATAGAATGGATCACAGTCCACTATCCAGATACTCTGTCTGTCAGTAAAGAAGGCGCCTCCTCTTTCAACTACAACTTCTCTGATGATCTGCCCTTGCCCGCATTCTCTGTTATCTATGATACGAATGTAAAAATCACTACCGCACGTGGATATGACATATCCGTCAAATCCCCAGACCAGATCATAAAGATCATCCGGGTGTGCCGGATCATAAAGATCGTTGAAGAATTGACATGGAAGACCATTCTGAACGAGAGATGGAGAATATCCTGTTCTTCGATTCGACTCACAGAAATACTCACATACCTTATCCCTGGTCTTTACCTTTTGGCGGTCATTGATATCGGTAACCACTCGTCCGAAGGTAGGATTGTCCGGATCTGTCAGTGCATCTTCGCTGTCATCGAACCAGAACATACAACTGACCACTAGGTCAGGTGGTGCAACAACAATAGGAGTGCTTTTATCCTGTACTTCAACCTCTACCATACAGTCGGTAAACCGGCCTGACAGATCACCGTTAGGTCCCATCCTGCTAGGATTCACCGGACCATCACCAGGATCCACGTCAAAGACTCTAAGTACTACCATTACAGTATCACCGAGGTCCTCACAACAGAAATAAGCGCAATCATCAAAATACACCTGATTTCCGGCAATAATGGCATCGTCATCACCATCAGCACCACCGCACTCTTCTGTATTGTCAGCAAAGCTACCATTCGCCGTACCCAGGAGGGCATCCATTCGAATGACCTTGAAATGTACTTCAGCACAGTTGTCATAACTGCCATTGTCGAGAGACTCCGCGCATAGCTTCGTCTGATCGAACCCGTTGGCCGGATTGCCCGTCAAACTGATGATCGTCCTGTCATCACAAACAGCAACCGGAGGCACATTGTCCTCTACGATCAATCGGATTTCATGTATGGACACCTGTCCACAACAGTCATAAGCCCTGATCTCGGCATAGTGTTCACCTGCAGGCAGATTGATGACTGTAAAACCTATCGTCTCATTACCCAAGATGGTGCCCGCATTAGTGAGCACTTCATAATGGACCTCTTCTGAACAATTATCTGTGATCCATGGTGGTGTCACATTCCAGATACCATAGCAATCACCACTGGACATTCCCACTTCGATCTCATCGGGATAGGTGATCTCAGGACCTTCCTTGTCCAATACTTTGATCACCTGGAACTCTTCCTCAACTTCACCGGTACACCAATCCAGGATGACCCATTTTCTCAGGATCTTATAGCAACCTACATCACCTGCATCGCAGTCAGGATCGGAAATGTCAAGCCTCGTATCCGTGAAGGTATAGTTGATATTAGAACATTCAACTCCGGAGGGATAGCCTGTACCTTCCCACTTGATTCGCTCATTTGGCCCCCAGCATACGCCGGATAACTGCCATTGAGGATGAGGATCGTACATGATATTTCCAGGAGCCGGGTGACCTGCATATGGTCCTGTCTGGATACAATTCCAGCCCAATATCTTAGGTTGTCTTTCACCACTCAGATCACCTCCAAGGGGAGTACCTCCTGTAGATACCCAATGCGCGCTATCCAGAAGATAACCATCGACGCAATAAGGGAAGTTGAGAATATGCAATGAAATGTCCTTATCGGCATCGTATTTCTCATCACATTCCAAAGCAGGCGCTTCGATATCATCTCTGTCGAGAGGATAATCCACACTGTCAATGCTTCCGAGTAAGACTGCAATTTCCTGTTCACAGGTGGCCATATTACCGCTTTCATCTGTGGCCTTCCATGTTCTTAAGATAACCTGTCCGTAACCTCGTCGATCATCACAACCAAGATCGTCGACCTCGTCTACAAAGGTCAATGTATAAGTTCCACAAGGCTCATCTACATCTGGATAGCCTAATGAGTCAGGAGAAACATCGGTTCCACATTCTACGATCGTATCATTACAGATCAGTACAGGTGGCAATTTGTCCTCGATGCAAATCCTACCCCAGCAACTATTGCCTGTTGATGGGTCAAAAACTGTAGTCGTATAGCAATTTCCGAAATCGTTTTCGTCTAGTTGAACACCGGGGACAATTGGGTCACGGTCAATGGGTCTTCCATTATGACCGCCGTCTAGAACTTGTACAATGTAATCGTCATAGCATCCATAGGGTCCGCCTTCTAAAATCATATCGGGGGTAATTGTGGCGGAACAGTTCTGATCAAGTGAAACCTGTACATTATCATTACAGGCCAGGGAAGATATGGGGTTTGGATATTCTTCGACCTCAATGCTGATGGTCGGATAATCCTGGATTACCCCATTTTCGTCGTAATAATGGAAATCAATGGTATTCGTACCAATGAATAAGGGTCCTTTGTAAAAGGTGATACCCTGAGTGGCCTGAACACCACCTCCAGCAAAAAACACCGATGTAGCGTAGGGGGCACAGCTATCGGGACCATACATTACGCCTGGGTTGAACTCTAGTACGAGGTCGACCTGGGCTTCACATTCGCCAGGGCCAAGCACATACTGGAAGTCTGTGGTACCTGTGACATCGCTTCCGTTATAAAGAAGTCTGAAATCACATTGTCCCACGAGCTGGCTCGTCCAAACAGTACTGATCAAAAGTACCATTGCAACCAACCAACGAGACAACCCATTAAAGGTAAAATTCGTGGTTCTTGCTCGTTTCATAGTCAAGAGATTAAATCGGTTTGTGATTAAAAAATGTTATTGGGATGGCCTCTGAACCTTTGTTCAGATCCCCTCTGATCTTGCAAGTCTCAAAACCGACTTTTCACTGACAGGGATTCGCTGAAATGGAATCCCTTGAGAAAGGAAAAGTGAGCCTTGAGTCGGTTAATTTTTATTTTATGCGAAAGCCCGTAATTCAGGCTTTACTCGTGGGGGGAACGGTTATCTTTATCATACAGGGAAAGCCTACTGCTTCTTGTCTTGCCGATAATGAAACCGGCCACTATGACAAAAAGCTAAAGGTCATCCCTGACCAATAGCCGTTAATGTAACTTGAAACAATTTCTGAGGGGTAAAATCACATATGGGGGGCATATGTGTTGATCCACAAACTTAATGACAAAAACCAATCACCGCTATTAACCAGATTAGATTTTTGGAATTTTTTTAATCAAAATGGATATCTTGCTGATTATCAACATATATCAAATAACATATGAGTATATATAATAAGATTTCATGCGTATTAATCGCCCTGGCCATAGCCCTGGGAGCCTTCGGAGCCCATGCCTGGCAGGCCATATTAGAGGGTCACAGATCGACATTCGATACAGGTCATCTGTATCATTTGACGCAGGCCATCGGTCTGCTTGCATATATAGCGATCGTTGGAAACAGGTTCCAAAGAAGACACCGAATGGCCTTTTCTTTTATCCTCATCGGCATTATCCTCTTTTCGGGATCGTTGTACCTTCTCTCCTTTCCTGATATTTTTGGCGGCACATGGAGAACGGTGCTCGGTCCGGTCACGCCCGTAGGTGGCCTGTTAATGATCGCCGGCTGGATCATGGCCGCTTTCTCGATAAAGGTCAATAATTAATATATTAGCAGCATTAGTTAACCAATTCCCTAAACTTTGATATGAAAAAAATATTGATTCCTTTCGTTTTATTGATGACACTGGCATTCTGCCCCAATGATATGAGCGCCCAATCTGAATATAAGGCAGCGGTAGGGTTGCGGGCGGCCTGGGGCTTCGCCCTGACTGGAAAAGTATTTCTCCCTGAAACCAATCATGCCATAGAGGGTATAATCAATAGAAGGTCCTTCGGATTTGGTATCTATGACTACGGTTGGCTATCGTTTACAGGTCTGTACCAGATACACGATCCCTTAGATGACGTTGTCGAAGGTCTCCAGTGGTACTATGGGGGTGGATTGAATTTTACTACCTATACTGGTGATTTCGATTATCCCGATTCAAATTTGGATTCATTCTTTGGTATTGCTGGTTGTATTGGTTTGGATTACAAATTTGAAGATGTTCCCATCAATGTAAGTGCTGATTGGATCCCGGTCATAGGGTTTGGAAATTATGGTTTCGGTGCAGAAGGTGGTGGTGTTGCTGTTCGATATACTTTCTAGCAAGTCCAAATCGAGGATGAAAGATTCAAGCCGGGGTCATTGGACTCCGGCTTTTTCATATGTTTTTCACATCATTCAAATAAAACCTATTTTCACCGTGAGAATCAGCCTTTATGCAAAACTTGCTTACATTCTTTTTCGTTATCGCCATAGTTCTCAACTGTCAAGATAAGTCGAAAGACAAGACCAATATGGATGAAGACCGCCAACCGAATCACCTGATAGATGAAACCAGCCCCTACCTCCTACAGCATGCTTATAACCCGGTAGACTGGTATCCGTGGGGTGAGGAAGCATTGAACAAGGCAAAAAAAGAGAATAAGCTGCTTTTGATCAGCATCGGTTACGCAGCCTGTCATTGGTGTCACGTCATGGAGCACGAAAGCTTTGAGGATTCGGCTGTAGCGGCCCTTATGAATGACTATTTCGTAAACATCAAAGTCGATCGTGAGGAGCGTCCGGACATTGATGACATCTATATGACAGCGTGCCAGATGGCTTCCGGACGTGGGTGCGGTTGGCCATTGAACTCTTTTGCATTGCCGGATGGTCGTCCCGTATGGGCCGGAACCTATTTTCCCAAAAAGGAGTGGACAAGGATCCTTGAGTATTTTAATGATCTGCAGATCAACAACCGTGAAAAGCTTGAAAAGTCAGCCGAGCAAATTACACAGGGCATCCGGTCGCTGGATAGTGTGGGAATTACAAAAGGATCTACAGACTTCTCCAATGATCAGTTTGAAACCTTCGTTGCTCAGGCTACCCAATCCATGGATATGAAAAAGGGCGGCCGCAAAGGCGCGCCGAAATTTCCGATGCCAACCACCCTAGAATTTCTGCTCAGTGCAGATTACTATGGCGATCATCAATTGGCTAGGAAAGCTGCACTGACCACACTCGATGAAATGGCTAAAGGAGGGATATATGATCAGATAGGTGGTGGATTTGCAAGGTACTCAGTGGATGCGGACTGGCTGGTCCCACACTTCGAAAAAATGTTGTACGACAACGGTCAGTTGATAAAAGTATACAGCGAGGCATATAAGATCACTAATACTTCGCGATATGAGGAGGTCGTATCAGAAACAGTGCAATTCCTTGAAAGAGAAATGATGTCCGATGAAGGAGGCTTCTATTCCTCACTCGATGCGGACAGCGAAGGTGAAGAAGGAAAGTTCTATGTTTGGACTGAAGAGGAGATCGACAGTGTATTCAGTGATCACCCGCATCTGGAGTTGTTCAAGGATTATTTCAACATAAAGTCCTCCGGCAACTGGGAGCACAAGAAGAACATATTGCATATCAGAAAACCTCTGGAAGAGGTAGCAAAAAAGTATGACATAACGGTTTCGGAGGCGGAAACAATTCTGGCCGGCATGAAAGATGAACTGCTCTCGGCCAGGAGCGATCGTGTAAGGCCGGGACTCGATGATAAAATACTGTGTTCGTGGAACGCACTTTGTCTGAAGGGCTTGATCACGGCCTACGAAGCATTTGGAGATAAAAAGTATCTGGATCTGGCCCTCAATAATGCGAACTTCATACAATCAGCTTTTATTAAGGAGGATTATCGCCTGGATCGCAATTACAAAGAAGGGAGATCCAGGATAAATGCCTTCCTGGACGATTATGCTCTGTTGATAGAGGCCTATATTTCTCTTTACGAAGTGACCTTTGATGATAAATGGCTGGAATTGGCAGCTACTCTTAACAAGTATGCCATAGAGCATTTTTACGATGAAAATTCAGGCCTGTTTTATTACACTAATGATATTGATCCAGAGCTCATAGCCAGGAAAAAAGAGCTGGGAGATAATGTCATTCCCGGTTCCAATTCCACAATGGGCATTAATCTCTTACGCCTGGGACATTTCTTTTATAACGAGGATTACATCCAAAAATCCCGTCAAATGATGAGCAAGATGGCGCCGGGCATCATAGAATCCGGTCAACCGAATTTTTATTCGAATTGGTGCCAGCTATATGCCCAACTGACGGAGCCCCTATATGAGATTGCCGTATTGGGTGAAGAGGCACAGGAACGTAGCCACGAGCTCAATCGTCAGTTTTTGCCTAATGCCATATTTTTAGGTGGAAAAGAGGAAGGTGAACTGGAACTATTGAAGAATAAGCTTCAAGAGGGAAAAACGGTTATTTATGTCTGCCAGAACAAGGTATGCAAGCTACCCGTGGAAAAAACCGATGAAGCATTAAAGCTTATAGAATAAAATCACATTTGATATGTCTCGATTATTGTTTTTTACCGGAATGATCCTTCTTTCTGCCTGCGGTGATTCTTCGGACCAGAAGCAGGACCAAGAATCAACTATGGAACCCGATAGTGTGAGTGCTGCTCAAGCTGTAGTGGAGAAGTATGATACATTCACGCTGACCACAGATATGTCTCAACTAAAATCCAATGAAAAAGAGGTGATAGCACTTCTTATTGAGGCGGCGAAGATCATGGATGAGCTGTTCTGGTTCGAGGCATTTGGTGACAGGGACTCTTTACTGGAACAACTTACAGATCCTTATGAAAGGAAGGCGGCGCTTATAAACTATGGACCATGGGACAGACTCGGAGGAAATAAGCCCTTCATAGATAACTTTGGACCCAAGCCTCCAGGTGCCAATTTCTATCCCGAGGACATGACAAAAGAAGAGTTCGAATCAGCTCCCCTTGATGACAAAAAAAGTCAATACACTTTTCTCCGAAGAGACGATAACGGTGACCTTTATACGATACCTTATCACGAACAGTTTGACGAAAAAGTTCGGGTCGCTGCTTACTACCTTGAAAAGGCTTCTGAAAAGACCGATGATGATATGCTCCGCATATATCTCCACAAGCGGGCACAGGCTCTCATCAGCGACGAGTACCAGGAAAGCGACCTCGCCTGGCTCGATATGAAAAACAACAGGATCGATGTTGTCATCGGCCCCATTGAAAACTACGAAGATCAGTTGTTCGGGTACAAGACCGCTCATGAAGCTTACGTACTCATAAAGGACATGGAGTGGAGCCGGCGCCTGGAAAAATATGCAGCCTTCCTGCCAGGCCTGCAAAAGGGATTGCCCGTACCGGAAGAATACAAACAGGAATCACCGGGCCGGGATGTAGAGCTTAATGCCTACGATGTCATTTATTACGCCGGTGATTGCAATGCCGGTAGCAAGACTATCGCGATCAATTTACCCAACGATGAAGAAGTTCAACTGCAAAAAGGCACACGTCGTCTTCAATTGAAAAATGCCATGCGTGCCAAATTCGAGAAGATACTCGAACCCATTGCTGACGTTCTGATCGATTCCAGTCAGCGGCAGCACATCACCTTCGATGCTTTTTTCTCGAATACCATGTTCCACGAGGTCGCTCACGGTCTGGGGATCAAAAACACGATAAATGGCACAGGCACTGTCAGGGAGGCCTTAAAGGAATTGTATTCTGCCCTGGAAGAAGGCAAGGCAGACATCCTGGGACTCTATATGATACAGCAACTCCATGAACAGGGTGAACTCAGCGGAGATCTCAAAGACTATTACATAACCTTCATGACCAGTGTGTTTCGATCTGTACGGTTTGGAGCATCAAGTGCACATGGTAAGGCCAATATGATAAGATTCAATTACTTTGACGAAGCGGGAGCCTTCACCAAAGATGAGAAGACCGGTCGATATACAGTCAATTTCGATAATCTCGAATCCGCAACGGAGGAACTTTCAGAGATCATACTCACGATACAGGGGGATGGTGATTATGAGAGATGCTCTGAACTGGTTGAAAAATATGGCAAGATCGGACCTGAGCTCCAATCCGACCTGGATCGCCTGAGTGACCTCGGTGTTCCGGTGGACATTGTCTTCAATCAAGGAGCAAAAGTACTGGGTCTTAAAAACTAATCTATCACTCAATAGCGTTGAGAATGTCATGATGAGATCTTTTATTCTGCTTTTTACCGGCATCGTTGGCCTCTCCCAAATATGTGCCCAGGAGATCGAGGCAGTCGTTGAAAAATATCAAAACCTGTCAGGTACTATCGAGATAAATGATATAGCGATAGATGCCAATAACAATAAGTGGTTGGCCAGTGATTACGGACTGGTAAAAATTGGCTCCATAAATTCAGACCCTGAGATATTCCCGATGGATACCACTGTCCTGGCACTCGCCGCAGATGATGATGAAATGATATGGTCAGCACTTGGCAACAACCAGATTCTCGATCCGGACATGGAAGTAGTATTCCAGGTTACACCTCCTGAGGCAAGGATCACTTGCATGACATTTTATCGAAGTCTCTTATATATTGGCACCGACCAGGGGCTTTTTACATATAATCCAAGAGTCGACAGGGCAAGCAGGATATACACAACCGACAATTCCAGGATCCCCAATAATATGATCAACATGCTTTTTGCAGATCCATATGACCAATTGTGGATCGGCACAGAAGAAGGTGTTGTACAAATGAGAAAGAACAGTATGAAAGTGCTCGAGCAAGATCACCGATTTCAGGCTGCGACACACACCCGTGAGGGCATCTGGCTTGTGAGCGACAAGGAAATATGGGTAGTGAATATGAAGGAGAGCAGAACGGGGAGATGGTATCCGGCCGATGTAAGCCGCGGACTGAGCAAGGGCAAGGTAAGGGCGCTGGCCGCCGACTCCAAGGGCAGGATATATCTGGCATCTCAAATATTGGTTCAATTTGATCCCTATTCCAATCGAGCTACTGTCTTTGATGAAGATTATGGTTTCGTCTCCTCTGACGTTCTGGCGCTTTTATGTGATAAAAATGATGACCTCTGGGTCGGCACCGGTGACCACGGGTTATTCAGAATTGATGTCATCGAAGGAGAGTTTGAGGAACTAAGCGCAGTGGCCTTCGTCAAAGAAGAATTGATATGCCATGGAAGAGAGGATGGCTCCGTGGCCTTGAAGATCAATGGAGGAAAAGAACCCTATTCGATAAAGTGGAATACGGGAGCCAGGGAAAAGAAACAACTTCGAGGTATCACCGCAGGAACGTATACAGCAACAATAACAGATGCAGACGGTCAAACTTATGTGGCCAGTACTGAACTCACCCAACCGGATTCGATCGAGATCAGGGAACTGGTCAACCAACGTGTCAGCGCATTCCGGGCCAGAGATGGACGGCTCAAAGTTGACGTTGCGGGTGGAACAAAGCCTTATACCTTGAGATGGAGTAATGGAAAGAGAGGTATACTCGAACAGGAGAATCTACGATACGGAGATTATACTCTGACCGTCATCGACGCCAACAGGTGTGAGGCAGAACGCACCTTTGAGATCGATAAGCCCAAAGTGTTGCCGCAACTGGACATTTCGACCATAGAAGTTGGACAGACATTGAAGATCGAGGAACTCTACTTTGAAGCGGACTCCGCATACGTAGAAGAAGACTCTTATGCTGTCCTTGATGAGATCTATGAGTTCCTCTCCAACCATAACAATGTATTTGTAGAGATAGGCGGTCACACGAACCTGAAGCCTTCTCATGAATACAGCGACAGGTTATCTACGGCAAGGGCAAAAAATGTCGCTGAATACCTCTATCAGAAAGGTATACCTAAAGAGCAAATAGTCTACAAAGGTTATGGTAAGCGTCAACCTATAGTGCGGGATCTACGCTCTCCGCGTCAGGAATTGAATCAGCGAGTTGAGTTGAAGATCCTTGAGATCAAGAACAATTGAGCACTTCCAGTATGTGGGTCCCTGGCACCTGACATCTTTTTTTGACATATAAGGCAGCGAAATGTAAGATCAAGGGGTCTAAATTACAGATCCGTCTTTGTGGATCTACAAATCGTGTATAGATGCAGTATAAAAGATTGGCTTTGATCTTTGGTGTGACCTCCATTTTCATCCTTACTGGATGTCTCAAGGATCATAATGACTTTATAGCATATGATGAAAATATAGAGACCAGTGCGTTTGGTGTCGTGCTGGGCGATATAAATTTGCCTGTAGAAAATGCGACTGTCGCTTATGAAGGTGAGAAAACTACTACTGATAGTAATGGTATTTTCATCTTCAGCGACGTCGTCATTCCAAGAACTGGTGGCAGGCTCACCGTCGACCATCCTGATTACTTCCCAACCGTTCAATCCGTGATTCCTACAGAGGACAACAGGTCCATTAATTTGCACCTTCAGCCTCTGGGGCAGACTTATAATATCTCGGCTCGAATTGGTGGGTCTGTAAGTTCTGTGGATAACGTTACACTACAGATACCTCCGGATGCTTTTGAACTGGGGAATGGTCAGCTTTATTCGGGAACGGTTGTTAGTAATGTCGGGTATGTAGATCCGTTACACATCGATGCCTATGATCAAATACCGGGAGGACACTTCGGGGTGGACAAAAATGATAATTCCAAACTACTCGAACACTACGGCACCATTTATACACAGTTTGAAGGAGCAGGGGGTGAAGACCTGCAGATCTCGGATAATGTGACTTATCTACTGGTCTTTCCGCTTGATGACGAAACTCTCGCCCATGCTCCGCAGGAGATCACTCTCTGGAAACTTGAAGACGCAGATGGGCAATGGAAGGAATATGGCCTTGCCCAACTGGAAGGAAAAAGTTACAGGGCCGAGGTCGACAGAATAGGCATCTGGAGTATTCAGATCCCTTTTTCCTATGCCAGGATCTCGGGGCAGGTAAAAGATCAGAGCGGACAGCCCCTCGAACGGGCAAGGATAGCGTTATCCAGAAAGGATCATCCGGTCAAGGTCAGGCAATGGACCGACAATGAAGGGCTTTTTTCAGTGCAGTTCCCTATAGATCATGCTCTCGACATCAGCGTAGAGGATGAATGCGGAAATGAACTTTATACCACCTCAGAGGGCCCGTTCCTGGGCAATTATGAGCTGGCTGATATAGAGATCGACCCAGGCAGCAATTATTGGAGATTATCAGGGGTCATTACTGAATGCAACACATTGTCAAAGGGCATTGAAAAGGGTTATAGCCTGATCCAAACGTCTTTGTACAGATGGATCACACCTGTAGAAAGGAATGGCAATTTTACGACAGGCCTTTTCAATTGTGGCTCAAAGTTCACGGTGATAGGAAGAGATCTGCTCAACTCAAGAGGCACTAACCTTGTGGACTTCAGCGAATTACCGGATGAAGACCGTCGGTATAGCCTGGGCATCATGGAAGCCTGTAGATGATCTTTACGACCTACTCCCCTTTTTCCATATAAACTTTTAAAGCCTCGAGTTGCTCTTCGGTTTGCTTTTCAATGGATGACCGGTTGAAGCTCAGGTTGACTCTTTGTAAAAATCCCGTAGTACTCAAGATCTCTTTGTGACTGACCATCGTTTGGCCATTCTCTATGGCAAACCCAATAGATGAAACCTTTGAAGTTCCATCTGAATATTTGCTCTCAAGGATGAGAAGACTGTCAATATGGGACTCTATGATCGAGACTTCAACCTCAACCTCAGGTGATCTTATGATCGTGTATTGAGTACCTTCCTTTCCCGGCCGGCCACTCGTCCACTCCAGTTCTCCGTCCTGGATCTTCCAGTGTTTCCAGGATGAAGTGTCATTAAAAACATCCCAGGTTTCTCGAAGCGGAGCTATGATGCCTTCTTCCACCTCTATCTCGGTGTTCGGATTGAACAGCCCCAGGAGACCTAACCCCACGCCGAACATGACTATCAGGATAAAAAGATATTTGATGTTATTCACTTATCTAGAGTTATAAGCCCAAAAATAAGGAATGAAAAGACTTCAGCATCCAGGTGGGTCGTAAGCCTCTTTATAATCATTTAACACGTTATTTTAGCGAGGAAATCGAGGTCTGTCGAAAATTAGTACTTCCTCAGGCTGCAAAATTGTACTTTTGCGGCAATTTACAACATTGGTATGGATAGAACTCAGGGAATCGGGTTGGTGTTGATCTTCGTTTTGGCCTATTTCTTCATGGTCTATAACAGTCCATCGGAAGAAGAGATAGAAGCCCAAAAGCGTGCCCGGGACTCCATTGAGGCGCTCAAGTCAGAAGAGCAATCAAAGTCTGCAATCAGGGACACTTCATCGATCGTGGAAATTCCTGATACGGGTTCTGTTGATAGCTTAACCATGCCTGTTGAGGAGAACTTTTACACCCTCCAGAATGATCTGATCGAGATAAAATTCAGCAATAAAGGTGGTCAGATCAGAGAAGTGACACTTGCCAATCACAAGATAATAAACGAGGACGAAGATCACGATCAGACCAAGGCTCCATTGAAGATGATGAACAACCCTGACAATCGCATGGGATATGTGATCAAGGGGCTTCCCGGAGGTCGACTAACTACGGCAGACGTTATCTTTTCTGCGGATCAGGCAGGCAATACACTTACTTTCACACATGAAAACAATGGTGTAAAATTCGAGAAAAGCTACACTCTTCTTGATGACAGTTACCTGCTGGACGTCAACATCAAATCTCCTGGAATACTCAATAAAGCAGCCGGTGATCAGATCGAGCTTGAATGGGTGAACTATCTCAACAAGCTGGAATTGAACGAGCAGTACGAAAGGTATTATTCCACTGTTTATTTCAAGGAGTCAGAAGAGCATCCCGATTATTGCTCGTGCAGAGGTGACGATCAGGAAAAAATAGATGATGCTCCAGTAGAGTGGATCGCTCACTCCAACCAGTTCTTTAACACATCAATCGTTCCCGAGTCCCCTTTTACCGAAGCTCGACTTGAAACAGTGATGCTGGAAGAGGATGACGAAAGCCTGAAACTACTAAAATCACGTGCCTCCTGGCCGCTTGAAAAGTTGGAGGGCTCCGGCCTCAATATGAAAATGTATATAGGCCCCAATGATTTCAAACGACTGGCCGCCTTTGATAATGACCTCGAGGATATCATACCGTTCGGATCGAGCATTTTTGGAACGATCAACAGATGGGTCATTCGACCTGTGTTCAATTATTTATCCCGATTCATACTGTCTGCCGGAATTGTCATCATAGCCCTGACCGTACTCGTAAAACTTGCGCTCTACCCTCTTACTTACAAGATGCTTCATTCCCAAATGAAGATGGCAGCGTTAAAGCCTGAAATGCAAAAGCTCAAGGCCAAATTCAAGGACGATCAGTCCAAGCAGCAGATGGAGACCATGAAAATGTACCGCGAGTATGGGGTCAATCCGCTTGGGGGCTGTATGCCCATGATCCTGCAAATGCCGATATGGTTCGCCTTATACCGGTTTTTCCCAGCCTCTATAGAGTTTCGTCAGGCATCATTCCTCTGGGCCTCTGACCTGTCAAGTTATGATGTGATCGCGTATCTGCCTTTTAATATCCCGATGTTCGGGGCTCATATCAGCTTATTCACCTTGTTATGGGCAGGTACGACATTACTCTATACCTGGTACAACAGTCGCCTTGTTGACATGAGCGCCAACCCAGCCATGAAATACATGCAGTATTTTATGCCTGTAATGTTCCTGTTCTTTTTTAATAATTACGCTTCCGGTCTGACTTGTTACCTGATGTTCTCCAATATTACTAACATCGGCCAGACCATGTTGACCAAGAACTTTATCATTGACGAGGAGAAGATCAAGGCCCAACTGAACAAGAATAAGAGCAAACCCAAGAAGAAAGGTGGATTTCAGCAAAGACTTGAAAAAGCACTTAAGGAACAACAGAAGATACAGGCAGAGCGACAAAAGAAGAAGAAAAAATGAGATCAGGGCTGTACTTCTGTCTGGCACTAGCCTTGATCACAGGATGCGACAGAAAGGTCGCCACTTCCCTTGAAGCATCCACGGTGGATTCATTAGATTCTACTGTTACTAAAGAAAGCACCTACGGTAATAGAGGCGACACTCTGATTGTCGACTCATTGATCGAGAACACCCAGCAACCTGATACCGTAATATTTTACTCGAGAAGTGGGTGCTTTGGACACTGCCCGGTGTACAGCTTTCTCTTGAAGGACAACAGGGAAATAAAGTACTCCGGTCGTGCTCATGTATCCCAGATCGATACATTTACTCGCACGATCTCACAAGAAGATCTCACGGCGTGGATCGATTTTCTGGATAACGCCTCTCTTGATCAATATGAGGGTCAGTATCCACCGAACGAACAGGAATGGGTAGTAGACCTGCCGACCAGTAATATCATCTGGGAAGATGATTCAGGCTTCCGGAAAATTATCCGCATAAATCATTCACCACCAGAAGCTTTGAGAACATTCGAGAACAATTTGAGACAAAGGATCGACAATTTGGACTGGCAGACTGGTCAGGATTAAGCCCTGAACAAATCCCGGTTTGGTCCTTCCTTTTGCCTGAGGCAGTTACGGATGCTTAATCTTATATCTCACCTCTATAGCACCAGTTAATGCTTGTCCCATGTCATCCATTAGAAGGAGCGGTTGATCAGGGTTGAAAAGTTCCTGCATGACACCCTCCTCGTCCTGACCTATCATCATAAGCCTGTCTAGCCAATACCAGTATCCATTGGTGTCCAGAACATCCTTCTTAGCTACGTGCAAAGCCCTTTTGGTAGTGATGTTATCAATTCCATTATCAGCCCACGCTCCTATGCTGTAAGGTTCGTAATGGCTTGAAGAGATCCTGTTCTTTCCCTTAAAGTACGAGCTTTGATGTATGTGTATTACTTTGTTACCTGTCACTTCGTTATATAACTTTTTGCCAAAGAAATCCCCCACTGTATAGTCCTTATCACCTGTTGTAATGATCAGGGGTACATCTTGAGGAAATGAGCCATAGCTGTCCTTTATAGCACCGGTTAACGGGCCCGTTCCTGCTTCTGCCACAAAGACACCGGCAGGTTTCTTGATTTCGTACTCCTCGAGCTCTACAGCAATATTGGCGATAATGACACCTCCAAAACTATGTCCGAACAAGTAGAGATCTGCATTTTCATCCAACTTCGACTCTAATTCCAATTTTTGAATGGCACCATTAAGAGCCGCTGCGACATTACCTGTAAAGGCCGCTGCGGAAGGAAAAATGAGATTCTGTTGATACCTGGGATATATTACAATATGTCCCTGAAGGACCAGGTGTTCAATCCAGGCACCAAATATCATTGGATTCAATGCCCCATATCCATGTACAAAACCTACAACCTTGTCAGCTCTGTATTCAGAGTCTTTTGGGACGAAGGCATAGTATCCTTCCTGGTCATCATATTCATCTATTACTGATATACCGGGGTGCCGAAATAGCGTAGGCCCTTTACCTGTCTGACACTCTGGAAAGCCCATGGAGAAGGCCAGCACTTTTACAGATAAAAGGACTAAAAGAGATATTGAACTAATGATGACCAATTTTGCTATTTTAATCTTATACTGTGTTATCATAACTTATACGAATGAACAAAGTTGGTGTCATTGGCGCCGGAAGTTTTGGCACTACTGTGGCCACCTTACTTTCTCACAATACCGATGTACTGATTTATTCCAGAAGAGAATCCGTAGTACATCAGATCAATAACACTCATGAGTACATGGGGGTTTCCCTTTCCGAAAGAATTGAGGCAACCTCCGATATTGGCCATGTCGCTTCGGAATGCAATATCCTGTTTCCCGTCATCAGATCTCAAAATTTCAGGGAGTTGATGAAGGAGCTCTACCCCTACCTCACTCCGGAACATATTCTCATTCATGGCACGAAGGGCATTGATCTTACCGGTATCGATGAAGATAATATTGCCAATGCGAAGATCTCACGTAAAAATGTCCACACAATGAGTGAAGTCATACTCCAGGAAACGAATGTCAGGCGAGTAGGATGCCTCAGTGGACCTAATCTGAGCAGTGAGATCCTCGATGGACAACCAACGGCTACCGTTATAGCCAGCGAATTTGACGAGGTTATTGAAATAGGTAAAAAATTACTTACCTCAAACAGGTTCTTCGTTTTCTCATCCCATGATCTGCTCGGTGCTGAACTGTCCGGTGTCCTTAAGAACATCATCGCTATCGGCTCTGGGATCCTCGGAGGAAAGAACCTCGGGCGTAATATACAGGCCATCCTCCTCACCCGCGGCCTGCGTGAGATGATCGCTTTCGGTAAAGCTATGGGATCCTCCAGCCGGGCATTTATAGGTACTGCCGGCATAGGTGACCTCATAGCAACCGCCACAAGTCCGAACAGTCGAAATTATCAGTTCGGTCACAATATTGGAACAGGTATGTCACTTCAGGAAGCCCTTGATGCCGTAGAAGAAACAGCTGAGGGATTCAGAACATTGAGAGCAGCCCAGCAATTGGCAAAACACTATGATATCAAGGTGCCCATAACTCAGATGATCTATTCTACCGTATTCGAGGGCTACTCTATAGAACGAGCGATCAATTATCTTATGAAATATCCATTTTCAACAGACGTTGACTTTTTATAAATATGACTGAGAATCAAAAAATAACGTGTCCGAATTGCAGTCATGTCTTTGCCGTAGAAGATGTGATCAACAAGGAGTTACAAGCCAGACTTCAAGCTGAACTTGACAAAGAGAAGAAACAGCTGCAGGATCTTTATTCCAACAAAGAAGCTGAACTGGAAAAGGCTCAAAAAGAGTTCGAAGAGAAAAAGAAGAGAACCAATGAGATCTTTCAGGAAAAGCTGAATTCTGCACTCGAGAAAAAGGAGGAAGAGCTGACAAAAAAGGTCAGGGATCAGATGGATGCTAAAATGAAGTTTCTAGAGGAAGAAAGAGAGAAGCAATCCAGGGAGATCGCAACTCTTCGCTCGAAGGAGGTAGAAATGATGAAAAAAGAAGCGGAACTGAAGGAAAAGGAAAATGCTTTGGAATTGCGAATAGAAAAAGAGCTGCTCGAGAAGAAGCAGGCAATTGAAGCCAAGGCCCGTAACGAAGAGTCCGAACGATCCAGGCTTAAAATGAAAGAATATGAAAAGAGGTTGGAGGATCTTACAAAACAACTCCATGAGGCACAGAGACGGGCAGAGCAAGGCAGTACGCAGCTTCAGGGTGAGGTACAGGAGCTTGTGCTTGAAGATGAATTGTCCAGACTCTACCCCTTTGATGTCATTGATGAGGTTCCCAAAGGACACAGGGGCGCCGATGTCATTCAGAAGGTCCGTAATGATCTCGGTGAAACCTGCGGAACCATTATTATCGAAAGCAAAAGAACCAAATCATTCGGTGGCGACTGGATAGAAAAACTCAAAGCAGATCAAAGAGAACTTGGCGCGAACATACCACTCCTCATCACCCAGACGATGCCAAAAGAACTCGATCGCTTTGGACAACTCCACGGGGTTTGGATCTGCACCTTCAAGGACTGGAAGAGCGTCATGCACGTCTTGCGCGAGATGCTGATCAAAATGAACTCTGTCAAATCAGCCCAGACCAACAAGGGAGATAAAATGGAAGTTTTATATGACTTTCTCACGGGCCCGGAGTTCAAAGGTCAACTTCAAGCCATAGTTGAAGGTTTTATTACTATGCAGGAAGACATCAACAAAGAACGACGGGCGATGGAACGACTGTGGAAGTCAAGAGAAAAGCAGATCGATAAAGTTTTGATAAACACCACACAGATGTACGGCAGCATACGCGGGATCGCTGGTAATGCCATTGGCACCATAAAGCAATTGGAGTTGCCAGATGGTGAAGATGAAGAAGAGGATGAAATTTTAGATATTTAACTCCAATTATGGCGGACCTTAGAAAACTACTAGACCTACCATCGGATCTTGATGAAAAAAGCACGCGGCTGTTGCTCAAGGCGATCAAGGACAAGAATAAAGAAGGGTTTGATTACCTGGAGTTTCTCGTATCAATCGACAAATTAAAGAAGCTGGACATGGACGAAGCGACGGCCATGAAAAGCGCCTATGCGACGGCCAGTTCCTTTGGTCTGTCCAAGGATGCCCTGATCTCCTCTGGTCATTACTATGTTTCAGTGCTGCGCAATGAATATGAAGACTTCAAGTCTGCGCTCAACCGGCAAATACAGAAAAAGATCGACGGTCCGATCGACAAGATCCGGGAGATGGAGAAGGCATATAATGATATAGATGATCAGATCGCCAGGTTGAAAAAACAAAAAGAGGTATATAGATCACAGATATCTGATCTGAAGAAAAAGGTTGAGGACAGCAAAACAGATCTAACAGAGAGGGAGGAAAGATTTAATGAAACATTCAATCAGGTAAAGAGCGCTATAGAAAGACATATAACTAATATTAACGATCAACTATAAAATACATGGAAGCCACGAAACCAAAATCATTCTGGAAAAAGCCTGAGGGCGTCACCGGTGCATTAGTGCTTACCGGACTCATCCTTGGCGGGGGTTACTTGCTAGTCACATCCCTCCCGGCTATAATTGCACTGACGAGCAATCTGCTTTACCTGGCCGGCATGCTCCTGGTACTGGGCGTCATTATTTATATGGTTCTCGACCCGAGGATGCGAAATCTTGTAGGCTATATTTATAAGAGTATCATGCGCTGGATAACGGGAATCTTTGTTACCATAGATCCGATTGGAATTCTCAAAAGTTATGTCGAAGACCTTGAAGACAATCTGTCCAAAATGAGCAAACAACTAGGGAGTCTCCGAGGTCAGATGAGAAAGCTAAAGAACATGGTCAAGGGTAATGAAGATGAGATCAACAATAGTCTGGCACTTGCAGGAAAAGCCAAGGAGGTCAACAATCAAAAACAGTTGCTTCTCAATACACGTAAAGCAGCGCGGCTTCAGGATGTGAACAAGAAATATGAAAGTCTTTTATCCAAAATGGATATTCTATATAAAGTGCTGACTAAGATGTATCAAAATTCGGAGATATTGCTTGAGGATACCAGAGACCAGGTAAAGGTCAAGGAGCAGGAAAGAAAAGCTATTAGAGCGAGCCACTCTGCTATGAAGTCTGCAATGAATATCATTCGTGGTGATAGCGACAAG
>JAWVZH010000024.1:0-26635 GCA_033722295.1 Saprospiraceae bacterium
CACATATTTAGTCCCGCTCGCCTCTTCATGGCCTCTCATGCGAAAGGTCTTGCACTCTATAAGAACAGGTTCCGGATTTTCCCTCATCTTTTTGGCCCAACTCGAAACGGTCTGATACACTTCAATGACATTATTTCCATCGATAACCTCTCCCGCCATACCGTAACCCTTGGCGCGGTCAGCGAGATTTTCACAAGCGTACTGCTCGCCTACAGGAGTGGACAGACCATAACCATTATTCTCGATCACAAAAATGACCGGCAATTTCCATACGGCCGCAACATTGAGAGCTTCATGGAACTCACCTTCACTTGTTCCTCCCTCGCCGGTAAATGCCAGGCTGACCTTTTTCTCCAAACCGAGCTTATACGCCAGGGCAACACCCGAAGCCAGGGATAATTGCGGTCCCAGGTGTGAGATCATACCGACGATATTGTAGTCGGGGGCTCCAAAATGAAAGGAGCGGTCCCGTCCTTTCGTGAATCCTGAGGGCTTACCTTCCCATTGTGCGAACAACTTCCATAAGGGAATACCACGAGTGGTGAATACACCCAGATTTCGGTGCATGGGGAAGATGAACTCATCCTTGTTAAGAGCCATCGTACATCCCACAGAGATCGCTTCCTGGCCTATACCGCTAAACCATTTGGAGATCTTCCCCAGGCGCAAAAGGTTGAGCATCTTTTCTTCGATCATCCGGGGTAACAACATATTTCGATACATGTCTGTGAGAAGATCCCGGGACAGATCATTCAAATCAAATTTCATCACTTCCTTCATCGTCGGTCAAAAATTGATCAGCAAATATGCAACTCCTATTCAACATTTATCATGAAAGCACAACGTGAATAACTTCAGGAGACTTCATATTGCCAAATCCCTCTACGTGATATTGATAATACCGTATCAGGCCTGAAAGTAAAATTCTCCTTTTCTTACCATTTAAAGACAGTTCTTGTCGTTCACCTTCCAGCTTGTCAAGCACCTCACCCAACAATAGGCTCTCATCATTAGTAAGTGTATTCCTCGGATGCGATATGGCGACGAACTGTCCATCCTGGAGATCGAAGAATGGCCGCTGATCCGCAAAATTGGATACAGGTCTAAATCCCAGAAAGGATGTCAGTTCGATCATGAACGTCAGATGGAAGTCCGCGATATGATCCCTGAGCTCATTTAATTCCAATATACTTTTCTGTAAAAAGTTATAAAGACCTTCATTAAGCTCCTTTTCCCGGATAGACTTTTGTAAAAGCTCTGCCATGAAAATGACAATGACCCTTTTTATGGGATGGTCGAGCAAGTCATTCAGAACAAGGACCGGCTGAGCATCCTTGATCCTGGATAAACGGTCCCCTTCTTTGTAATAGAGGTTGACCCTCAGAAGCTGCAAAAGTTGAAAAGTTGCAGCATGTAGACGGGTTTTACTTTTTCGGACGCCTCCCGCAATACAGGAGATCAGGCCCTTATCCCTGGAATAAATATCGAGGATGAGGCTTGTCTCCCCATACTTCAAGGTCCTGAGTACAATGCCTTCAGTTAACAACATAGGCCTTAATCATCCGCTTTTTGATCATCCCTGTAAGCCTTACGCGTGGCCAGTCGTTGTTTTTGCCTTTGCCATATGAGGTCGGCAAGGATCTCATCAGCGGGCCCACCCATTTTCAAAGCAGTTTTGATCTTGTGCTCCTCCACATCAAGCCGGTAGAGGTAAGAAAAAAGCAGTTCGGGATTCTTGTCCAGCAGTTCCGCCACTCGCTTTCTGATCTGCTCCACCATGTCAGTCTCTGTATAATCATCTTTCTCTTTGTCAATGGGAAACAGGCCTGACAGATCCTCTTTCATGTCTGCGATAGGTTAGCGATATAATCTTTAACACTCTCAATGACCTTTCGGTCATTGGATAACCTTGGGATTTTGATCTGTGCACCCATCGTCTTGTTCATTCTAAGCCATTTTTCAAACGTGCCCGGCGGTACACTGTCAAGCTGCAATTGCTTAAGCGCCATGTCCTTATAACGCTTCGCCTGGTAATCAGAATTGAGGGATTGCAGATTCTCATCCAAAATGCGCGCGAAGGTAGACAGATCAACGGGCAAGTGATGGAATTCGATCAACCACTCATGACCGCCTCTATTCTTACCGGAAAAATAAATGGGTGCCACAGTATATTCTGTCGCAATAGCACCTGTTTCTTCACAGGTCCTGGACAAGGCCTCATCAGTATTAGCCACAATGACCTCTTCACCAAAAGCATTGATGTAATGCCGCGTACGCCCCGTGATCTCGAACCTCCAGGGATCTACTGAGGTAAAACACACAGTATCACCGGGGCTGTATCTCCAGAGTCCCGAATTATTGGTTACCAACAAGGCATAGTTAACGTCTTTCTTCACTTCCCAGATAGGCACAGTCCTGGGATATTTTTTATGCCATTCCTCAGCGGGGATGAACTCGAAGAACATCGCATTATCCAGGAGCGGCATCATGCCGGGGGCGGTCTTCCTGTCCTGCACCGCAAAAAAGCCCTCGGAAGCATTGTAGATCTCCTGATACACGAAATCCTTATTAGGGATGAGCTCTTCGAAGACCTTGAAATAGGGCTTGAAACTGACACCACCATGGACATATGCTTGGAGATTGGGCCACAATTCCAGGAGATTATCCTTTTCATAATATTCGAGCATCTTGCGAAACAGCACGATGTTCCACGTTGGCACCCCTCCGATCATGACCACGTTCTCCTTGCCTGAAATCCTTATGATCCTTTCGAGCTTCTCATCCCAACTCGAAAGCAAAGCAGTCTCAAAATCGGGCGTATAGAACGGACGACCGATAAACGGCATCCTCCGAATAAGAATAGCCGAAATGTCCCCGATCGTGGTATCCGGATTTTTATCATAGGTTTGAAGGCTTCCACCGACCACAAGACTTTTTTCGGCAAACATGGTTGCATCAGGGATCTTGTCGTAAAGGAAAGCCATCGTATCCCAGGAGCCGGCCACATGTCCTTTGAACAGATATTCGCGACTGACTGGAATGTACTTACTCTTGTCATCCGTGGTGCCGGCTGATTTTGAATACCAGTTGATCTTGCCGGGCCACAGTACATTTCTTTCCCCGTTCATCATCCTCACGATATCCGGCCTGATATCCTCATAATGCACGACCGGAACATTCTTTTTGAAATCCTCGTAAGATCGGCACGATCTCAGGTTGTGCTTTTTACCGAACTCCGTTTCTCTGCCCTTCTGAATGATATTCTTCAACCACAACTCCTGAAAGTGTTGAGCTCGATTCACAACGTGATTGATGCGACGTCGCCGTCGTTTCAAATAAATTCCGATTAATTTGTTTATCGCAGCTTTCACCTCGGGGAATGATAATACAAAGTTATTACTACTATAATGTAATCAAGATCAAGTTCGTTATACTAAAGTTAACTTATTCGACACACAAAACTATGAGACATGCTAGTCAAAACATTTGCGAGCGCCGTATATGGCGTTCAGGCCCAGACAATTACCATTGAAGTTAATACGGGCGGACCTGTTCAGGCAGGTTCGATCGGATACTCACTGGTCGGATTACCTGATAATGCCGTTAAGGAAGGCTATCACAGGATGTCCTCAGCCATCTACAACCTCGGCTTTCGCCTTCCGAGACTGAAGATAATCATCAATCTGGCCCCTGCTGACATACGCAAGGAAGGTTCGGCATTCGATCTGCCTATTGCGCTTTGCGTACTGGGAGCCACCTGTCAGATCGAAACCGACAATATCGATGAATACGTCATCATGGGAGAACTGTCTCTCGATGGTAAGGTACGACCCATACGTGGTGCCCTTCCGATGGCGATGCAAGCCAGGACTGAGGGTTACAAGGGTTTTTTGTTGCCTGCTGCCAACGCCGAGGAAGCTGCTGTTGTAGAGGGTATTGATGTCATACCCATAGAGAACCTGAGCGATGCCATCGATTTTTTTAATATAAAAAAGCACATCTCTCCGTCGAAAGCCAATTTTGATGCCCTTCGTAATGCAACACAATCCTCCTACCCCTTTGATTTCTCTGAAGTCAAAGGTCAATTCAAGATCAAGCGTGCCCTGGAGATCGCTGCGGCTGGTGGCCACAATGTCATACTTATAGGCCCACCGGGAGCCGGCAAGACTATGTTGGCCAAGCGTCTGCCAGGCATTTTGCCTCCTCTCACTCTCGAAGAGGCTCTGGAAACAACCAAGATATACTCGGTGTCCGGCCAGCTTTCAGAAGAGACGGCACTGGTGAAAAAACGGCCATTTCGCTCCCCGCATCACACCATTAGCGATGTTGCCCTGGTCGGGGGTGGGAGCCATCCCATGCCCGGTGAGATCAGCCTGGCCCACAACGGCGTATTATTTCTGGATGAACTCCCGGAATTCAAGAGGTCTGTTCTGGAAGTGATGCGTCAACCCATGGAAGAAAGGCAGGTAACGATCTCCAGGGCAAAAATATCAGTGGACTATCCGGCCAATTTCATCCTCATCGCATCGATGAATCCCTGTCCCTGTGGCTTCTATAATCACCCCGAAAAGGAATGCGTGTGCCATCCGGGAACGGTAGAACGATATTTGAACAAGATCTCGGGCCCTCTCCTGGACCGCATAGATCTACATGTAGAGGTCACACCGGTAAGTTTTGACGAACTCGCCGGTCATGCCACCGAAACAACGACGAGTAAGGATATCGAATCGCGAGTGACCCGGGCCAGGGTGGTTCAAAAAGACCGTTTCGTAAATATGGATGGGATATATAGCAATGCCCAGCTCGATAGCCGGATGGTCAGGCAGGTCTGCAAGATTGACGATACGGGCAAAACCTTACTCAAAACGGCCATGCAGAAACTTCAGTTATCGGCCCGCGCGTATGACAGAATACTTAAAGTGAGTAGGACCATAGCCGATCTTGACAAGAGCAAGGACATCAATACTGAACATCTGGCTGAGGCCATACAATTCAGGAATCTGGATAAAGCCAGTTGGTTGGAAGGAAATATGTAGAAAGATCAGGAGTCTTAGCCTACGTGGAGACTGAGGTCATATGATCTCTTCTTCGTAATAGCCATATGGACAATTCCGGCAACTGTTCTGACAACATTCGCCCTTCCATATATGATAATACTGCGTAAAGACCATGAGTGGGCCTTCCATGTGATAATGAAGACCCTCACTCAGCTTTTTCTTCGGGTCAAATGGCTCCTTTCTGGCCTTGACGACCAGGGGATCCAGTTCCAAAAGGCATTGATTGCATAAGCAATCATAATATGTATCACCTAGAAACTCTCTTGTGGATGCCGAAATATCCACGCCCTGACACGGGCAATTATCGATATCATGGGGCGTACAGATAAAAGGCGTTCGGCATCTTGGACATGCTCGTCTCATTTCAACTCTTCACCTGTTAAATTAACCGATCGCTGCATAGTTTGCCGCAACTGTTTCCCAGTTGATAATATTGAAAAAGTTGGCGATATACTTCGTTCGCTCATTCTGGTATTTCAAGTAGTAGGCATGCTCCCACACATCAATACCCAATATCGGCGTTCCTTTTTGCTCGGCAAAAGGCATCAATGGGTTATCCTGATTCGGGGTAGAACTGACGAAGAGTTTTCCGTCACCATCCACACTCAACCAGGCCCACCCTGATCCAAATCTGGATGCAGCGGCATTTGAGAACTTTTCTTTGAAACCATCGAAGGAATTGAATGTACTGTCTAGAGCATCTTTCAGGTTACCAGTAGGACCTTCACCACCTCCTGGTGACATGACCTCCCAGAATAGACTGTGATTGTAATGTCCGCCTCCATTGTTCCTGACACCGGCATTGCTTCCTTCCACGCTGGAGAGAATGTCCTTCAAAGATTGTCCCGAAACATCCTGACCTTCAAGGGCCTTATTCAACTTTCTCACATATCCAGCATGATGCTTTCCATGATGGATCATCATCGTTTGTTTGTCGATGTACGGTTCCAGGGCATTGTGATCATAGGGAAGTTCTGGAAGTGTAAATTGACCATCGGCACCGGCCATGGGGTCTTCCGCTCCTGCAGCATCACCCTGCGGAGCTGAATTCGAACATGATGCACTGGGAGCTAAAAAGGCGCCGAGGGCGAGGAAACTACTCGTTCTGATAAAATCTCTTTTCTTCATTAGGTTATGGTTTTCGTTTACTTTCAGTTGTTTGATCTATATGAGAATATAATCAGAAATTTTGTTTCCTGAAAAAGATAGGTCGTCAAAGACCGCAAAAATGGTTGAATATCAGAAAAACTGCAGGTCTTATCTTTGATCGATCTTATTGATAAGAGCCCTTATGGCATTAGGGGCGGATTTCTGTTCTATTGCCAACTCGAGCGCCTTTTCTGCAGCCACCTTGGCTTCTTGATATTCTTCTTGATAATATAAGGTGTAGGCGTGATTGAGATGATACTCCGCAAGGCCGCCGAACTCCGCTGCCTTTTCGGCATAGGGTGACGCAAACTCCATAACATCTTTATTATCCTTGAATTTTCTGATCATGAATTCGACCACCTCATTGATCTGGTTCGCATCATTGCCAACATGCTTTTTCAGATAGCGCTTGGCATTCTTCATATAATCCCCGGCCTCTTCTCTTGCGGCAAAATAAATCATGTTGGATTCCCATTCAAAGACCTTGTCATCATCAGTGGGCAGTTTCTCGTATTGCGACTGAGCTTCTTCCAGCAACTCCTCGTAATTAAATTCTATGGCCTTGTCCACGGTTGCCAGGCAAGCTCTGCGGCCTTTCTCCAGATACTCCTCTTTAGAGGTTAATTTCATGATCCGGTCACCGTGCTCGATGAATAGATCATAGATCCGCGAGTCCGCCTCTACAGTAGCGGCATCAATGATCGCCAGATTTTCGAGTGTCGTCATATCCGCCTGTTCATCAAGGTAATCATTAGCCACCTTGAGTGCGCTCTCATCGTTACGTTTGAGGGCGGTTATGAATCTCATGATAAACTTCGGATCTCGCTCGCCCTCTTCGTATTTTTCCTTAAGTGTCTCAAGATCGTCGTATCTGCTCAATGCCTTCTCTCCCAGTTCAATGAATTGCTTGGCCTGGCGACCTCCTTTAGTGGTGAACAGCACCTCACCATCTGACTTGATGAAATAAAAGGTCGGATATGCTGAGACAGGATACTTCAGGCCGAACTTCATGCCCTGTTCTTTTTCCATATCCAGCTTCATGTTGATGAAGTTCTCATTATAGAACTCACCCACCGATTTGTCAGTAAAAACATATTTGGACATTCTCTTACATGGTCCACACCAGGTGGTAAACGCATCCACGAAAATGGCTTTGTCCTGCTTTTTGGCCTCTTCCAGGGCTTCTTCGAACGTGCCGTGGAAAAAGTCGATTCCCTGTGCCGGGGTCACCTGCTTAAAAGCAAATAGCAGAAACAGAGTAAATATTGTGGATTTCATCGATCTGAGCATTTGTCTTTTAATTGTCATCTGCATACGTCAAAGTTAGTATCGCTATCCGGAATCTTGTGTTATAAAATTCATAAACGACAACACTGGCGTATTTGTTGGAATGATCACAGTTGTATCTCCCTTCTGTCGCCCACTCCATGTCACATGCCACTTGTTACTTGTCACTCGTTACTTGTAACTTTATATCATGTTGTCAAGAAGAAGCCTCTTTCTAAAGCACATTGCTCAAACAAGCGATGTACCGGCAATTATCGATGTAGCCCGGGCAGAAGGAGTACACATATACGATCATTCCGGGAAGAAGTATACCGATCTTTCTTCCGGTATCGGCCCTAACATATTGGGACACAGACATCCGGATATCCTTGAAGCCATCCGTCAGCAAACCGGGAAGTACCTTCATACCATGGTCTATGGCGAACACATCCAGAGTCCACAATTAAATCTGGCTGAACTCCTTCTTGAGAAGCTTGACAAACCCGATGGTCAGGTTTATTTCTTAAGCTCGGGTTCAGAGGCAATTGAAGCATCCATCAAAGTGGCGAGGATGACGACTGGACGTATCGAGGTTATCAGTGCTGCGAATGCCTATCACGGTAGCACCATAGGAGCGGAAAGCCTGAGAAGCGACCTGGATTTTTTGTCCAGCATTGTCCCTTTAGTACCCGGCACGAGACATATTGGATTCAATGCGCCCGATGATCTGGGTAAAATCACCTCCGACACAGCAGCAGTCATTATGGAAACCATTCAGGCCGAGGCCGGGGTTATCGTGCCGGATAAGGATTACATGGCGGCACTCAGGAAGAGATGTGATGAGGTCGGAGCCCTGCTGATTTTCGATGAAATTCAGATAGGTCTCGGGCGAAGTGGTGATCTTTTTGCATTTCAGGCTTTTGACATCGAACCGGATATTCTAGTTCTTGGAAAGGCTCTGGGTGGTGGTTTGCCTTTATCCGCTGTCATCAGCAGTAAAGACATTATGACTACCATCAGCCATAAAGTGCCCTTGGCTCATCTGACCACATTCGGTGGACATCCGTTATGTTGCTCGACAGGATTGGCCACTCTTAAACATATAACAAATGAGAAATTATGGTTGCGTGCTGCAGAGATCGGGCAACGGTTTGGCGAAATGCTTAGCCAGGGCCCGTGGAAGATCCGAAAGGCCGGGGCTATGATAGCCTATGATGTAGGATCAGAACAATCAGCTATAGAATGGGCCAACAAGTTGCATAATGCGGGTATCGTCATCGACCTTTTGCTCTTTGACCTCAAGACCTGGCGTATGGCGCCCCCCCTCACCATTACAGATCAACAGATAGATGAAGTATGTGCGCAGATAATGGATCTGGTGGAGTAATTCTTAAAGCTCCTTTCGTAATCGAGCGACCGGAATATTGAGTTGCTCTCTGTATTTGGCGATGGTCCTCCTCGCTATGTTGTAGCCCTTCTCCTTAAGTATGTTCTTGAGCTTTTCATCAGAAAGTGGCTTTTTCTTGTCTTCCTGGGCGATCACGTCGGTCAATATCTTTTTGACCTGAAGCGTCGAAACCTCCTCACCATCCTGAGTTTGCAAAGATTCGGAGAAAAGGTCCTTCAAGAGTATATTGCCAAATTCCGTTTGTACAAATTTTGAATTGGCCACTCTGGAGACCGTGGAGATGTCCAAACCGGTGATCATGGCTATATCCTTAAGGATCATAGGCTTCAGTTTGCGTTGGTCTCCTGTCATAAAATAATCATATTGAAACTGAAGGATGGCATACATACATCGGTACAAGGTATCCTGTCGCTGTTTTATCGCATCGATAAACCATTTGGCGGAATCGATCTTTTGCTTTACAAACAGTACCACTTCCTTATCCTTTTTCTTCGTCTTGCCCTTTTTCTTGGCTTCTTTATAGGAACTGAGCATATCCATGTACTGATCATTGATCCTCAGTTCCGGGGCATTCCGGGAATTAAGCGTCAACTCTAGCTCTCCATCCCTGTTTTGAATAATAAAATCAGGAATAATATATTGATTATTCGACTGGCCCTGACCGCCAGAATGACCGCTGGAAGGTTTGGGGTTGAGTTTGAGTATCTCACCGATCGCATCCTTGAGTTCCTCCTCAGTAATGTCCAACTGTTTTATAAGCTTTTGGTAATGCTTTTTGGTGAACTCATTGAAATAATCCGCGAGTATGGTTTCGGCCAGTTCCTCCGCATGCAGATCTGCTCCCGGAGCTCCTTTTTTAGCTCTTAACTGAAGTAGCAAGCACTCCTGAAGGGATCTTGCACCCACCCCTGGAGGATCAAACTCCTGTACTTTTTCCAGGATCTCCAGGATCTCCTCTTCCTCTACTTCCATGTTCTGAGAAAACAACAGGTCGTCCATGATGGCCGCAGCCTCACGTCTGAGATATCCATCATCATCGATGCTGCCAATTATCTGCTTTGCGATCTTTAATTCTTTTTCATCCTCGAGTTCCAGCATTCCCAATTGAGTCTTCAGGTATTCATGGAAGGAGCTCTGTACGGCAACGGGGTATGATTTGTCCTCTTCCTGTGATGAAGAAGGTAAACTCATCTTGTAACTGGATGGATCATCCTCTATGTATTCATTCAGATAATCGTCCAACTCGAATTCGGTCTCCTGATTCTCACCATCGAGATCATCCGCGGCCTCGTAATTTTCTTCTTCCCTGGTGTCCCCTTCATCGAGTGCCGGATTGGCCTCCAACTCTTCCTTTATCCGCTGCTCCAGGGATACCGTAGGAATCTGCAGAAGCTTCATCAGCTGTATCTGCTGAGGAGACAGCTTCTGAATCATCTTCTGACTTAATTTCTGCTTTAACATACTCGTAGCTTAATTATCCTGATAATCGGGTAGATCAGTTTCATAACAAATATACTAAGTTGATAACATATTAAAGATTTTTTTAATATTAAAAATCCGGTATCGCAGCTCGCACGGGTTATCTATATATCTAAACTTTTGCTTTTCTTTGCATCAAAATTAAATATCCAAGACATGGATCAAGGTGGCCATAATTATGGAAGAAAAGGAAGCTGTGTAGGCAAATTTTTAGTTTTTCTGCTTCTTTTCATAATCCTCTTAGTTTGGGTCTATTATGAGAACATGGACAAGCTGTAAACTTCAGCTGTCGACCCGGGCATTCTCCAGAATCTGAATGGCCTTTCGCGCCTGGTCCTCGGGCACATAAAGTTCCGATAGTCCAATGACCACATATGCCGAATCTTTCTTGTTGAGAATAACATTCTCAATATTGTGCTCATCCAGCTTGGCCTTGGCTATACTGATCTTAAGACTCTCCTGGCTGTCAAAAACTTTTACCCAATCCTGCTTCATAATCTTCCTTTTATAGAAAACAATCCACTGTTAGGGTAAGTTTAGGCAGACATAAGATATAACCCCAATTAAAACGCCAAATATTGTTTGCTCGGTCGTTATTTGATCTCATCGTTAACCATTCACAAAAGCTAAAGTCTCACCAACATTTCTTCTTTCAGGTCGTTCTTAAGGCTTAATTTCGGACTTGATGATCCAGATATTAGCTGAATATCCATTACTTCTATTATTCATCGTAGCTGCCCTTGGCTACATGATAGGGACTATCTCTATCAAAGGAGTTTCACTTGGTGTTTCCGCTATTCTGTTTACCGGACTGGCCTTCGGAGCTATAGATCCTCAGCTCAAAATACCGGAGATCATTTTCCAGCTCGGTCTTTCCATATTTATTTATTCGGTTGGCCTGACTTCCGGTCCAGCATTCTTTGAGTCCTACCGAAAGAATGGCATGAGGGATATAGTCTTCATCTTTTCCATGCTAATACTCTCAGGTCTGATGGCCGTGGGGCTCTTTTATCTTGCCGGATTCTCGCCGGCAACGATCACAGGTATCTACACCGGTAGTACCACCAACACGGCCGCCCTTGCAGGTGTCCTCGACTACATGGGTATTACCTTTTCGGGTGCCGAGTCGATCATGCATGAACAGGAGGCTGTGATCGGATACTCGCTGTCTTATCCGATGGGTGTGCTAAGCGGAATCATTGGAATCCTTCTGATGGAAAGACTGATGAAGATAGACTACCGCAAGGAAGCCCAGGAACTTTCTGATAAATACCCGTTGGGCAAGGACCTTGTCAGCCAAAGTATAGAGATCACCAATCCGGAGGTGGCTGGTCGACAATTGAGGGATATAAAAAGGACTCACGCATGGAATGTGGTCTTCGGTCGTATTTTCAAGGATGGCCAGGCCATGTTGACCAATTGGGATACCGTATTGGACCTGGGAGACATGATCGTAGCAGTCGGAAGCCGAAAGACGATCGATGAGATCACAGAAAGACTCGGCCAAAAAAGCGACTCCCCCCAAAGGTTTGACCGTACCAAATTCGATGCCTCGCGGCTTTTTGTCTCTAATCCTGACCTGGCGGGTATGACACTTTCTTCGCTCAACTTACACGAAAAATATAATGCCATTGTCACCAGGATCCGTCGCGGTGATATTGACATGATCGCCCAGTCGGACACTATACTCGAACTTGGGGACCGAGTAAGGTTCATCGCACGGCGTTCTGACCTTAAAGAACTGGCCAAACTGTTTGGAGATTCCTATCATGCGTCAAGCAAAGTCAATCTCTTCAGCTTCGGACTAGGTATTGGACTAGGCCTTATCTTGGGAAGCATCGAAATTTCTCTGGGTGGTGGCGTCTCATTCAAGTTGGGCTATGCTGGAGGGCCACTGATCGTCGGTTTGATCCTCGGCTCACTACGTCGCACAGGACGCATTCTGTGGACACTCCCATACAGCGCAAATATCACCCTTCAGCAAATCGGTTTGATCCTCTTGCTGTCTACGATCGGCGTAAGGTCCGGAGATGCTTTTTTTCAAAGTCTTTCCTGGGATGGGGTAGAAATATTCCTCGGAGGCCTCGCTATCAGTTTGACTTCCGCGTTGCTCTTGTTGTATGTGGGATATAAGTGGATCAAGATCCCATTCAGTATTCTGAGTGGTTTTGTCAGCAATCAGCCGGCTATCCTGGATGTTGCCATGTCGCGAAGTAAGAATCGATTGCCCGTTGTGGGCTTCACGATGATGATGCCGCTTGCACTGATCTCAAAGATCATCATTGCCCAGATGCTCTTTGTATTGTTGGTGTTTAACTGATGATCTCTCGGAGGAGGATCAGATGGGAATAGCCACCCTCCAAGGGTGGGGGGACCCTCCAAGGGCCCTAAGTCTATTGCAATAATTTTATTCCCTGTACGTCTTCATTCTCTGAAGAAAACGTCAACTGCTTGAGAGCCTTATGAAGATGTGCTGTTTTGTGGTATTCAATCAAAGATTCCTTGCCCTCATAAATCGAGTAGATTGATCTGTCAATAACATCTAGTCTTCCGCTGATGATTTCACCGAACGAATTCCAGGGGTAATGAGAAAAGTCATCACATATCCCGTGATGCCAGGGGTTAGAGTGGATATAATAAATTAACCATCTTAATTGAAACTGATCATTAATTCTAATTCGTTTCACATTGGTATTAAACAAGTTACCCTTGCGTTCAAATGCATGATTGTATTGTTGTGCATACGAATTAAAAAGATTACTAAATTGCTGAGAAACAACATCGTGCAGGGAAACATTGCCCTTGCTTTCTAAAAATGTTAACTGAGTTTTAGTTAGCTTCTTTTTTGATTTCAACGATAAATTTTTAATTATTTCATCGTGTGATCTTACCTGAATAGCAAAATGGAAATGGTTAGGAATCACGCAGAAGGCTAACAATCGCAAGTAATCCCTCAGATAATGATGAAAACCAGAAATTAAAGAATTAAAGCAACTAGTATCTGAAAAGATTTCCTCTTTATTATTGGATCGATTATATACATGAAAATAATCCAATTCAGAAAATCGATGATAGTAAGGCCTTTCGTCGGCCGAAACGGTTAAAGTGTTCATAATAGTGTTCGTTTACATATTTAACGCGGAGTCTTTGTAGTATATTATTACCCTCCAAGGGTATAGGCACCCTCCAAGGGTCTCTATTCATCCATGCACAAAAATTTGACTCGCCATTCACTATCTTCACCCTGCACCATGAAGAAGATCATTTCCATACTCGATCGGCTCAATAAATGGTCCGGAAAAGCGGTAGGATGGTTAAGCACAGCGCTGGTCGTTCTTATCTGCATTGATGTGGCGATGCGCTATTTATTTGATTTCACCCTTATTTGGATCATTGAACTCGAAATCTATCTTTTTGCCCTTCTCTTTTTACTATCCGCAGGATATGCCCTGCAAAAGGAGAAGCACGTAAGAGTAGATGTCTTCTACGCTTCGAAGAGCAAAAGATCGCAAGCCTGGATCAATCTTGTAGGCACCCTCGTCTTCCTCATCCCCTGGTGCATGATCATAATCTGGGTCAGCTACAATTATGCCTATATGTCTTTTTTGATCAGTGAAAAATCGGCCCAGCCGGGCGGCCTCCCTGCACTATACCTCTTGAAGTTCTCCATCACTCTCGGTTTTGTCCTTCTCCTCCTCCAGGGAATTGGCGTGATCCTGAAGTCCATTCAGACCATAAAATCAGAAGAATAACTTGGAGTTCCTGGCTATCATATTATTTATCCTCATCTTCTTGCTTCTGCTTAAAGGCTATCCTGTGGCCTTCACGCTTGGTGGCGCGTCCGTCCTTTTCGGACTGGGTGTGAGCTATTGGGCACCAGAATATTTTCATCTGAGCGACTTCAAGCTGCTCGCCCCAAGGATCATGGGAACGATGAAGAATTACGTCCTTATCGCCGTACCTCTTTTTATCTACATGGGCATAATGCTTCAAAAGTCGGGACTGGCAGAAAGCTTGCTGGAAACCATGGCCATGCTCTTCGGCAAGGTCAAAGGTGGACTTGCCATCTCAGTGGTTGTTGTAGGCGCACTGCTGGCAGCATCCACCGGAATAGTGGGTGCTACTGTAGTTACCATGGGCCTGATCTCATTGCCTACTATGATCAAAAGGGGATATAATGTCGAGTTGGCCTCTGGCACCATTGCGGCATCAGGAACACTCGGTCAGATCATCCCGCCCTCAATCGTGCTTGTCCTTCTGGCCGATACGATCAACAACAGTTCTCGCGGTGGTTCCAATGTGGATGTGGGCACCATGTTCACCGCAGCCTTGTTGCCAGGTTTATTGCTTGTCCTCTGTTATATGGCCTACATTATGATAAAGGCCTATTCCGGAGAGAATATGGCTCCACCGATCCCGGAAGAGGAGATCGAAGAATTCAAAGGCAAGGGATTCTTCTGGCGTGTACTAAAGGTGTTTATCCTTCCCATGATACTGATAGTCGCTGTTCTTGGATCCATTTTCGCGGGATTGGCCTCGCCGACAGAAGCGGCTGCCGTTGGTGCCTTGGGTGCCACTGTTCTGACAGTAATACAAAAGAAATTTTCCTACTCAGTACTCAAAGAGGTCATGGAAGAAACCACCCACCTGACCACGATGGTTTTTATGATACTCCTGGGAGCGACAACTTTTACGCTGGTGTTCAAAATGCTGGGCGGTGATGATTTCCTCATCCGATATATCACCGAGTCCGATCTTTCACCTTCCGTATTCATTCTTCTCGTGATGATCGTGATCTTTGTAACAGGATTTTTCGTGGATTTCATCGAGATCATTTTCATCCTTGTACCCGTAGTGACACCGCTATTCAATGCACTGGAAATTGACATGTTATGGATAGGCGTATTGATAGCTCTGAACCTCCAAACCTCATTCCTGACCCCTCCCTTCGGATTTTCATTGTTTTATTTAAAAGGCGTGAGTCCTGAAGGGGTAAGAACTCAACAGATCTACCGCGGAGCGGTGCCGTATATTGTGATCCAGATATTGTTTCTCTTTGCCATATTCATGTTTCCCGAATTGGTTTATTTCTTCTTATAGGTAGTTCAAAAAGTCATCTCAAAATGAAAAGGAAAGACTTCATAAAAAGTGGATTATTCGCAGGAGCCGGGGCTGCATTGGTCGCGGGATCCTGTACACGTCAAGATTCCCGTGAATCCAACACGCCCAACATCAATCTGAACAAAACACACAGGTGGAAGATGGTGACCACATGGCCGCCTTCATTCCCCGTTCTGGGAGAGGCTGCAGAATATTTTGCAGACTGGGTCAAAAAAATGTCCGCCGGAAGAATAGTCATTAAGGTTTACGGCGGAGGCGAACTCGTCCCTGCCCTGGAAGCCTTTGATACTGTTTCCAGTGCGACGGTGGAAATGGGTTGTGGTGCCTCCTATTATTGGGGAGGCAAGTCTCCCGCGACACAGTTCTTCGCCGCTGTTCCGTTTGGAATGAACGCTCAGCAGATGAATGCCTGGCTGGTAGCAGGAGGTGGCTACGAACTTTGGAAAGAAGTCTATGCCCAATTCAATCTGCTACCCCTTGTCGGGGGCAATACCGGTGTGCAAATGGGTGGATGGTTCAATAAAGAGATAGAAACCCCTGAAGATCTGAGCGGCCTCAAGATGCGCATTCCTGGGATCGGGGGCAAAGTACTGGAAAAAGCAGGAGGCGCAGCTGTTCTGGTCGCAGGAAGCGAAGTATATACCTCTTTGGAACGTGGAGTGATCGACGCGGCTGAATGGATAGGTCCATATCATGATTATAGAATGGGGTTCCACAAGATCGCTCAATACTACTACTACCCCGGATGGCATGAGCCAGGAGCAGAATTGGAATTTTTTGTCAACAAGTACATTTATGACGATCTGCCCGAAGACCTGCAAGAGATCATTCAGACGGCCGCTATGCGAGTGCAATCCTGGGTACTGGCGGAATTTGATGTACAGAACGCGATACATCTCGACAAGCTCATCAATGAAGAAAATGTCACTCTGAAGCGGTTTCCAGACAAGGTTTTGGACCGTTTGCGCCAACTCACTGAAGAAGCCATAGAGGAAGTCGTTGGAGATGACACCTTGAGTCTGAAAGTATACGATAGCTATCGTGATCATATGAGTAAGTCGCTCAAGATGATGAATCTGACAGAAAAGGCGTATTACAATCGAATTCTTCAAGGGTGAACACCCTTGGAGGGTGGGGGGACCCTTGGAGGGTCAAAAGGATCGAAATTTATTTAAACAAGTGTCTGCTCTACACCGTTAGTTAGTCTGCATTTGTTGATATCTTCATCGTTCATTAAAATTTTTCATACTCAAGTGAATTCGCTGCCCATGTCTTTATCAAAACACATCATTTACACCTTTGTACTCTTTTTCATATTGTCATTCGATGTGAACGCCCAATCCTGGTACCAGGTCAATTCAATACCCGGACCAAATCGTCATCATCCGATCTGTTTCTCGATCGACGGGATAGGCTATCTACTCTGTGGAAATGCGGATCAGGATCAGACCGGACAACCTTTTCTTAGAGATTTTTACTCTTATGATCCTGCGAATGACCAGTGGATCAAAAAGGCGGATTTTCCAGGCACACCGAGGGGATTTGGCGTTGGACTGGAGTACAGGGGAAAAGGCTACGCAGGATTTGGGTATGGCAACAATAGATACCTGGATGACCTTTGGGAATACGACCCCCAAACCAATCGCTGGACGCAACTTCCCAGTTGTCCATGCGCCGGCAGGACACATCCTGCCTTCGTTGCAGGATTTGGAAAGATCTACGTCGGCCTTGGAGGGACTGGTCGAAATGCTGATGATTGGTGGTCATATGATATAGAAAGCCGCCAATGGCAGCAAGAACAGACCTTTCCAGGAGCCGCGCGTCATCATCCGTACTATTTTTCGATAGATCAAATTCCCTATGTAGGTTTCGGACATTCAGGTCCCCCTACTGTGATACATAATGATTTCTACAAGTTCGATCCGATAACAGGCGAATGGGAGCAAATGAATGATTTTCCCAGTCATGGAAGGGTGGCCGGTACGCATTTCGATCATCTCGGTAAGGGCTATATTCTCGCCGGCGACGGTGCAGATCACGGATATGACGTTGGTGAATTCTGGGAATACGATCCTCTGAGTGACACTTGGTTACAATTGCCCACATTTCCAGCGGACGGAAGATGGGCCCCCGGTTGTTTCGATATCGATGGTACCGTATATTTCACCAGCGGATTTGCAAGAAATACAAGGGTTCTGCATAATGATCTCTGGGGATTTGATCTCAATATCACCACCCGGAATGGCGGAGTCGAAGAAGATTTTTTTACGGCTTTTCCCAACCCAACTCAAGGGGCACTCAACGTATCAGGCACTCAGGATAACGACGTTTATGAACTATTTGACCTGAACGGTAAAAAAATTATGACCTTGACTGCCACTGAGCTCACGTCAACTATTGATCTCAGCAGTTTTCAGTCCGGCATCTATTTCCTTAAATTGAAAAGAGGTAAAGAAACGATCAGTTCACAGCGTATCGTAAAATTATAGCCTGGTCGAATTGTGGCACACGGGCTTGGTGCTCGTTTCTACAATAATTTGGCTCTATCGAGTCTTGATCAACTTGTAGCCCCATTCACCCTGATCGCTGGTGAGCCTCAAAAAATAGCCTCCCGGTGGCAGGTCTCCCGTTGACCAGTACCACTCGGAAGCCTCAACATCTCTTTGATATCGGATCCGCTGACCCGATGTGTTAAGCAATTCCAGAGTATAAGTACCAGGAGCATCAAGGTTCCAAACCCTGAGGTATCGGTCAAATGGAGAGTTGTATCGGATGTGAGGCCTTTGTAATCCTTTATCGGAGGTAGTTATCAGGCCCAGAGCTTTTTCCACGGCAGCCACAGCATTGATCCTTCCATAACCATAGGTATTATTCGGGATCACTATTGGATCCACATCACAGGTGTCTGCAGGATGAAGTTTGCGTACTGCTGTAGAGATAATGACATCTTCTATGATATCTACCTCACCTTTCAATTCGGGATTTGCCGACAAGATCAAAGCCACCAGACCCGCCACATGTGGTCCGGCCATGCTCGTACCATTCCACGCTTGATATGAACTGTCGGGCAGTTGAGAAACCACTGCCAGTCCCGGAGCAGCAACATCTGGTTTTGTCCTGAAACTGGAATCTACCACAACCGGACCTCTTGAACTGAATCCAGTGATGGTATCCTTCTGATTGGTCGCACCGACTGTGAAAGAGTTGGCAAAGATAGCTGCCGGATTTCTCAGGGATGAACATGAAGAACCGTCATTTCCCGCCGAGACGACCACGAAAATACCTGCCGCCTTCAAATTGTCAACGGCAGCCTCCATAATGGCAAAATTGGAAGGATTGCATCCTTCTTTTCTAGGGCATCCCCAACTGTTATTGATCACATCAGGTGCAAGCTCTGGCATCGGGTTCTCTCCATTCAGGTCGGTCGGTGCCAGAAAGAATTCAAAGCACTCCACATAGGTTTCCAGAGTCCCATAGCCTCTCTCCATACAACGACAAGCGATCCATTTGGAATCCGGAGCAACGCCGATCTTCATCTCGCCGTCTTCTCCTACCATTGTACCGACCGTATGTGTGCCATGGCCATGGTCATCACATGGATATTTTACATCAAGTCCGCACGGATTGTTTGCGGGTGAAATCACAGAGTCCCCATGCATGGGATTGATCTCATGAATGGCGTCGTGCCAATTATAGTCGTGATCGATCATCGCTGCTTCGTTACCTCTGTACATTTCTTTGATGGCTGGAATATCCCATTTTACGCCAGTATCTTCACCGCCTACCACAACGCCCTGGCCGCGGTAACCTAGTCTCCATACACTATCCGCACCGATCATCTGGATCCCCCAGGTCACATCTTCTCTCAAGTTCATTACATTCCTCTCTTCCTGCTGCTTTTTCAATATGCCGTTCTCAACGATGCTTTCAACCTCATGATATCGTGAAAGGGTTTCTATATCCTCCCAGGAGAGGTGGGCAAAAACCGCATTCACTACCTTGTAGCTGCGAAATTCGATATCTTGTTCCTTCAAGTAGGCAATGACCGCCCTTTGATCGTTCCGGGCCTGAACACTCAATCGGTCAAAAACCCACTTGCCTTTTGCACTCTTTCCCTTCAGTTCATCTGAGGTCTCCAGATCGTTCTGACCGAAGTAAATACAACAATCATAAGCGGTCTGGCCGGGTTCGAGGCTGCGGTCGATCTTTGAGTCCCACTGAGCACGTGCGAAAGAGGAAAGTAAGAGCAAGAAAATGATGGACATTGAAGATATTATACCGGAAATCCGCATTAGGCAGAACTTTTAAGGCCGTGATTCAATTCTGTATATAATGAAACAGATTCGAAAATAGTATCAATAATCCTATTTTTGCACCGTTTTGATTATCAGTATTAAAAGTTAAGCTATGGCACCTCAGAAAAATTCTGAAAAATCGAGGTATAGTGATGAAGAGCTCAAGGAGTTCGAGGCTATCATCGATGAAAAGTTGGATAAGGCGAGAGAACAACTGGAATACTACAGGGAACAACTCTCATCCATGGCGGATAGCGCCGATGCCAAGCTAAAAGGTCTGGACGATGGCACATCGACTGGCGAAAGCGAAAGGCTGATGAATATGGCTGCCCGACAACAAAAACTCATTCAGCACCTGGAAAATGCCAAGATCAGGATCAAGAACAACGTCTATGGCATTTGCCGCGCTACGGGTAAGCTGATCTCCAAGGAACGTCTCAAGGCTGTACCACATGCTACATTGAGCATTGAAGCCAAACAAAAAAGATAATCAGCAAACTTCAGTAGTTGACTCACTCACGTAAAGCCCTAATCATCGTAGTTGCTACCGTTCTGGTAGTCTTGGTAATAGACCAGGCCTCTAAAATATGGGTCAAGACCACCATGGAATACGGTGAGGAATTTCTCATTCTCGGCCTTGATTGGGCGAGAATACACTTTGTGGAAAATGAAGGTATGGCCTTCGGGATAAGCTTTGGAGAACAGACAGGCAAACTCCTTTTGAGCTTGTTTCGTCTGGTTGCGGTCGGTTTTATTGTATATATGATCTATCAGATGATCCGCAACAAAGAGTCCTTAGGTGTGCTCATCTGCTTTTCACTCATCTTTGCGGGCGCCATGGGTAATATTATCGACAGTGCCGTATACGGTCTGATCTTCTCTCCTACGCCCTATCATGGAGGGGTGGCCGAGATCTTCCCTGAAGAAGGCGGATATGCCGGATTCCTCTATGGAAAAGTGGTAGATATGTTCTACTTCCCCATCATCCAGTCGAGATGGCCCGAATGGCTGCCGATATGGGGAGGACAGCGGTTTGAGTTCTTTAGCCCCGTCTTTAATGTGGCAGATAGTGCCATCACATGCGGAATTATAGCTCTGCTGCTCTTTTACAGACCATTCTTCATGTCAGACAATAAGACATCGGAAAATTCGACATCGAAGCCCGGGATTCAAGGTCACGCAGAAGCCTCTACATAGTTATCCACGGCCATCGATGCCTTCTCCACAATGGGATAGTTGATCGAATATACCATGAACTTACCCTCCTTTTCCGCCGAAACCACTCCCGCCAACCTCAAGATACGAAGGTGCTGTGACGTAATAGACTGTTCAAGCTTAAGGGTATTGTAAATCTTGTTGACGTGAATGGAACCGTGTTTGTCGATAAATGCCAGGATCCGTAGTCGTAATGGATGCGCTAAAGCACGCATGAGCTCACAGGAATACTGAAGCTTCTCGTTGTCGAACGTGACCTTCGTTCTTCTCATTAGTTTCCTTATTTGTTTAGACCTTAGGCAACAAATATGGAAATTATTTAATATATCACAAAGGAAATATTAAAAAAATTTGTCATTTGTAATGCGTAGTGTGTGAATGCGGGAGGAGAAAAAATGGGGGATTTGGGGTTGAATGGTTAAAGGTGTTATGCGCCAAATGGAACTACCCAGCCAACTCTTCTACGAGCCTGGAGATCTGAGCTAAACGATCTCGGTCCAAAGAATAGTAGATAAATTTACCCTGTCTCTCAGTATTCACAACGCCCGCTCTACGCAGTATGGCGAGGTGCTGAGAGGCGACGGATTGCTCAAGCCTCAACTTGATATAGATATCGGTGACCGTCATGGTCTCGTTATCTTCAAGCAAGTCTATCACACGCTGCCTCAACTTGTGGTTCACAGCCCTCAATACGAGGACGGCTTTCCTCAAGTCGGCATAATCCAGCTGGATATCCTTACCGCCTTTCTTTAAAGTAATCGTTTCGTTTTTCTTATTTCTCATGTCCTGATTGTTTGGTAGTTCACGGAATCGTTGCAATCTGTTAACTCTTTTTATTAAGCAAACAGCATACCAAAATCATTTTTGGAGGGCAATGAATGGTGTAAGACTACCAAATCGGCTTTATATTATAACTAATCACAATACCCCGTATTTGGTTCATTATCAAAGCAATAGCTTCTTACTTTGAGTGATCCGGGGAGATTGCATATAGAATGGCTCAAAAAATCTAACATCTCTAAACTCTTGATTATCAAGTAGTTGATACGATCTGTGTCGAAGATGAGCGGCAGAGTTCCTGATTTTTGTCCTTTGTATCCTCTGAGACCCCAATTTACCGGTGATCAGTTCAGAGGCGTTACCAGACAGTAATACTTCGCCATTCAGATTATTTATTCGATTCTGTAACGTTTTTTCTGCATCAATGAGTTCCGGACCAAACACTTGTTCGCCATTTTTATCCAAAAGAAGAGCATAAACGTTCCCTCTTCGAGCATCTATTGCTGCCAGGTGATAGTCAGCATCTGCAAAAGCAGAACGGCTTTCCTCCGCAGTTGCTGCCAGGTGCCCCAACGCGAGCAAGGGAAGATCAAGCGCATAGCAAAGCCCTTTGGCCGCACTGGCACCAATACGCAATCCTGTATACGAGCCGGGGCCGTCGGCGAGGCATACGGCCTCCAGCTGATCCAAAGCGATGTCTACATCGTTTACAGCCCTGTCTATCAAGATCGTGATCTTCTCGGCATGCGAATTGGGAGAATGGTCCTCACACAGCACGATCAGCTCGTCGCGATCAAAAAGCGCTACTGAACATAACTTAGTACTGGTGTCTATACCCAATATCACCCGGACGGTCTCTATTTTGAGATTTTCAATATGTCATTATACCTTTCCTCGTCCCTCAGCAGTTGGGCAGCTTCGAGAACTTCAGGATCATGGGAGACCATATAAGACATCCTTCCTGAGTCCAGTTCATAACGCTTGACGATCTCAGTATTGATCAAATAAAGGATCCTTTCCCTGAATACATCCAGCTCCTTGAGTTCGTAATCTGAAAGTTTGCTCTCGATAGCCTGGATCTCACTGTTGAGAACAGGACCAAGGCCATCCTTTTGTGCCTTCTTCTTGAACTCATTTACCTTTTTTTCCACCGGCGATTTGTAATTCCTGCGGTTTTCGGCAAAATATCTTCTGAAATCCGCATAATCCTTGAAACTATAGTCCGCGGTGATGTCCTCTATCGGATTCGCCAAAAGATAATCTGTGACATAATTAAATATGATACCTTCTTTCTCTATGAATTTCAGGACTTCGTGGTCCTCAAGGGATTTCAGTCGAATGTCAGGTCCCACACCTCCACCGTCAAGTACGACCCGGCCATTCTCTGTCGTATACTCTGCCCTCAGTGAGTCGGGCAGATCCACCGGCTCACCATCCTCATATTCCACAGCCTGAATACACCTGCCTGAGGGAATGAAATATTTGGCTGTTGTGATCTTGACCCGGGAGTTATATCCCACCTCCTTCGTATTCTGTACCAAACCTTTCCCAAAAGATTGTTGACCCATAAGCACACCCCGGTCATAATCCTGTATAGTGCCACTTACGATCTCAGAAGCCGAAGCAGAATTATTATTGATCAAAACGACCAGCGGACGCTCTTCATCAAAAGGTTCCTGGAGCGTTGAATAACTTCGGTCCCTTGCTTTTACCTTACCCTTAGTAGATACCACCGGAGTACTCTTAGGTAGAAAAAGATTGCACAGATGAACTGCCTCCGAAAGCAGTCCTCCGCCATTATTCCTCAGATCCAGGATAAATCCCCTGACCTCATTATCACCGTCAAGCTTTTCAAATGCCCGGGAAACTTCACCACCGCAACCCGGTGTAAAAGCTCGGAGAGAAACATAGGCAAAACTATCTTCCACAATTCCACTATAAGGCACGCTTGGCAGGGAGATCTCTTCTCTGACAAGAGTGACGGTTCTGGTCTCATCGCTACCAGGACTTTTCACTTTGATATCTACCTCCGTACCAGGTGCTCCTCTGAGAAACCTCATAACCTTACCTCCATCCTTGCCCGTGGCACTCTGTCCATTGACAGCGAGAACCTCATCTGCTATCTTAAGCCCGGCTTTTTCTGCAGGAGAATTATTATAAACATCATTGACGACAAGCTTGCCTCCATACTGAAGGATCTTGGCGCCAATACCCTCATACTTACCCTCTGTCGCTAATCTGAAATTCTCCACATCGGCTTCAGAAATATATCTTGTATAGGGATCGAGGGCACCAAGCATAGCGTCGATACCGATCTTCATCATCCGCGAAGGCTCCAGATCATCCACATAATGAGAGTTGATCTCCTTGTACACATTGCTGAAGATCTCGATGTTCTTGGCGATCTCAAAAAAGCGATTGGACACCGGACTTGCCGCTGTCAACAAGATGAGGAATGCCAATCCCGCTAATATCCTGATATAAGTCTTTTTCATCTTCTTGAGTTTATTTCACGAGAAGTATCGTCTATTGACTAAAGTAACGTTCTCCTGAAGCATTTTGGTTTATCCTGTCATCCGTTTGTAGCCCGGATAAAATCCTTCACAACCTCGAGCAATCTGTCAGGTTGATCCACATGGACCCAATGACCGGCATCGTCGATCTCCTTCAGGTCGGCATTAGGGAACAACTCGGTCGTGTCCATCCAGCCGGACATGCCCACATAATTAGATAGACCGCCCTTGATAAATAAAGTTGCACCTTCAAAAGTATCTTCGGACTCCGGGGGTCTTCTGATGTCGTCGTACTTTTCTGTCAAGACGTCCAGGTTGAACTGCCAACTGAATCCCTTGTCGTCCTTCCTCTTCAGGCTTTTTAATAAAAAGTTGGCCACGCCGGTATCTCCCCCCAATAGATCTGTCATGTCCTTCTTGAGCTCACTCCGGCTGTCGGTCTTATCAATATCCAGGGCATTGAGCGCTTCCAGCACGGCATCGTGACCTCTTTCGTAATCGATGGGTAGTATATCCACGACGATCAGTCCCACCACACGCTCAGGGTGATCCAGGGCCAATTGAGCCACAGCCTTCCCTCCCATGGAATGCCCCATGAGAACAGCCTGATCATGACCGAGGTGATCCATTAATGATATTATGTCCTCTGCCATAGCCTGGTAGGAGTGATCATCATCATGAAAGGATCGTCCATGATTTCTGAGGTCTGCAGTTATGACCTGAAATTCCTCCGACAAAACCTTGGCAAAAGAATACCAGTTGTCCAGCATTCCGAATAGACCATGAAAGATATAGACGGGCTGTCCCTCTCCGTAGATCTTGTGATTGAGTACTCTATTGTCCGGCATGATACAAAGCTATATAACGTCAGCCGGACCGGGCCTGTTTAGGTAGATCCCCGTTTAAATCATATCGGTGGCCGTCTTTTTCATTATGAAAAATGATCATTGACTACTTTTATCATATATCCGGCATGTTATCCCGGTTTCATACCTTGGTAGAGATTTTCAATCTTCCAGTTATTTATATCCAGAAATGAAAAATATACTGCTCCTGGTAATTATTTCAATCTTTGGCATATGTGCCTGCCAGGATCAGACTACCACTCAATTGAATTGTGATCCAGTGGAAATACCCGCACTAGACACCACGAAGCCTGTTTTTACCTGGAGGGTCTGGGGGCCTGAACTGGACACCACATTTCAAAGTGATAACTGGCAAAGGTTCATGATGCGCTTACTGGACAATGAGAGTTACCAATTCGAAATTATGGGTATAGATTCGGGGGGAGTCGCCAGGATGCAGTTGCAGCTACCTGCAGAACCCATCTGCCAACTGACATCATTCTATCCTGACAATGCACGGATCAGGGATTTACCTGCCAGCAGGTCGCTCATGCTCGAAATCAGTGTGGAAAGATCAGATGCTGGCGAATGCTTGAGAATGGGAGGCTCCATACTGACTGGCACCACAAGTTCACCAGAATATATAGGACTGACCGTTTTCGATTTTGGAGGTGACAATATCAGAAGTAATCAAGCTTCTCATCATGCCGTCATCTATTACACAAAAACCGCAGAAGATGTCGGCGTCAAATCTTATTAACTACATATTATAATGTCGACTCTGCTTAAAAAATTAAGGTGCTTCTACCATCCTGAAAGGTTTCAGGGCTGGGGAAAGAAAAAACAGTACTTCGAAGGATGGTATTTCAAGGTGGTCGACCCGACTCTGAACATGGCTTATGCTTTTATCCCCGGAATTTCCATGGAAAAGGATGGCAGCAAGCACGCTTTCATTCAGGTCCTCAATGGAGTTGAAAAGACGTCAACCTATCACAGGTTCCCTTTCGAGGCCTTCAATGCAGAACATCGAAAGCTGGCAGTGACTATCGGTGAAAATTTTTTTGATGAAGGTGGAATGCGACTCGCACTGCCCGGATTGTCTGCTGATGTTAATTTCAGTTCGCTTCGGTCCTGGCCTGTCAGTCTGCTCTCTCCCGGGATCATGGGACCCTATGCCTTCGTTCCCCGGATGGAATGCTACCACGGCATCGTCAGTATGGATCACAGGGCCGATGGATGGATGGAGGTAGATGAATGGCGTCTGGAGCTTTCAGAAGGAAGAGGCTATATCGAACAGGACTGGGGGCATTCCTTTCCCAGTGCCTACTTCTGGATGCAGAGCAATCACTTTTCCGAACCCGGCACTTCCTTCAAGTGCTCGGTGGCCACGATCCCCTGGATGGGCAGTTCTTTCGTGGGATTCATCGCCGGCCTTCTATATGACGACAAACTGATCCAGTTTACCACTTACAACGGTTCAAAACTGATCCATTCCTACGCTGATATC
>JAWVZH010000025.1:0-26315 GCA_033722295.1 Saprospiraceae bacterium
ACGAAGTGCTCAGGTATGCTCCTCTTGAAGGGGAAACGGCAAAGGAAAAAATGGGCGACGAATACGACGAGATCATCAAGAGGGACACGGTGGTTTATTATGATGGGGACACCTTTTATTTTGAGACCAAGGCTTTGATCAAGGCTCTGTGGGCCATTGAAGGATATGACTGGCTGGGGTGGCTGATCTGGATCGTTCCCTACTTTATCAGAGATGCGATCTATCGAATTATCGCCAATAACAGAAAGAAGATCTTCGATACCTGTCCGATGATTCCGAAGGAGCAACGGCATTTGTTTCTTGATTAGACCTCATCGAATAAAGTCCCCGGGCTATAAGAGGTGCTGTCCTCTACAGGAGGGGGACAAATGATTTTACCAAGCACGGATGGGAGGCCGGCTGCTTACAGCATCCGAGTTCAGTACAAGCGCACAAGAATAAATTGGTTACCTACTGATCACTACTTTCTTACTATGCACACTACCCTCAATCATAATGGAGAGAATATATACACCTTCGTCCACCTCACTGACATCAATTCTATTATCGTGTAATTCACCCTCTGTAACCAATTGCCCTTCAATCGAACTCAACCAGTAGTCCGTATGACCCCTATGGTTCATCTTTACAATGATGTGATGAGAAGTGGGATTTGGAAAAACACTGACCTTTAATATCGGATGAATATCCATATTGGTGCTCAAGAGATTTCCATCTTGATCTATCATGAAATAAAAGCCTTGTAGAAAGTTATTATTGTTAATATCATACACGCTACCAACTATGATGACGCCTGACGAATCAATCAGCTCAATATCCTCAGCTATGTAAAAATAATCTCCACCAAAAGACTTGTGCCATAATTCTTGGCCGCGATAATACTTCGTTAAATATATATTGCTTTTTATTTCTGCCTTTCTAGAAATAGCCTGGTAGTCTGGGTTAGTAACGGTAAGTTCAGAGTTGTCATTGAGGATAATACTCTTTATATCCCGCTTGCCTAATTTTTCTTTATTTGATGCTATAATGACAGTATCTATGATTAGCGAACCATCCTGAAGTCTACAAGTAAAATAAAACTCATCTAGTAAATTAGGCGTATCATAAACCGATACAGCACTACCAACCATTTTGTTTCCTCCTCTTTTTAAAAAAACAGGACCCAATATGGATTCCTCATATCCTGTATGCTTATTTTGATATCGAACACCAATTAGCTGCAAAACATCTAATGACTTGTCGGTTATGGCCGCTATATGAGTTCTGCCCGTCAATAACAAGCTGTCATTACTCAGTACTGTTATTGACTTTACCCATCCTAATGCAAATAAATCATTGTTACTCCCACCACGGACGTGCTTCCTTGCACTCAATCTTCCAGTTTTCTGAGCAACAGAGATCGGAACAATATAATCTGCCCTTGATATTGATCTATCGAAGATCGACAAGTAAACTATATATTCATTATTGACCAAATTTTGTTTGGTAAAAAAAACCTCATCAGCTGAGATATCCAACACCAGCGTATCTAATGCCTTAGAAGTATGCAGAGTAGGATCATATTCTGTTGAAATTAGTACTATTGAATCGGTTGTCAACGAGTACCACGTTATTATTAGAGAATTATAATCTTTAGAGAAAGCGTTAAGGGGGCACATAGATAATCCATTAGACAGTTCCAGGTCTAGGTTCAGTTTTTGCACCTGTCCACTCACACTAATGCAATCCAATGCGTCAGATAAGAGAAATATGTACTCTTCTTGCACTAAGCAGTATTTATAATAATAATCGTGACTTTTTTCAATAGATCTAATTTCTCCATTTTGAGATAAGCCTACAATTGGCATTAGTAGGATGAAAAAGGACAGTAAATAACGCAAGGGCATGAAGAAATATTTACCTTTTCTAATTTGTAGTCTCAACCACTTTAGCAGCCTTTAAATAATAATACCACCACCATTTATTATCGAAATTTGTGAAATATTTCGCACTATGGAATCCTACAATATCATATCCTTCTGGCAGATTATTATCAACTATGTCATGAGCTAAGTCGTAGTAATTTTGCATATCAGTTGAAGATAAGCATAATGGATGGTTCTTTGCAGGACATTGTGATGTTGAATAAAGCCAAAAATCATCATCACTTATTTCTAGAAGTCCAAAACCATCCCACCTATCATAGATGTCATCATTGCATTCGGATGAAATGGCAAATTCTCGAATGTCTTTGACATAATCAACATTTTGTGAGATTGAAAAACTTGAGATAAATGCACGACCTACTCTTCCACAACCACCACCAGCTGGATCTGCAGTGCCATCGCACCATTCACCAATAGTTAAACTTCCATCATAATTAATTCCCCCATTTGGCCTGATATCTTCTGGAAAATGTGGAGGAATAGCTGATTCGCCGTTATCAAATATTACTTCGATTAATTGGTTTAGAAAATTTACATCGACAATTTGAGGACTTCTACCCTGTTCTAATATTATTCCATCTATTTGATCCCGTATATCACTTCGTTCTGTGGAGGAGATGTATCCATTTGTATCCACATCGAAACTGAATGACTCGATCTCTGGTCTTACAACGATTCTAAATGTATCAACGTATTCCTGATTTAAGGAATCTTCGAACTCTTTATAATTTGAAGAAGTCCGAAGTTTTAATTCATTGAGTCGATAGTCTTCGATTACAGAATCGTTCAATTCTTTTTTTTTGACAGGACATAATGAACATGGATAATAAGCACAGAAGAATAATTAATTGATTCATGATAAGTATTTAAATACTGAAATGACAATGCGCTTATATTTAATAAGTAAGTTGTTTGCTAAGTTAGAGTTGAATAGAATGTTCCGCAAGTGTCGAAATGTTAAATGTTCAAGGTTTAAGGATGTAATAGCGAAAACTACACCTATCCAAAAAGAGGTTAGAGTGCTTAAGTGTCTGTTCAAAATGAGAAGCTTGGGCTTTGAGATTACTATATATTGATGTATACATTGTCAAGCTTCAGAATATGACATTTGAGGAAGTGAATCGCCCTTTTCCAGGATAGGCAGATTCACCCTTTTCCACAGAAACCTATTTTTTGAAGATGACTTCATACAAACGTACTCAACTATAAAATTTGATGAATATATGTATACGAGTACAATTGGCTGGGATGGTTGATCTGGATCGTTCCCTACTTTATCAGAGATGCGATCTATCGAATTATCGCCAATAACAGAAAGAAGATCTTCGATACCTGTCCGATGATCCCGAAGGAGCAACGGCATTTGTTTCTTTCCTAATCCTGATCGAACAATGTCCCCGGACTTTCATACGTTATGTCGCCCGGATCATATTCTGCTTCATCAGATCTTGTGCCCGCCATATCCAGCTCGTTGTACTTTACAAAATTGCACCAGGCGCAGTCCTCTTCATTGCACCCTTTCTCAAATCGGTGCTTTTGAATGGCGGCATATGAATTGACGATCTGGTCCCTGACCATATCCACATCCTCCTGATCTATGGGAATGGTCCTGAATTGGAATTTTCCTGACCTGTCGTCAGGCTGTACAAAATCAAATGTACCTTTGTCGAATATCCAGTTGTTCTTCGGATCGCTCTCGAGAAGTATGCGATAATAGACGATCTGGCGCCAGTAATCGCCGCCATTGGGTTCCTTATCATCAGGGGATTTCATCTTCCTGGTCGCATTGGAATACTTGCCGGTTTTGAAGTCGATGACATGCACATGATCTTTTTTAATTTCCAATTTGTCCAATCGACCTTTGATCGGAACATCTTCGCATACGGCCTGGCTGATATTGTATTCCATGATGAAATCATCTGTGGCTTTCCAGCGTTCGATGTATTCCCTGTAATATTCCGGCAGAAACTGATGTCCGAAGGCCTGCCTGTCCTCATATTCCTTTTGGGTAAAATGAGAATGATAGATCGACATCTGGCTGTCGAAGATATCGAGAAGATCCTCTGCAGAACCGAATTGGCCATTGTTCCGCTTGGCCTGGTTGTGGAAGAGTTCGAGCGTGGAGTGTACGACATTGCCAAATCCTGTATGTACTGTTCTTGCGGATGGTACCCGTAGTATATTCTCGAAATAAAAGCTGACCGGGCACTGAAGATATTTATTCAGCGCGGTCACACTCAATTTGAATTTCTCCAAAACCTTGTCCACCTCGTCATGATCGATAAAAGAAAATTCAGATTCGGTTTTATTCAGTAATTGCGCCAGGCTGTATTCCAGCATTTCATCATCGGACAAATTCTGGATATTCTCGGGATCGTAATCGATGACCTCGGCTTCCTGCATTTCTGTGATGAAGCGCGATTTCTGCAGCGCCTTTTCTTCCGGTGTCTGGAGTGAGTAGGAAATGTTGAGTTCTTCCTCGGCGCGTGTCATGGCGACATAAAAAAGACGGCGTTCATCCTCCAGGGTGTTTTCCTCGGATTTCGAATAAACGGTTGGAGGTATGGTATACGTTGAATTTCTTCTTGTTTTACCTTCCCATTTTTTACTTATGGCATTGATGATATAAACTCTTTTGAATTCCAGGCCTTTAGATGAATGTGCGGTAACAAAATGGACACCTCTCGCATTGTAGAGTACCCGGTGGATCGGCAGGCTTATGTTGTATTTTTTCATTTTGGACACCGTGTCCATCAGATCGCTGAGTCGCATAAAAGGCATGCGCCGGCTTTCTTCCTTGACAAAATCGAACAACGTACTCAATAATTGCATTTTCCATGCCTTGTCCCGGGACTGCAGCAGGTGACCCAGGATACCCCCGTAATTGAGGATCTTCTCGAGGATGACCTGGACGGTTTCATTGAAGCTGTCCTTGATCCAGCGATTGACGTTGTCACGAAACCGTTTTATGGAATTGAGGTCGGCAAATCCGATCTTTTCCAGTTCGCCATCATCGTTGAGGACTTCTCGCCATTTAAGTCTTTGACCATGAGATCGGTCGTAACTGCAGTAGGTCGCGAGCCTGGCAATATCATGCGGATGGATGTCAAAATATTTGAAATGCATGATCTTGGGCAGGAGGTGTTCAGCCTTGTAAGGCGTCAGTGATTCGTCAGAAATGTATTGGCAGATGTCCAGGATCTGATCGATCCAGGGAACCTCCAGCACGTTGAATTTCCTTTTGAGGTTGAGAGGGATTCCTTTTTGTTCAAGGGCCTTGATTATGTTCTCCACATCCTTGTGGTTTCGGTAGATGACCGCCATTTCAGACAGGTCTCTGCCGGCTTCTTGGGCTTCGACGATCTGCTGGATGATGAAGGCTTTTTCGTGTTCTGTGTTATAGAAGGCTCTCACCTTCGGATGACTACCGTGGTGGCTGTAACTCTGTGACTGGAGTGTTTTGGTCAGATGCGGAAACTGGGCTTCCAGCCGCTCTTCCCCATGGAGGATCAGTTGACGCGAAGCATCGAGAATAGCTTGTGTGGAACGATAATTATCAGTGAGGACTACCTCGGTAAGGTGCTGGTCGTAACGTTCTTTAAACGCCATGATGTTCTCCATATTGGCGCCCTGAAACCGGAAGATGGACTGGTCATCATCGCCGACGACGAATACATTGGGTGCCTCCCAGTAGTCGCAGAGTGTGTAGAGCAGATCGTTCTGGGCACCGTTCGTATCCTGGTATTCGTCCACGAGGAAGTACTGGAATTTCTCCTGGTAATCGAGGAGGAGGTCCGGGTGTGATTTGAAGGCTTCGAGCACCCAGAGGATCATGTCATGGAAGTCATAGCGCTTCATTTCTTTGAGCCGGTTGTTGTAGTCGTGGAAAAGGAGGGCGGCCGCTTTGAATTTTTCGATCTTCTCGACCTCCTTGTTGTAATCCTTTTCCTTGAGATCTCCCTTTTTATAGCCCAACTTTTCTGATGTATTCTTATACCTGAAGCGATCATCAAACTTCAATTCCTCGAGATACTGGTTTGCTCTCTTTATGAGATATTCCGGTGTCCAGTTCTCCTTTTTCATCAGTTCAAATAGGCTTTTCAGCCTTCCTCTTTCGAAATAGGTGTCACCGGTCAGTCTTTTGAGGATGTGGTCATTGGGCAGGTCGTCGATCAGGTTCTCATAGATCTCCACCTCTTCGAGTTCATTGACCACCTGAAGTTCACGGATACCGCCGAAGTATCTCAAGTTATCCTGGATGACATCGTTGCAAAAGGCGTGGAAGGTGTAGATGTTGATGTTGTAAGCAGTAGGTCCGATGAACTGGATCAATCGATCCCGCATGGCGATGGTACCTGCCTCGGTATAGGTCAGGCAGAGGATATTCTGGGGCTGGGCGTCTGTTTTCTTGAGGATGTTGCCGATCCGTGCAGCGATGACCTGAGTCTTTCCCGTGCCGGGTCCGGCGATGACCATCACGGGTCCTTCCAGCGTGTCAACAGCCTTCTTTTGGTTCTCATTGAGCCTGTTGATCGCCTGATTGAAGATCTCGTTGTAGTTCATATGGTAAAGATAGAATATACGAGGGTGACTTTTTAATGGCTTCTGGCTACTTGCCCCGAAGTCAAACAAATTGTGTACTTCGGGGCTGGCCCCTGGCTACTGGCTATAGGTGTCGGTATTAGGTATTGGGAGATATGAAATATGAGATATGAAATGGCCTTTAGCTTCTGGCTGCTGGCTGCAGCTTTTTGTCTTTGCCAGATTACCAGATTTCCAGCTTCCTCCCCCGCCTTCGGCACCCCCTCCATGAGGGGGACAATTTTTTTCATTCGTAAAAGCCAACACGCCATCAAAACGACACCAACTCCATCAATTCATAGAAATAGACCAACGCACCCACGATAATGAAGATAAGCAGATAGTACGCTACCTTCTCCATCCACTGGAATCTGGCGGCGTAATTGGCGGTGATCCATCCACCTGCTGCCTGGCCGATGGCGATAATGCCACCCAGCTTCCAGTCGATCAGTCCGTGATACTGAAAAATAAGCAAGACTAGAACCGTGTACACACCTACCACGATCAATTTGATCGCATTGGCCGGTGTGATATGATAGTGAGACAGCAGGACCAGGGTGGCCAGGAAAAAGATGCCCATTCCCATTTGGATGAAGCCGCCATAAAAGCCCAGTGCGATATATATCAGGTATTTCAGCCATTTCGGTATCCGGGTTTTGAATAGTTCGGGTTGAAGCCATCGCTTGGGTTTTAGCAATATGACCACCAACAGGAGCACAAGAAGAGCTCCGAAAATATCCATGAATCCCTCATTGCTTATGGTGATCGCGAAATAAACGCCAATGAGCGCGCCCAGAACAAAAGGCCACAGTATAGGTCGCACCTCCTTCATGTCCAGGATGCCTTTTCTTTTGAATTCCCAACTTGAGGTAAGCGTTTGTGCCAGCACACCGATACGATTGGAGCCATTGGCCACATTGGCAGGCAGCCCGAGAATCTCGGTCAGAATGGTCAGGGTGATGGCCGACCCGTTGCCGGCAAGAGTGTTGATGATGCCAGCGATAAAACCACCAGCTATGGCGATCCCATACTCAATCACCGTCCTCGATCATCTTGGGGTCTGCACAAAGTTCGGTAAGCACACCATCCGTGCTCTTGGGATGTACAAAAGCCACCCATTTTCCGAGGGCTCCTTTTCTTGGCGTCTTGTCTATCAATCTGAAACCGTCTCTCTCAAGGCGATCGAGCTCTTCCTGGATATTGTCTACTTTATACGCCACGTGATGTACTCCCTGACCTCGTTTCTCGAGAAACTTGTAGATCGGACCACTGTCTTCCAGAGGCTCCAACAATTCGAGTTTCTGGTCTCCGAGTTGGATGAAACCAACCTTTACTCCCTGATCAGGGATCTCTTCATAATGATAACAGGTATGTCCCAGCAAGCGCTGGTACATTTTCTCAGATTCAGAGATCGAGAAGGTCGCTATTCCGAGATGATCGATTTTCATGCGTCAAATTTAGATAATCTCTGATGCAAGGTTAAACTTCTCTACCTTTGCAAAAAAATATAGACAATGAAATATTGGATGCTGTTGCTATCACTGGCCGTGATATTGGGATGCGCTGAGGGCGAAAAAGAAAAGGAAGCCGTGGAAGAATCCAAAACCGAAACTGAAAGAAGTGAACCTTTACCTGAAGGTCTCAGAAATAAAAGAGGCTATCCGATAGGTACCGTGGAACAGGCCGAACAATTGATGGCCGGCGCACAGGCCAAACGCCGGGAGATCGCCAGGAGGAATGCCGATTTTATCAAGAAACCCCAATATGCTGATCTGATAAAGTTTTCCAGTGAGAAAATGGAAGTGATCCGTCCGAAAATGGATAGATACGACAGCATAACTAATAAGATCATTACTGGCGAACGGGTGGACTTCCTCTCAGACAGAGATATGGGTAAGATCGAATACAGGCAACAGTCTCTCCTGGATGCCCTGATCGACAGTCTGTCGTATCTCAACAGTCAGTTGGACCAGGTACTCAATGAGACCGATACCATCCTGATCAAAATGAAATAATTGAAGTTAGAATTTCTTCTAACAGGCAATAAATAAAAGAGCGACTGCTGCGACAGCCGCTCTTTATATTCTTACCAATCGTTCATCCACTCGGATTTCCGTTGGTCATTTCATGACCTGTCTATTTTGCAACGATAAAACTGGTAATATCGACCTTGCCATCTGCATATTTTGACCTGACGAGGTACTGACCAGATGCGAGATCACGGATGTTCAATTTCAACTTGTTAGTAGAGTTTTGGGGCCATTCGACCTCTTTAACCGTCTGACCATAGATGTTGACTAAGATCAATTCTTCCGGTGTGTCAGATGATGCGAGAATGGTGATCTCGTCCCAGGCGGGATTTGGCAAGATAGTCAATTCACCTTTTATCTGGACTTGTTGAGGCATATCCCGGTCTGCATTCCTGTCTTCGGAAGCTCTCAACCTGGCTGTTCCATCTTCGATGATGATGCAATAATCTTCATACTCTCCTGAACCTACCGTTCTGCACGATCTTGGCCATTCATTGTAAGCGATACCTACACGCATCTGAGTTCTTACATTGATGTTGTCCGGGAAATCGATATCCGTACAAATCCTTCGTTGTCCGAACTCTGCGACGATCTCTTCACCCTTATCAAGGAAATCACCATCCTTATTGTAATCGATCCATATTTTCCAGAAGATATTCCTGGGAGCTCCGTCATACCCGATATCTATACATACCTCTTCAGTAGAAGGAGATAGGATCTCGGCACATTGGTTGACGTAGTTTCCATAACCGCCATCATCTCCGGTTCTGTTGTTGATATTGGCCAGCTCGAATTTTTCTATCCAGTTCTCATTTGAGCTGAAACCCAGAACCCGGCAATAATTACTGAAACCTGAGCAGTCCACAGTCACATCGAAACTGCAAGTGTCTGTGAAGCCGAGATTGTTTTGAGCAACATAGGTTACCGTAGTGATTCCGCACTCAAAGAAATCACCGTTCCCCGGGCCTTCGATCTGCTCTATTTCATGACATGGAAGTTCGCAGATGAATTCATTTCGAATATCAGCATATTCGTCATTCCACAAACCTGATGGTGCCATTTCGACATAATCCTGAAGGCCATTGAGGTTATCCGGTTGTCCGGCTTCCCAATTGGTGAAGGTTACCGGATCTCCGTTGACCCATTCGAATTGTCCTTCCTCTTCCTTGTCTGTCAATCCGATATAGCCCGTTCGTGCGATGAGTTTGCTCGCGACGAAGCTGTTCTCTTCTTTGTCGTTCATCACACCGAGATGCCCGCCAATCTGCGTACAATGACGCTGGGCATCCGGCCATGTGGCACTGTAAAGAGAACAGAAATATTTGTGTCCGTTTCTTTCACCCATAAAGATAAAGCTGTCAATAGAGTCCGGACAAGCCTCGCTGCAATCGAAGAGCTCGGGGGTTTCCCAGTACACATATTCTCCGTCGCGCTGATTCGGGTTCGTGATCAGAGTGTCATTAGGACAGGTGAGTTCGAAGATCTTCCCTTCGATAGTGATGTCAAATGCGCACGTATCCCTGTTTCCGCAGCTGTCCTCCGCAAAGTACATGACTGTGGTGGTGCCGACGGAAAAGGTGTCTCCAGGTTCATGTGTAGAGGTCAATTTTACCGAACTGCAGTTGTCGTTGGCCAGGGGAGGAAACCAGTTGACACGTCGGTAGCATTTATCATTAACAGCATGTGTTATGTCCGCCGGACAATCCACTATAAGAGGGGCTTCAATATCCTCAAGGTCGATCATCTGGAAACAGGTATCTGAAAGGGCGGGTTGATCCGGATCGGTAGCAGTCCACATTCTCTGGATAGATATTTGACCTGTACATGGACCGGTAGAGAGCGTATCGTCCTTAAAGGCCACGATGGGCTCACCACAATCGGGATGGCCTTTTTTTACGGTAGGTTGTCCTGTCGAACCCGGGTCAGTATCGGACAGAGGACAGGCAGTATAGTCAGCAGGGCAGCTGATCTCTGGCGGGCGGTTGCAGCAGGAATCCAGCACAGTGATCATAAACGAGCAGTATGATATGTTACCGCAGAGATCTGTATATTCATATGATACAATGGTATTGCCAATACTAAAAGTGTCTCCCGGATTATGAGAGGCGGTATCGAATACCACGCCGCAATTGTCCCTGGCTGTGGGCGGCGTCCAGTTGACGACAGCATCACAACCTGCGTTCGGGATAACAGTGATATCCATAGGACATGAGTCGATCTCGGGACCGATAGTATCTTCCAGAGTAATGATCTGCAGACAGGAAGATGTCAGACTTGTATCCGAAGGATCTGTAACAATCCATAATCTTTCAATAACAATAGCACCCTGACATGGCCCCTGTGAAAGGATGCGATCAAGATTTCGCACCAAAGGCGTATCGCAGGTAGGGCTGCCTGGTGCAGTGACAGGCTCTCCCGTATTTAAAGGAGAAATATCCTCTCCCGGACATCCGAAATAATCTGGTGGACAGTTAATTCTCGGTGGTTCGACACAACAATTTTTGAGTACCGTCACGTCGAAAGAACAGATCGTTTCATTGCCACAAATATCAGTAGCGAGATATGTCACTGTGGTCGTGCCAATAGGAAAGCTGTCTCCGGGGGTGTGACTCGATAAAACCATCACACTATCGCAATTGTCGATCGCACGCGGTTCCACCCATTTATAGACAGCCTGGCAGTCGTCATCCGATAAGATGGTAGTGTCTGGAGGACATGCGAAGATGAAAGGCGGCCTTTCGTCTTTCAGGGTGATGATCTGGATACAACTATCCTTGAAGTCCTGGTTTTGGGTATCCGAGGCTATCCATATTCGTTCTATGACGTAGCTTCCCGTGCAGTTTCCTGAAGATATGGTATCATCTCTCCAAGTTACCACCGGATCTGGACAATCGGGTTCACCACGCATGGCGCGTGCTATACCCGTTCTGCGAGGATGGACGCTGTCACCTGGGCAACCGAAAAAATCAGGAGGACAGCTGATCACCGGCGGTTTATTGCAATCGAGCAATATTGCTACTGGTGCCGTAGGAGCTGGCTCCTCCTGTGCATTACTGAAATGAAATATGAAAAGTCCTGCGATCAGGTATACAAGCTTATATGAGCTAGGTGTTCGAAACATGGCAATAGTTTAAAATTAAAATAGTGTAAGGGCGAGCGGTAGCTTGATAGGGAGGGTTACCGTGCTTTCAAAAATAGATGATAATTCGCTTAAAAACGAATTTTATTTTTTAATTATACATGAACCTGTAACCGAGACTTTTGTCGCCTTGGGGAAATTATAAACTTTTCGTCCTGCCCCCATCCACTACGATATTAGTGCCTGATATATATCCGGCCGCAGGACTACACAGGAAGGCCACGACATCACCGATCTCCTGAGGCTGGCCATACCGACGCAATGGAATGTTGACAAGGTCTGCACCCTGGTAATCTTCAAGTGTGATGCCCCTCGTTTCCGCCCAATGCTTCATCAGTGAATTGAGTCTTCCGGTCTGAGTCCTTCCAGGCAAAAGGTTATTAACGGTAATGCCGTGGGGCCCCAGCTCACCGGCCATAGTTTTGGCCCAATTGCCCATAGCTCCACGTATGGTGTTGGATACACCCAGTCCCGGAATGGGTTGTTTGACAGAGGTGGATATGATATTGACGATTCTTCCATATCCTTTTTCCTCCATGTGAGACTTTACCGCTCCGGTGATCAGATGCGAGGCGATGACATGCCGGTTGAAAGCGGCAAGGAGGTCTTCTTTACTGGCTTCTGTTAAAGGTCCGGCGGGTGGACCTCCACTGTTGTTGATCAGGATCTCATAATTGAGATGGGATCTGTTTTCCAGTTCTTTTTCAAGCCTTGGGATATCATCAAAGTCAAGGACCCAGGACTCGTGGTTGCTATCCGGGTTGATCTTGTTGAGGTCCTCAATTACCTCATCGAGCCCTTCTGGACTGCGTGATACGACTGTCACGCTGGCGCCCAATTCTGCTATGGCTCTGGCGCACGCTCTGCCGATACCTTTTGAAGCACCGCAGACGAGTGCTGATTTTCCGCTGAGATTTAAATCCATCCTGATTAGTTTATCAAACAGAGCATAAAGGTAAGCTTACCACACAAAAATGAAAATTAGGACTGTTAGAAAACATATTAACTCAAATTGTGATGGCATCGTTTTTGTCTTAATCATGAATGTCGATCAAACCATTCAATTTTTTTAGTCCTTAGGTCTGACGGAATTAAATGCAATAAAGCAGGAAATTCTGAGTAATCCATGCCACAGATTGTGGATGGAACGCAGGACCGATCCGGATGATGTCGATTTGACCATTGCTGTACCAAAACTATTACTACCGGAATGACCGAACCGGTGGTGGTGTTGATTTATTGTCAACACATTCAAGAAATTAATTTAATAATCAGCTTAAAACTCACACTTTTATGCAAAAGGATGGTATTTCCTACCTTAAAGATTCGCGATTCTGGTTAGTGATCTTTTTCACCAGTATACTGGTCTCCACAATGATAATCCTTGCTTCCACGTAGCCGTGCTCTACCTGTTTTTAGGACCGACGACCTTAAGGCTGAGGTCCAGTGAACCGGCACTGTGTGTCAAAGCACCGACCGAGATATAGTCTACGCCTGTTTCGGCATACTTGCGGACATTTCTGAGGGTCACGCCTCCGGAGGCTTCTGTTTCATGCCTGCCATCGATGACGTGGATAGCTTCTCTCAAAAGGGGCAGTTCAAAATTGTCCAGCATGATTCTCCTGACCTTTCCAATTTCCAGGACCTCGTATAATTCAACGAGATTACGTACCTCGACAGTTATATCAAGATCCAGCTTCTTCTCCTCGAGATAATCATTGACCCTTTGGATCGCTTTTGTAATACTTCCGCAAGCATCGATATGATTATCCTTGATCATGATCCAGTCATAAAGACCATCCCTGTAATTGTGGCAACCGCCGATCTTCACCGCCCATTTTTCCAAAAAACGCAGTCCGGGTGTCGTTTTCCTTGTATCTAGAATTTTGACGGGCAGGCCTTCCACTTCTATAGCAAATCGACTGGACAGGGTGGCGATGGCACTCATCCTCTGCATGATATTGAGCACCAATCTTTCAGCCATCAATAAAGCGCGCGTTTTACAGGTCACACGAAAGGCTTCATCTTTGACGAAGACGTCTTGACCATCTTCAGCGATAGTTTTGAACTTACAATTGGGGTCCAGTCTTTTAAAGATCCTTTCCGCCAGTTCCACGCCTGCGATCACACCTACATCCTTCACCAGTAATCGGGCGGTAGATTCACTGTCCTCATCGATACATGCCAAGGAGGTATGATCGCCATCTCCGACATCTTCTCTCAGGCTTTCTTCTATAAATCTATCCAGTATTTTATCCGAAATTCCTTCCATGTCTAAAACAGTATGCCAATTTGTAATGCCAAATGACCTATGGTCCCGACGGAATCTTCGAACTTGCCATCGTTCCGCACTCCGTGATCCTTGGTGATATCGAGAATGCCCTGTTTGTATTGGACACTCACGAGAAGGGAGATATTCTCGGTAATGGTATACTCCGTACCGGCGCCAAAGCCATATGACAGATTAAAAATATTGACCTCATTATTGATGTTCTCATCTTCTGTATCTGGAAGGTCATCAGCCTTGATAGCCCCCCTGGCTTTTATCTTTACACCCATGGTGATGATGGGGGCTTCAAATGTCAGGCGAAATCTGCCGAACTCCTTGGACCTCATTCTGAATCCGACTGGAATTTCGAGGTATTGCACATTATATCTGATCTTGCTGTTGTCAGGTAACGAATCGTAAATGATGTCGCTCAGTTCCGAATCAGGTAAAAGGCGACCGCCATTCCGGTGTATCAAAGACCCTCCGTGGGAAAAGGTGAGTCCAAGCCCGGTGGTGATAATGTAATTCTCGCTCAGATAAAGTTCTGCGATCGTTCCCAGTGTCAAACCAGTCAGGGCATTGCTTGATTCTACGGATTTATCATCCGTCGAGATCCAGGAAACATGTGGAACAGTCTTGAAACCAAAGCGGAGGTTTTCGGAGATCTGGGCAAAAGCAGTGCCCGAGATAACAAAAACCAGGAATACTGTACATAACTTCGCCTTCATCTTACGTTTACTCTTACCAAATGTTGAAATTGAATATTGCAGTAGTAAAACGGTTGTTCTCCTTTTCTTTCATACTTATGATCTTGTCATCATGCAACGATGACAAAGGTAAGAATATTCCTTCTGTGTCAGTCGAAGATACCGATGCACGGGTGATTGATTTCAGGCCGTATGCGAGGGATACCCAGAAAATCGAGGCGGCATTTGAGACACATCCGGTGATGAGCGAGATCTTTTTCCACCATATTTTGGGTTTGCCTCAGGACGATACGAGCAAGATGAGACAAGGATTCAGCGATTATATCGGTCTGGAAGCCACGGAGGAGATATCTCAACTTATAGATTCAATCTATCCTGATGTCCAGGGTATCGAGGAGGAATGGAAAATGGCTATGGCCTTTTATCATCACTATTTCCCAGATCACACTTCACCTCACCTTTATGTCCTGCAGTCCAACCTCGCGCTGGCCAATTTCTTATTCGAAAACAAGGATTCGAGGGATGCGGTCGGTGTCAGTCTGGGATTCTTCCTCGGAGAGGCCTTTCCCTATGTCAGCCTGGCACATGATAACCCGGTTTTTTCCGAGTATAACAGCAGGACCTTCAATCGTGATCATCTTATTACCAAATCGGTCAATGCTATACTGGATGATCTGTCCGGTCCACCGTTGGAAAAGAACATGCTCAACAGCATGATCAGAGAGGGCAAGCGCCTCTATGTTCTGGAAGCTGTATGTGCCGAGATCAGCGATACGGCGGTTTTTGAGATGACGCCGGAACAGCTGCAGTGGTGTGAGGATAACGAATTCGAGATGTGGAACTTTTTTATAGAACGTGAACTCCTCTACGAAACAGACCTGAATAATTATGGAAAATATTTGCGTCCTGCTCCTACTTCGCATGGCATGCCCGCTGAATCTCCGGGCCGCACTGCGGCCTTTACGGGATACCGCATTGTCGATACCTTTATGGAGAACAATCCGGGGTTGAGTTTTACGGATATGTTAAACATGGACAATCAGACCATCTATGACAGGGCAAAATATAAGCCAAAAAGGAAATGAGCTTCTGAAACTCAATATTCGGTGGCACTTCCAGTCTTTTTGTCAAATCGTATCTTTGAGCAGAACTTGAAACATGACAATCAATGGGTAATCGAGCAATACCTCTGGTGGATCTGAGTCTGTATCGCGACGGAAATGATGATTCTAAAGAGGAATTTGTAGAAAAACTTGGCGAGGCTTTTCATACTTATGGATTTGTTGGTGTCATCAACCATGGCATACCAAAGTCTCTGGTGGAAAAATTCTATGCTGAAGCCGAAGCGTTCTTCTCGCTTCCCGCCGAGGTCAAAAAGAAGTACGAACTGGAGGGCCTTTCGGGTCAGAGAGGATATACATCTTTCGGAAAGGAGCATGCAAAGCATTCAAATGTTGCGGACCTTAAGGAATTCTATCAGATCGGTCAGGAACTCTCTGGCCACCATGAGATGCACGAAGAGTATCCCGACAACGTCCATGTCGGGGATCGCCCTGAATTTGTTTCGACCGGTCTGGAATTATACAGGGCCTTCGAGTCCTCAGGAGGATGGCTTCTGAGAGCAATCGCTGACCACCTGGAACTGGATACAGGATATTTTGATCAATGGATCGAAGATGGTAACAGTATCCTGCGTGCGATACATTATCCACCCATCATCCAGGAGCCTGACTCCGCCATTCGAGCTGAACAACACGAGGACATCAACCTGATCACTTTGCTTGTCGGGGCCTCCGCAGGCGGGCTCCAGATCTTGAATAAAGATGATGAATGGCAAGATGTCATCCCTGAAAATGACGAGATCGTCGTCAATGTGGGTGACATGCTGCAAAGACTGACCAACGATTACCTTAAATCCACTACTCACCGGGTGGTGAATCCGCCAAAGGAAATGTGGCACATTCCCAGATTGTCCATACCATTCTTCCTGCATCCGAGAAGTGAAATGGACCTGTCGTGTCTCGAAAATTGCGTATCAAAGGATAACCCATGTAAATATGAACCTATCACAGCGGGTGAATATCTCGATGAACGATTAAGAGAGATAGGATTAAAGAAATAGATATGACGGGTTACAAAGCTTCGCTTATGAACTTTTAAGCATGACAGCGTTTTTGTTTGTAACTTTACGTTTCTAAATAGACTAAACTCATGTTTTTAGCATTTCTTCCAGGCGGCTACGAATTCATACTCATCTTCCTTGCAGTGTTATTACTGTTTGGAGGTCGCAAGATCCCCGAATTAATGCGAGGGATCGGCAAGGGTATCAGGGAATTCAACAGCGCCAAAGCTTCCATAGAGACGGAGATCAAAGAGGGTATGAAAGAGGAGCCCAAGAAGATCAAAGAGGACGCAGACAAGTCCTGAGTCCCATCTCCCTTTCTAGAACAAGTCGGCTCTATTCATAATATCTTCGGTAACGAGCAGCGAATTGTTACCCTAGAGGCTTATACTTACATGAGTAATGTGATACCTATGCGATTATCGATCGCTTTTTTCCTTTTTTATTTCCTGATGGCATCTTGTCAAAAGGAAGAGAATTGCAATATGCCAGGTGCATTGAACCCCGGAGAGAATGCTGACTGCGTGTTCGCTGATACGGTTCAGCATGCGCTGTTCTTCAAGTTCACCGGCACATGGTGTCCGCCGTGTGGTAGTGAAGGCGCTATCACCATGAGAGAGGCGTTGAACGCACATCCTCAAGCAATAGGCATCGAAGTGCATTATAATGACGAGATGAAGTCCGCTGTAGGTTATAAGTTCATTTCTCATTTTGGCATCCAGGAGTTTCCTTCATTCAGGGTCAATAATGATGAGGTTTCTAGTCTTGAAGAAGCCTTTGAAAGGGAAAGTACTATCGGTATTTACCATGCCCACAGTGTTTCTGAGGAGGTCATGAAGGTATCGGGGAGTGTTAGAGCCCTGGTTGACCTGTCTGGCCCTGAATACCACATCTCGGTGTACCTGATGGAAGATGGCTATGTGGCACCTCAATATGCAACTGATCATTCTGCCTATCCAGAGTGGACATTCAGAAATCAACACTATCCGGAATATATTCACAAGAGGATCCTGAGAGGGGAGGCTGCCGATCATATTTTTGGACGCTCGCTTCACTCAGGTGCATGGTTGAAAGGCGAGGTCGTAAAGTTTGAATCCGAAATAGACATTCCCCCGGGTGTCAGGGGAGAGCTTTATCCTGTGGTGGTGATCTGGGAGAAAGAGAACAGGCGATACCGCTTTCTGAACGCCAGCAACTAGAGATTTTGGATCGTTTGCGCATGATACATTCTGGGATTGCTGATCCTAATTCTGTATTTTGATGTTTTTGAGATTAATAAATCAACCATGAAGTACAGTTTACCATTAATATTTTTCCTTCTTGTTTCGTGTTATCTTGAGACAAACAAGCCCCTGATAATCGGCGAATGGGAGATGGTCGAATGGCGCATTGTCAGCACAGGCCAGGAAGTCAAGGGCCGCCAGATGGATTTCGATTTTAATGCGGACGATACATATAAAGTGGATTACGGATCGCAGACCGAGACCGGCGAATGGCGCGTCGCCGGAAATAATCTCTTCACCACGGAAGAAGGGATGGCTGAAAAAATGGTCAAGATCCTGAAGATCAATGAAGACACTCTGAAGTTCGAGATGAACAGATCGGGTCGATTGGAGCATGTTACGCTGGTGAAGGAATAATTCTGTGAGTCCCATGCCTTTCCTGAAATCTTATCCGGTTTTGATGCGTTAAATCCCAGTATGCCGTTTAACATCACTTCGAAATTCGAACCCACCGGAGATCAACCCCAGGCGATCAAGCAACTGGTGGATGGTATCCGTTCGGAAGAAGAAGCCCAGGTCCTCCTCGGTGTGACCGGGTCGGGTAAAACCTTTACCATGGCAAATGTCATCTCCGAGCTCAATCGGCCTACGTTGATACTGACTCACAACAAGACCCTGACAGCACAGCTCTATGGGGAGTTCAAAGAATTCTTTCCTGACAATGCTGTCGAGTACTTTGTCTCGTATTACGACTACTATCAGCCTGAGGCCTATATGTCGGTTTCGGATACTTATATCGAAAAGGACCTCTCAATCAATGAGGAAGTCGACAAATTGCGATTGAGAGCAACATCATCATTGCTTTCGGGCAGGCGGGATGTGATCATTGTGGCATCCGTATCTTGTATCTACGGTATGGGTAATCCAGAGGATTTCAAGCATGGCATCATCCGGATAAAACAGGGAGATACAATTTCCAGGAATGCTTTTCTGTATAAATTGGTAGAAAGCCTGTACAGTCGAACTGAAACCGACTTCAAGAGAGGGACCTTTCGAGTGCGTGGAGATACTGTAGACATCAACCTGCCGTATGTGGATTTTGGTTACCGGATCATTTTCTTCGGTGACGAGATCGAAGAGATCGAACGAATAGAGAATGAAACGGGTAAGCGCATAGAATCCATTGAGCATGCGGCGATCTTTCCTGCCAATCTTTATATCGCACCGAAGGACAGACTCAAGGAGATCATTATCGAGATCGAGGATGAGCTCTACGAACAGGAGAAATATTTTGAGTCCGAAGGTCGATACCTCGAAGCCAAGCGGATAAAGGAAAGAACCAATTTTGACCTGGAGATGATCAGGGAACTGGGCTATTGTAACGGTATTGAGAATTACTCGCGTTTTTTTGACGGCCGAAAGCAAGGTACACGACCCTTCTGCCTTCTCGATTACTTTCCCGATGACTATCTCATGATCATCGATGAGAGCCATGTCACCGTCCCCCAGGTCAGGGGTATGTGGGGTGGTGATAGAGCGCGGAAGCTCAACCTTGTGAATTACGGTTTTCGTCTGCCTTCGGCTATGGACAACAGACCTTTGAACTTCGCAGAATTCGAATCCCTGATCAACCAGGTGATCTATACCAGTGCGACGCCGGGGGACTATGAACTGGAACAAACTGGAGGGGTGATTGTCGAACAGGTGATCCGTCCAACTGGTCTGCTGGACCCACCTATTGACGTTCGTCCCAGTATCAATCAGATCGATGACCTGTTGGATGAGATACAGAAACGCAAGAACAGGGAAGAACGCATTCTGGTGACAACCCTGACCAAAAGGATGGCTGAGGAACTGGCTAAATACCTGGCCAAAGTAGACATCAATTGCCGTTATATCCATTCCGAAGTGGACACCTTGGAAAGGGTCGAGATCCTCCGGGACCTCAGATTGGGTGATTTTGATGTATTGGTTGGTGTCAACCTGCTGAGGGAAGGCCTTGACCTTCCTGAAGTTTCCCTGGTAGCGATCCTGGATGCCGACAAGGAAGGATTTCTGAGAAATACGCGTTCGCTTACACAAACAGCCGGGCGAGCAGCTAGAAATGTCAATGGACTGGTCATTTTCTACGCCGACAAGGTCACCGAATCCATGCAGGAGACCATCGACGAAACCAATCGCCGTCGGTCAATACAGATGGCTTACAATGAAGAACACGACATCACACCTCAGACTGTGAAGAGATCGAGGGAGGAGATCTTCAATAAAAAATCCATCCTGGATATACGAGGTCCGAAGCAAAAGAAGGCGTATGTGGAACCCGAAATGGCGACCAGTGCGGCCGATCCCTTGATACAGTATATGGATCGCGACCAGATGGAGAAACTGATCGAAGAAACCGAGCGTAAAATGCGCGCTGCGGCCAAGGAACTCGACTTTATCACTGCTGCTCAATACAGGGATGAGATGAATGCCCTGAAGAAGAAGATGAAGGCTAAGGTCTGATCAGTTTTCAAGTGACGAGTGACAAGTGACAGGAGGCAGATGGCAGGTAGTCTGGTATTCGGCCGCTCCGGTGATCAGGAAGTCGGCCATTAGGGCAAGTGGTGATATTTCCTAAGACCAAATACCTGTTAACTGATGTTTACCCATTAGTCTATGCGAACTTCAGGATGCCAGAAGCCAGTAGCTAAGAGCCAGCAGCTAACTGAGTCGTCCCTTCGGGAGTCTAAGGCGTTGGCTATTAGAGTATCGGCGCACTCTGTACTTGGTATTAGGAATGAGGTAATTGGCTGATCCGGTTTTCGGCCGTTGGGAGCAGAATAGCCGCGATTGTCAATAGTTGGTCACAGTTTTAATTCGAAAATTTAATAGAAAAGCTAACCTTACACGCTACACGCTACACGCTACACGCTACACGCTACACGCTCTAAACAGTCATAATATCCTGTTCTTTGGATTCCAGCAGATTTTCGATCTCTTTGGAATATTTTTCTACCATATCCTGGACCTGTTTTTCTTTCCTCTTGCCTGCATCTTCGGGGTAGCCCTCTTTAACTTCTTTCTTGATAAAGTCCATCAGTTTGTGTCGGATATTCCGAATGCTGACACGAGATTCTTCCGCGTGGCCTTTTGCATATTTTACCAGTTCCTTCCTCCTTTCTTCGGTAAGGGCCGGCATAGTGATGCGAACGAATTCACCATCGTTTTGAGGAGTGACACCGAGATTAGCCTCGAAAATGGCTCTTTCTATGGCTTCTAGCGCCGTCTTGTCCCACGGCTGAATGGCCAGGGTCTTGGAATCTACTGCGTTCACGTTGGCGACCTGGTTGATCGGCATCTGAGTGCCGTAGTGCTCTACCATCAGGCCATTGACCATGGAAGGTGACGCTTTACCCGCCCTGATCTTGGCAAGCTCCTTCCTGAGGTGTTCTATGCTGTCCTCCATGCTTTGTTTTCCTTTCTGAAGGAATTGTTCAATAGTCATATCACTCATAATCGTTTCGGATTAAAGGTTAAACCATTATTCACCGGCGGAATACCGCAATATAAGATAAAGTAACATTACGAGCGATGATAGAGCGGCGGAAACATAGGTCATAGCAGCCCACCATAAGGCATCCTTCGCTCCTTTATGTTCCTGACCACTGGTGATCCCTGTATTGTCGAGCCATACCAGGGCTCGCTTACTGGCATCAAACTCTACGGGTAGGGTGACAAAACTGAAAATGGTGGTCACCGCAAAAGCGGCGATCACGATGAGCATCAGTTGAGGGAAGGTTCCAAATAATAAGAATGCTGCCAGCAGAAGCCATTGCTGGGCCATACTTGCCACTTTCACGAGAGGCACCATCTTGGATCTGAATTGCAGCATGCTGTACGCTGTGTCGTGCTGAACGGCATGACCACATTCGTGAGCAGCAACAGCTGCTGAAGCGATATTGCGCCCTCTATAAACCTGGGGACTCAGACTGACTGTCTTGGACATCGGATTATAGTGATCCGTAAGAAATCCCTGGCCTTCAACTATTTTGACATCATTGATGCCATAATGATCCAGCATTCTTTGTGCCACCTCGGCACCGGATAAACCGGCATCGATCGGCATCTGGCTGTACTTTCTGAATTTGTTTCTCAGCTTACTGCTGATGTACATGCCTGCTATGGAAAGTACTATCGCTATTACAAAGTATCCCATGTATCCTGTCATGATATCTTTTTTCTTATTTAATAATATTGAACCCAGTGTAAGGCTGCAACACTGCTGGTATCTTAATGCCTTCGGGCGTCTGATTGTTCTCGAGCAATGCGGCTACGATACGGGCCAACGCCAGGGCACTTCCATTCAGTGTGTGTGCCAGTTGGTTCTTGCCTTCGTCATTTTTGAACTTCAGGTTCATCCTGTTGGACTGGAAAGTCTCAAAATTAGAAACAGAACTCACTTCCAGCCATTTCTTTTGCGCGGCAGAATAAACCTCGAAGTCATAGGTCAATGCCGAAGTAAAACCAACATCACCACCACATAAACGCAAAATACGATAGGGCAGTTCCAGTTTTTTCAACAAGCCTTCAACATGAGCGAGCATGTCATCTAGCGTATCGTAGGATCTGTTCGGATGATCGATCTGAACGATCTCTACCTTATCAAATTGATGCACACGATTCAATCCTTTGACATCGGCACCATAACTGCCCGCTTCTCGCCGGAAACAAGGCGTATGGCCAGTAAGCTTTACCGGAAAATCAGAGGTCTTCAATTTGACATCCCGAAAAATATTGGTGATCGGCACTTCCGCTGTAGGAATTAGGTAAAAGTCCTCCTCAGTTATATGATACATCTGGCCTTCCTTGTCAGGCAGTTGTCCTGTTGCCCTTGCCGTATCCTCATTGACAATAAGGGGCGGGAGGATCTCCTCATAACCCGCAGCTATCGCCTGATCAAGAAAGAAGTTGATCAGGGCACGCTGGAGCTTGGCACCTTTATTTCGGTACAACGGGAATCCTGAGCCGGTGATCTTGGCGCCCAGTTTCAGATCGAAGAGATCGTATTTTTCGGCCAGTTCCCAGTGCGGATCATTGGCCTTATCATCGAGCTCTGGCAACCCTTCGGACCAGGACTTATAGACCTCATTATCCTCCTCTCCCTTGCCTTCTGGTACGGAAGGATGCAGAATGTTGGGGATCTGAAGAAGGAATTCTTCCAGTTCCTGTTTGACCTCTCTGTGTTGATCTTCCAGTTCTTTCATTTGGCCTTTCAACTGGCCGATCTCGTTTTTCAGCGCTTCGGCCTCTTCTTTTTTGCCCTGGGCAAAAAGTTGACCTATCTCTTTGGACTTTTTGTTACTGTGCGCATTCATCTGATCCAGCTCGGTCTGTACGCGTTTTCTTTCATCGTCCTTGTCTATGACCTTATCGACGATGATCATCTGGTCGGCAGACCAGTTGCGTTTTTTTAGGGTCGTGATGACATCGTCCCTGTTTTGCCTTATTCTATTGATCTCCAGCATGAAAGAAGGATAGTTTTTTATAAAAATGAAGGACTCCTGCCGCTGCTTCGCAACCACAGAAGACATTTATGGTTAACAAAGATATCATAGATTGGAAAAAATACTTATTTTTGCAGTGGCCGACGTTTGATCGGTCCTACATTTCTTATCACTATTCTCTTCCCAGTCAGGATTTTCAAGATTGATGCTACGGATGAGTGATTAATCAGAAATAAAGAAACTATGTACGATATTTTGCAGCTTAACGACATGCTGGTACCAGAATTGAGGGATTTGGCTGAAAGTTTAGATCTCAAGGGCTATAAGAAGCTCAATAAGCAGGAGCTGATCTATAAGATTCTGGATGAACAGGCCCTCACAGGGGAAAATAAGCAGGACACTTCGGATAAAAAGGCCGATGATAAGGCTCAAAAATCTAAGAAAGAAACCAGCTCTCGCTCCAGAGACCGAAAGAATGAAGACTCCGGCTCTCGCGCTGATGACAAGTCCGGCAAGAAAGAGGACAAGCCCGAAAGAAAAGGCCGGTCCCAGAGATCAGGATCCAATTCCTCATCCAATGGTAAGAATGACCATAAATCGGGTAAGAACGATGGTGGCCAGGCGTCGGATCAGAAGAAATCCAGAGGAAAATCCGGGGACAAGGGCGGAGACGATCAGAAGAATCAGAGAAAGGATAACAAAAAGGATAAGCAGCCTGAAAAGTCAAAGTTTAATATTGATCTCGATGGAGTAGTGGAAGGTGCGGGCATTCTGGAAATGATGCCTGACGGGTATGGTTTTTTGAGGTCTGCAGATTATAATTATCTGACCTCACCAGATGACATTTACGTGTCACCTTCACAGATCAAATTATTTGGTCTCAAGACTGGTGATACAGTAAAAGGGGCGATCCGACCACCCAAGGAGGGCGAGAAGTATTTTGCCTTGCTCAGAGTGTCGCTTATTAACGGCTTAGCCCCTGAAAAGATAAGGGAGCGTGTACCTTTCGATTATCTGACTCCGCTTTTCCCTCAGGAGAAGTTCAAGCTGACCTCACACCCACTTGGAAAGGATTATGGCAACAGAATGATCGATCTTTTTACCCCGATCGGCAAAGGTCAGAGGGGTTTGATCGTAGCACAGCCAAAAACCGGTAAGACGTTCTTGCTCAAGGATCTGGCCAATGCTATTACCGGCAACCATCCAGAGTGCTATATGCTGGTCTTGCTCATCGATGAGCGACCTGAGGAAGTAACGGATATGAAGCGTAGCGTCAAAGCTGAAGTGATCAGTTCGACATTTGATGAGCCCGCGGATAATCATGTGAGAGTGGCCAACATCGTTATCGAGAAGGCCAAGCGTCTGGTGGAGTGCGGTCATGATGTAGTGATACTTCTCGACTCCATTACCAGGCTTGCAAGAGCCTACAATACGGTAGCACCTTCGAGTGGTAAAGTGTTGTCCGGTGGTGTAGAGGCCAACGCCTTGCAAAAGCCCAAGAAATTCTTCGGAGCGGCAAGGAATATTGAGAACGGAGGTTCTCTGACCATCCTGGCGACGGCACTGACCGAAACAGGATCCAAGATGGACGAGGTTATCTTCGAGGAATTCAAAGGTACGGGCAACATGGAGCTTCAGCTCGACAGAAGTCTGGCCAACAAGCGTATCTATCCTGCTATCGATCTTACGAGATCCAGTACAAGACGTGAAGAATTGCTCTTCGATGAGAGTTCATTGCAACGCATGTTCATCTTGCGCAACCACCTGGCAGATATGAAGCCGGATGAAGCGATGAGTTTCCTCAAGAAATATATGAAGGATACCAAGAACAACGAGGAGTTCCTGATCTCAATGAACAGCTAGGATCGGTCGACTGGATGCCTGGTTTTTGATATCAGGCATCTTAGTGACATTTTCTTGGCTAACAGTTTGAGAATAGATATCAGAACTCTTATCTTTGCACTCCTTTTGTCATTTAGCACAAAAGACCTAAAGCTGTAAAGAATTAAAAGATGAAAAGAACTTTTCAACCATCGAGAAGAAAGAGATCGAACAAGCACGGCTTCCGTTCAAGGATGAGTTCTAAGAATGGGAGAAAGGTACTGAATCGCCGACGAGCCAAAGGTCGTGCTAAGGTGTCTGTTTCCAGCGAATCGCGATTGAAGTAGGCGGGACCTTCCAATATTAAAAGGTGAAGGGTCGATATTCTTTCCCAAGATCAGAACGCCTCAAATCTTCCAGTACTATATCTGAACTTTTTCAAAAGGGACATGCTATCTCACTTGCTCCCTTATTTGCCAGATACCGCATCAGAGAAGAGCCGGTTAACGGATCGAATCTTCAGATCGCTTTCACAGTCTCAAAAAAGAACTTTCAAAAGGCCGTTACTAGAAACCGGATCAAACGATTGATGCGGGAAGCCTTTCGCCTCCATGCTCCACCACTGCGGGATAAGCTCAGATCAATGAATAAATGCCTGGAGCTGGTCATCGTATTCGGCGGGAAAGAATTACCGGACTATGAGACGGTGGAAAAGAAGATGACACGACTTTTGGGGAAAATAGAAAATGGATAAAGGAGGATGGATAATGGAAGACGGCGTCCTCCGAAGCTCGAAGGCGAAGGAGGATGGATGATGGAAAATGGTTATTCATGTAAGTGAGGAGTTCGGCATTTTGTTTGCGGTTCAATAGTTTCTTTTGAAATATTGGAGTAAGTATGTTCGTTTTTTAGTCAGAGAACACTTGTTGCACGATGAGAGATTTCAGGAAATTACAGGTCTGGGCGGATAGTATCGACTTAGTGGAAAGAATATATAAATCGACTGAACCGT